>NZ_CP031728.1:5167500-5467500 GCF_008806975.1 Cellvibrio sp. KY-GH-1
TCGGCGTTGTTTAACAATCTGTGGAATTACGGGCACGTTATTTTTTTTGCTACAGCGCTACTGTTTGCGCAGCTGGTTCGTCCTATTCCTTTTGGTCGCGCATGGCTTTGGGTAGTGCTCGCTATTTTCATTCTGGGTTTGGTTATAGAGTTTGTGCAGAATTTTGTTGGGCGCGATGCCAGTTGGAGCGATGTGGCCCACAACGTTCTAGGTGCATTTATTGCGCTTTGTTGGGGGCAGCGCGCAACAAATCGACGCTACCTGGTGATTGTGTTGCGCGTGCTGAGTGTTGTTTTCATGTTGCCAATGCTGTGGGTGAGTACGCAGTTGGTTTATGTCGATTGGCAAATGCGCAAGCAGTTTCCGCTGATTAACAGCTTTGAAACAAGTTACGAGTTGCACCAGTTGGCAAATATTGGCGAGCATGTTTCCAAGCAGCAAGTTGGTAATTACATCACCAATGGGCAATTCGCTTTGGCGGTAACCTTGGCGATGGATACTTACTCGGGTATCAAATGGGTCGGCCGTTTTGGGGATTGGAGTCAATACCGATTTTTTGCGCTAGACATTTACAATCCTTCCTCAGAGGCGTTGCAAGTGGTGCTAAAAATTGCAGATTTGCAGCATGATCGCGGTACTAATGCGCTGGATGATCGCTTTAATCGTCGTATTAGTTTGAGTCCCGGTTGGAACAATCTGCGTATCGCGATGGACGATATTCGCAATGCACCTGCCAAGCGGCAGATGCGTATCGAGGAGGTGAATTGTCTGGAGCTTTTTGCGGTGAGCTTGCCTAAGCCGCAATTGATTTACGTGGATAATTTACGGCTTGAATAGTGAGCGGTTAACCGGCGCTGGCAGCAATAACCCGGTTGCGTCCGCTCGCTTTGGCTTCGTAAAGTGCGGTGTCGGCCGCTTTGAATAGTTGCTCCAGGTTTTCATTGGTGTTGAGCGTGGCTACGCCAAAACTGGCGGTGACCTGGATATTTTTATGGAATTCGTGTGCTGCTATTAAACCGCGCAACTTTTCCGCTAGCGCCGTGGCGTTATCTATGTCGGTGTCGCGACAGACAATCACAAATTCTTCGCCACCCCAGCGTGCGAGCAAGTCTTGTGAGCGAATGTGCTGGTGGATAAGGTCGGACAATTTACTCAGGATCAAATCCCCAATGTCGTGACCATAGGTGTCATTAATTTTTTTGAAGTGATCGATATCCATCATCACCAGCGACAGCGGCTTTTTGTTGTTGCGCCAATCGTAGAGCCCTACGCTGAATGCTTCTTCCAGTCCCAACCGGTTGAAAGCGCCGGTGAGCGGGTCTTTCTTGGCTTTCAGCTCCAGCGCTTTACTTCGGGTATCCAGCAGTTCGTTAATTTCCATGAGTTCTGATTCGCGTTTGCGCTGCACAACGACTTCATCTTTTAGCGAGATAATACGATAGCCAAGGAAACCCAAAATAATAAATAACCACACCACCATGATGGTGAGATACCAGTCGGCGGCACTCAGGGCCTGTCCGATAAATTCCACTTTACGCAACCGGAAATGGTGTTCACCCAGGGGGCGCCCGGAGCCGGTTTGTACTTCAAAAATAGTGATGTTGTCGAATTGCGGACGGCTTAAATGCGGTGGAATGTTGTTGTCGAATACCCACCAGTTGGCGACAAAAAAATCGCGTAGGGAAAACTCTGCCACACCGTTCAGCATGTTTACATTGAATTCAACCTGATTGTATTTGGTGGACTGCTTAACTTCTTTCTTGCTGTATTTCGCATCAAAGTTACGCAGATAAACCCGCAGGGTTTGGCTGGGGCCGGAGTAGTCTAACCAGACTCGTAGCTTGTCGTAGTGGGTGAGGTCAATGCCTTTAGTGCGCCCCGGGTCGAAAAGAATTTCAAAACCACAGAATGGGAAGTCATAGCTATCGCGCAGTATGCAGTGCCACTCCATAGTGCCTGGATTGTCCAGATAAATACTGGAGTCGCCACCACTCTCTTTATCGTCATAGACGTTCAGGCTGAGGCCTGAGTGGTTATCTATCTCCAGGCGTTGCTCCAGGATTTGTTCCTGTCCGGTTACGGCAAAGACGGTAATGATCACCAGAAAACCAAGGATGATGTCAAAATACAATCTATGTCGGGGGGAATGCTGCATACAACGGAGCTCCAGCGGTCGCTTGGTTAACGCAGTGGTTAACTCTTATTATTTTGGCTGCTTTTTGGTTATTAATATCTGGCTCCCGCTTGTCCTTCAGGGCCTGCGTCCATGAGGATAGAGATCGCCAAGGTAGCGTCCGGGCTGGCTGCATGGGTGATCATAGAAGCTTACCGCTGGCGCAGCAATAGTGTAGCCAAGGGTTAATGGTAAAGATATGAAACGCTTTACAAGGGGGAGACAAAAACAAGCCGCCTCTTGGGCGGCTCCAGCTTTTTTAGTATTGACCGAATACCTGTTAATCAGGCTTGTTGTGTAATCCGGTTTAGAAATCCAGATCAGAAATATCGTCGTAACCTAATTGGTCTTTAATGCGGCGGCGTTCCAGACGATCTTCGATTTTGCGACGCATTTCCAGAGTGTGCTGGCTGGCTTCTTTTCCGGTGAGCTTTGGTGTGGCTGCCTCGTCATCATCGGCTTCGATGCTAACATCACCCATCAGATCAGCGTCTTGCGACTCTACATCAACTGACATAAGACTACTCCAACATTGACAGAGAGAAAGTTTGGCGTCGGTTCCCGCAAAGGGGGGATTTTGACCCGCGCTATTTACCATAGCCCATTAAAAAACAAAAGAAAAATCTTCCCAGGCCCATAAGATTTTTCTTTTTACCTTTAGCCTTAACTGGAGTACAAAGCGCGCATTTGGTGCTTTGCTTGTATTCAGGTGTTTGGCCTATTGTTGCGTCCTTTGCAGGAGTCTTGCTTGTGGCAAAAAAACAATCAGAACTAATCGGCTGGCGCGAGTGGGTTGCCTTGCCTGATTTGGGGATTCCCCACATTAAAGCCAAGGTGGATACCGGCGCGAAAACCAGCGCATTACATGCTTACTACGTTACGCCTTTTGAAAAGGATGGCAAGCCCTGGGTGCGTTTTGGACTGCATCCGCTGCAAAAAGATAGCTTGACCTGCATTGAGTGCGAGTATCCCGTCAAGGATGTTCGCCCGGTAACTGATTCCGGTGGCCATTGCGAGGAGCGCGTGGTGATCGAAACCCGGCTGTTAATCAACGGTGTGGAAATGCCTATCGAAGTGACCCTGACTGATCGCGAAAACATGCGCTTTCGGATGCTTCTGGGGCGCAGCGCACTGCGCAAGGGGTTTTTAGTGGATAGCAGTAAATCCTTTTTGCTGGGCGGCAATAAAGATCAGCCGCTAATGCCATCCATGTAAGTAGTTCGTCTACATAAAATATTTTCGGTCTCGAACATCTATGAAAATCGCTATTTTGTCGCGCAACCGCCGCCTTTATTCCACTCGTCGTCTCGTGGAGGCCTGTACCGAGCGCGGTCACGAGGTGCGGGTGCTCGACATACTCAAGTGTTATATCGATATTGCATCCGCCAGTCCGTCTATTTGGTACATGGGCGAAAAGCTGGAGGGTTTTGATGCAGTTATCCCGCGGATCGGAGCCTCGGTGACCCACTATGGCCTGGCGGTAATTCGCCAGTTTGAAATGATGGGTGTTTACTGCCTGACGGAATCCATTGCGCTCGGGCGTTCGCGCGACAAGCTGCGTGCGTTGCAGCTATTGTCGCGCAAGGGGATTGGCTTGCCCAAAACCAGTTTTGCCTACAACGTGCATGACGCCAAAGAGCTGATCAAGCTGGTTGGCGGCACTCCGTTGGTGTTAAAGCTGTGTGAAGGCACTCAGGGTCGCGGTATCGTGCTGGCAGAAACCCAGAAGGCTGCAGAAAGTGTCATTGAGGCATTTCGCGAACTGCGCGCTGAGTTTCTGGTGCAGGAGTTCATCAAGGAAGCCAATGGTAGTGACATTCGTTGCTTTGTTATTGGCGATAAAGTTGTCGCCGCGATGGAGCGCACAGCCCAGGAGGGAGAGTTCCGTTCCAATCTGCATCGAGGGGGTACAGCCAAGGTTGCGAAGCTTAGCCCTACCGAGCGTCGCACGGCCATCAAGGCGGCGCAGACAATGGGCTTGCACGTGGCGGGGGTGGATTTGCTGCGTTCGGCGCGCGGCCCGCTAGTGATGGAAGTGAACTCATCACCAGGACTGGAGGGCATCGAAGGCGCAACGCACAAAAATATCGCTGATGCCATAGTTGCATTTGTTGAAGAAAACGCGCGTCCCAATGCAAATAAAACGCGGGGAAAAGGCTGATAGGGCAAACTTCTTCTGATGAGGAGCGAAGGATAATAAATGGGAGCCTTAGGCTCCCATTTTTATGTGGGCGTCGAGCGCTACCACTGTGCCGTCAAAAAAGAAGCGCCCGTTGCGGAAGTGATTTTCCAGTTGCTTGGCCGTCATGGGTTTGGAGTAGAGGAATCCTTGCGCCTGGTTGCAGCCCATCTCGCGCAACCACTCGGCTTGCTGCTCTGTTTCAACGCCTTCGGCGACAACGCGCATTTGCATGTTATGAGCCAGCCCGATAATCGACTTGGCGATCGCCATATCATTGTGATCATCGTGTAAATCGTTAATAAAGCTGCGGTCGATTTTCAGTTTCTGTATGGGGAAACGTTGTAAATAGGCGAGTGACGAATAGCCAGTACCGAAGTCGTCGATCGCCAGGTACATCCCCATCTGGTTCAGCTGGTTAAGCTGATTGATGGTTTCTCCCGCGTGCTCCATGGCACAGCTTTCAGTAATCTCCAGCTCCAGGTGTTTTGCATCCAAACCGGTTTCGCGCAATATGGTCTCTACTTTACCGGGGAAATTTTTCTGGCGAAATTGGCGCGGCGAAAGGTTAACGGCTACTTTGCCCACTTTTTTTCCCGCGTCCAACCAGGCTTTTTGTTGGCGACAGGCTTCGCGCAAGACCCATTCGCCGATGGGAACAATTAGGCCGGTTTCCTCTGCCAAAGGAATAAAGTGTGCCGGAGAGACAAGTCCTCGCTCCGGGTGTTGCCAGCGCACCAGCGCTTCTACACCCATCATCTCGCCAGTTTGCAAATCCACTTGTGGTTGGTAGTAAAGCGTGAGCTGCTGTTGTTCTACGGCGCGCCGCAAATCATTTTCCAGCAGCAAATAATTAACGGCAGTGGCGTTCATGCCTTTGGTGTAGAACTGACAGTTGTTTTTGCCTGCCTCTTTCGCTTTGTACATGGCGATGTCGGCGTTTTTCAGTAGCTCGTCGGTGTCGGTGCCGTCTTCGGGATACATACTGACACCGATACTCACCGTTGTTGAAATGGTGTGGCCGCTAATTTCCAGCGGGCGCGACAGGGTGCTCAGCAGTTTGTTCGCAACAAACACTACGTCTTCAGTATCGTGAATACCTTCCAGTACCACCACAAATTCATCGCCACCAAGACGCGCAACGGTATCCATATCGCGCACCCCTTCATTCAGGCGCATGGCGATAGCTTTCAGCAGAATATCCCCAGCATCGTGGCCCAGGCTGTCGTTGATAATCTTGAATCGATCTATGTCCAGTAGCATCAACGCCACTCTGGATTCACTGCGGCGTGCACGTGCCAAACCGTGATAGATACGATCGTAAAACAACGAGCGGTTGGGTAGGGAAGTTAGCGAATCGTGGAAGGCCATATAATTCAGGCGCGATTGTTGTTCGCGCAGTGCATTTTCTGCCAGCTTGCGCTCGGAGATGTCAGTACCAATGGTGCAAACACCAAACACGTTGTTCTCTTTACTTCGCAGTGGAAACTTAACCATTAAATAGGTGTGTTGGCTGCCGTCTTTGTGCATCAAATCCAGTTCTACTTCGTAGGTTTGCTGCTTGGTTTTGGTGGCCGCATCAATTTCCCACATGGATTGGGCAACGTCTTTCGGGTAGACATCAAACACATTTTTGCCTACGAAGCCTGATTCATCGACATTGGCCATGTGCTTGTAATGTTCGCTCGCCAGAACCACATTGCCATCCAAATCTTTAACGGAGATCAGCGCCGGTGAGTAGCGCAAAATGGCATTGAGGTAAGTCTCGCTCGCCCAGAGCGCCTGTTCAGCAACGCGAAAGCGTTCGGCTTGCTCTTCGTGGTGCCACATATCGATCACCTGACGAACGAGCAATGAACTGAAGGTCCACACAGTGTCCAAATCAGCAACTGCTTTTTGCAGATGCTGCAGATCCTGAGTGGACTCCATATAAAAGACGGCAATGGTTTTATCTTTTTCCTGAATGGGATGCAGGAAGCAGGCATGGGTGCCTTTTTGGATAAACAAGGCGCCGAGTTGGTTGATTGCGTGTTGATCCAGCGCGCAGGGTTGCCCCGAATCGAATACCTGATGAATATATTGGTGCGGAAGATAATTCAGCCGGCTTAGGGATGTGGCAATCCCGCTCACCGTTGGTTGCCGAGTGCCTGCGGATGCAATTGCTTCTACGTATAAATGACTATCGCGCTCGACAATCAATACGGCGCGGCTAATGGTCTCTTTGGCTATCACCAATTTAACCAGTCGTTCTGCAATCTGCTTATGATTTAAATCAGTAAAAAGTTGCTGAAACTTTTTAATTAGTTCTATGGCAGTGTTCTTTGACTGCACTGTCTCATTGCTTTGCATAGTCTCTCAATTTGGGTCATCGTCTCGCCAGAGGTATTGAATACTTACTGTGGCCTCTCATCCGGGGCCGGGTACATCCCAAATTTTTCAATCGCTCCGCACTTTACCTGAAAAAATAATGATAGAGCTTTTTTTTATGAGAAAAAAAGTAGAAATCTGTGTCTGGAATAAAACATGAGCAATCACGCTGTGGTGGCGCACAATATTGTGTTTCGAAAATTCCCAAGCGGCGCGCATTTTTGCAAAATGAATGAAAAATGTGCCAATAATATGTTTTCATAAGACTCCTTTACCAATGTGCTTTTTGGTGTGGCCTTGTTGCTGCTCGCATTTGTAAGGGGGTGCACTAAAATTAACTTAACTATTGCATTCGTCGGAGCTGCTATGCGCCATCAGGTTCCCTTCGTGGGTGAGCGTAAAGTTGTTCGTGCTGAAGATGATCAGGCGCGCGCCAAGCGCACCAGTGGGCGAGTCATCGATGAAGTGGTTGGTAATGGTGTTGTTGATAGCAGCTGGGAAGATGTAGTCCCTGCCGGTTGGGATGACAAATCCCAACCTAAAAAGCCTGAAGCCCCTCGTGCTTCTGTGTCTATGCCCAAACCCCAGGTTCCGTTGCGTTCCGGCGGGAAATCCCTTGCAACTGGTGTTGGCTCCAAGCAGCAGACAGCGACGAAAACTCCTGCGGCTTCTAAAAGTGGCGGCTCCTATTCTGGCGCTATTACCTTTTCAGATTCTGCCAGCCTTGACTGGATTCCTATCAATAGCGGCCGTGGTTTGCGCGTTAACATTCACGGCTCTATTGATCACGACTTGCGCAAGGAGTGGAGTCGATTGTTAAACGATACAGAAGCAGCTGGAATGCGGGAATTTGAATTTAATTTAACGGAGACTCCCGCGCTGAGTTTAACGGGCTTGGGCATGCTGCTTCTGTTTAAAGAGCGCAAGGGCTCAACACGCGATGAAATAAAATTATGTAACTGTAATAAAGAAGTAGCGCAGTTATTGGAGTGGACTGGAATGGATAAATATTTTTTAATTCAAACTACGCAAATATCGGGTGCTTAAACCGGTGTGGTAGATAGAAAATAGATTCGATAAAAAATGACCCGCATAGTGCGGGTCATTTTTTTATCGCCTAGATATTTTTTAAGGCGTTGATCATTGCCTGCATTTGTTCGTTGGTGCCAATGGTGATGCGCAAGAATTGATTGATGCGCGGCTTGTTAAAATAGCGCACGAGAATTTTGTTATCGCGCAAGTGCTGCGCTACCTCAGCCGCATTTTTTCCTACCGGTTCTGCAAATACAAAATTCGCTTGCGATGGCAACACCTTGAAGCCCAATTTTTCCAGCTCGTTAATAGTCCACTCACGCGTAGCGATAATTTTATCGCGGCAGGTTTTAAAATAAACATCATCTTCAAACGCCACTATAGTGGCAGCCTCGGCAATACGATCCAACGGATAGGAATTAAATGAGTTTTTTACTCTATCCAACGCATCAATTAAATCCTTGTGCCCCACGGCTAACCCAACGCGCATGCCGGCCAGCGAGCGGGATTTGGACAGTGTTTGTACCACCAGCAAATTCGGATATTTATCCACCAGGGTGATAGCTGTTTCCGCACCAAAATCCACATAGGCTTCATCCACAACGACGACAGACTCGGTATTTTTTTGCAGCAGTGCTTCAATCGCAGCGAGTGGCTTTCCAATCGCGGTGGGTGCATTAGGGTTGGGGAAAATAATGCCGCCGTTGTCGGTGGGGTAATCGGCGAAATCAATCGTGTAATCTTCGCGTAGCGGAATGGTTTTTTCTTCGATGCCAAATAATTTGCAATACACCGGATAAAAGCTGTAGCTGATATCCGGAAATAGCAATGGTTTACCCTGTTGGAAAAAAGCCATAAATAACAGCGCGAGTACTTCATCGGAGCCGTTGCCGACAAACACTTGCTCAGCCTTAACGCTGTAATAGGCGGCGATGGTATTTTTCAGTTTTTTGGAATTGGGGTCAGGGTAGAGGCGTAGACGTTCGATGGCGTCATGGGTGATCAAATCAATCACTTTGGGTGAGGGCGGGTAAGGGCTCTCGTTAGTGTTTAGTTTGATTAACCCATCAATTTGCGGTTGCTCGCCGGGAACATAGGGCTCCAGCTCGCGCACCACAGGACTCCAGAACTTCGACATGATCGCTCCTCAGCGCGTGCGGTAAAAAGAGCGAGCAGTATACGCGTTGCCACGTGTGCCTCACACCCAGCGCTTTAACAAAATGCTGGCGTTAACCCCGCCAAATCCAAAACCGTTGGAAATGGCGTGTTCGATCACGGCAGGGCGTGCTTGCCCGTGAACTATGTCCACACCGATCGCATCTTCATCCGGATTATCCAGGTTCAGGGTGGGGGGGATGATTTGGTCGCGCAGCGCCAAGGCAGTAAAAATCGTTTCAATCCCGCCGGCGGCGCCCAGCAAATGCCCCGTAGCGGATTTGGTAGAGGTCACTGCGATTTTGTTGTCTGTACCAAATACGCGCTTGATCGCCGCTAATTCGCCTTTATCACCGACCGGTGTGGAGGTCGCATGAGCGTTCAAATGCTGGATCTGTGCGGGGCTGATGCCAGCTTGCTTGATGGCAATCTCCATGGCCCGTTTAGCGCCATCGCCGTCGTCCGGGCCTGACGTAAGGTGATATGCATCGGCGCTGGTGCCGTAGCCGATTATCTCAGCGATTGGTTGTGCGCCGCGTGCCAGAGCGTGTTCGAGTGATTCAATCACCAGGATTCCCGCGCCTTCTCCCATCACAAAGCCATCGCGATCACGATCAAAAGGGCGCGATGCTTTGGTCGGCTCCTCATTGAATCCGGTCGACAATGCACGCGCCGCGGCAAATCCACCCAGGCTAACCGCATGTACTGTGGCTTCGGCACCGCCGCAAATTGCCACATCCGCTTCGCCACTTCGAATCAACCGCGCGGCGTCACCAATGGCCTGCACACCGGCGGCACACGCAGTCACCGGAGCGCCCAGTGGACCTTTGAATCCGTAATTAATAGAAATATGCCCCGCGGCCAGGTTGACCAGGAATGAAGGAATGGTAAATGGCGATAACTTGCGTGCGCCGCGCGCATCCATAGTGCGCACGGCGTCGGCAATCGCCGGAAAACCGCCTACACCAGAGGCGATAATGGTTGCGGTGCGCTCACATTGCGCATTTGTTTGCGGTGCCCAATGCGCCTGTTTGATAGCTTCATCGGCGGCGATCAATGCCAATAAAATAAAGCGATCCATTTTGCGCTGGTCTTTGGGGGAAACAATGGCGTTAGGGTTTAGTCCGCCAGTTGGATCTTCCACGAATGAAGGCACCAGGCCGCCCACCTTGACCGGTAGTTCTCCAACAATTTCATCATCCAGCCGACGTAACCCGGATTTTCCCGCCAACAGTTGCTGCCATACGTGCTCCACGCCACAGCCTAGCGGGGATGCTATGCCCATGCCGGTAATAACAATGCGCGCGGGGGTGTTCATGGGTGTGCTCCGAATTTATACATGATGATCATAATGTATAAAATTATATGATGATCATCATGTATACTGTCAAACACTATTTCGTTATAGCGATATGATGGTTATGTTGAAGCGGGATTCGTGCACGGGGGGTTGATCATGAGAGTTAGTAGAGAGCAAGCGGCGGAAAATCGCGGAAAAATTCTGCAGGTGGCAGCGCAATTATTTCGAGAGAAAGGTTTTGATGGTATCGGTATCGCTGATTTGATGAAAAAAGTCGGGTTAACTCACGGCGGGTTTTACGGCCATTTCTCCTCAAAAGAAGATTTAATGGCGCAGACCTGTACCTACGCGGTGGATGAAATATTAGCGCAGGGGCAGGATTCCCCTGCTTTAGTTAGAGGGAATAAATACAAGGCGTTTATCGGACGCTATTTGTCTGTCGAGCACCGCGACAACCCCGGCAGCGGTTGTTTGATGGCCGCTTTGGGGGTGGATGCTGCACGGCAATCACCGGTCATCAAACACGCATTTACTGAGGGGTTTAATCGCTTGTTAAATGCGTTAATGAGCTTGTTGCCCGCCAATAAAACGGAAGCGGTAAAACGTGAGCAGGCATTGTTAACACTGGCAACGCTGGTGGGGGCGCAAGTGATCGCGCGCGCAGTAGATGATAAAAAGCTATCGGAAGAAATATTGCGGGTGGTCCATAAAAATTTACACTAACCGATCATCGGCCGGGCGCTATAGTTCAATTTGATATTTTTCATTGCGGAGCAGATCGATGAAACGTATACCAGAACTGATAATGCTGGATCTGGATGGAACCCTGTATGTAGGCAAACAGCCCATTCCTGGAGCCATTAGCGCACTTCAATTGCTACGCAAACGCGGTATTCAATTGCGCTTTCTAACCAATACTACCACCAAGTCCCTTGATGAATTAATTGCGCAACTACGCGTGATGGGTTTTACCCTGGACGATGAAGAGTTAATTAGCGCCCCGGTGGGGGCAAAGCTGGAGTTGTTGAGCATTCAGCAAAACCTGCGTCGACCGCTACGTATTTGGCCGGTGGTCGCCGACGGTATCAAGCAGGATTTCTCGGAATTTTTTTGGGATGAACAGCGACCAGACTACATTGTGTTGGGAGATATAGGCGACGCTTGGGATATCACCTTAATTAATAATTTATTTAACGCTATGCACGCAGGCGCGGAATTAATTGCGTTGCATAAAAATCGCTTTTGGCAAACCCACGAAGGGCTTAAAGCCGATATAGGTTTCTTCGTCGCCGGGCTCGAATATGTGTGCAGCAAAAACGCGCGGGTAATGGGTAAACCCAATCGCGCATTTTTCCAGCGCGTGCTGGATTCTGTGGGCGTGGATGCTGCAAACGCACTTATGGTGGGTGATGATCTGGATAGTGATATCGGCGGTGCCCAGCAAATGGGGGTGCGTGGTTGCCTGGTAAAAACTGGAAAGTATCGCGACGCCTATCTTGATCATTCCAGCGTTAAACCCGCCTATGTGATTGCCTCGGTGGCAGATCTTGCGCATATGTGGGATTAGCGGGCCCGCAAACTCTCGCCCATTTTTGAAACAGGCATATGCATTCTGGTGCATTATTCTGTTTCTTTCTGGTGCAATCAAAATAATATACTAAACTGCAATTAACTTTGGATGGGTTATATAAGTAGTGGGAACCCTGAGTCTCTTCCTGAATTTGTACCAGTTTGCTGGTGCGATGAGATTATATTCGCAAAATAATTAAGGTTTCGTTTTAACGTTTCCAATTGATAACTGGTTGAAAACTATCAAATCAAGTTGGCATGAAAGCCGCTCTCCCAGAAAAAATATAAACAGAGCTGGAAAAAGCCAACTGCATAAAGCAGCTAACAGAAGTGGTGGTCGCATTTTTTTTGAGCGATAAAGACTGTTATGCCTTCCTCAAAAAAAATAGTGGTTCGACGATCTGTATCTGACGAAGCATTGATAATTTATTTACTAGTGGACGTTAAGTCAGTTAACCAGCAAAAAGGGGTGAGTCTATGCGCAATATCAATCAATTGGCGTCAATCGTTAAATGTGTCACCTTGGGGGTATCGAGTGGGCTCTTATATATGTCTCTCCCCGTTGTAGCTCAGCAGTCAGGTGCGGAGGAGGCAATAGAAGAAACACTGGTTACTGGCTCGCGAATAAAGCGGCCAGATCTCACGTCTAACAGTCCCATCGCTATAGTCGACGCGGCTGAACTCAAAATGACCAACACAATTAACCCGGAAGAATTTTTGCGTGATGACCCGCGTTTTGTTGCAGCGCTTGGAAGCAACACCAATAACGGAAATGATGGCGGGGCGACCATCAATTTGCGTAACCTCGGTGAGGAACGCACTCTCGTACTGGTGGATGGCAAGCGTTTTACACCATACGATTATCAAGGTTATGTTGATTTGGCGATGATTCCCACCGCATTAATTGAGCGCGTTGAAGTTGTAACTGGCGGTGCATCGGCGGTTTATGGTTCTGACGCCATTGGCGGTGTAGTTAACTTTGTAATGAAGAAGGATTTCAGTGGCGTGGAGTTCGATTATTCCACGTCCTCCAGTTTTGAAAGTGATGCAAAACGCGATGATTTCAGTATTACAGTGGGCGGTAATATTGATGATGGTAAAGGCAATATAGTTGCGAGTTTAACTTACAGCAAACAGGATGCACTCTATCAAGGTGACCGCAGTTATTCGGAGTTCTCACTCGATAATATGCTGGAGCCAGGTGGGAGCGGAACTCATCCTAATGGCACTGTGTATACCTCGGTGGATATTCCCGCGTTTGGTATTGGGTTGGATGACCCGGTACAGTTTGATGATTCCGGCAAGCTAACTGATGATGCCCAATCGTTCAATTTTAACCCCTACAATCTGTTAATAACGCCGCAAGAAAAGTATATCGGTACTGTGATTGGCAATTACAAAATTACCGATGACACTGAATTTTTTGCACGTTTGTCATTTGCCAATAATCGTGTAGATACCATTCAGGCGCCCACCGGTACTTTCTTTTTCCCGTATTCGCTCAATGTCGATAACCCCTATTTATCAGCGCAGGATCAAGCCATTTTTGCGGAACTGGATTCAGTGGAAGAGGGCAGTGCACAAAATGATGGTTTGGTCGATATTGCCTTTGGTCGTCGCCTCACCGAGTTGGGTACGCGCGATTCGCTTTATGAAAATACCACGCTGCAATTTGTAGCTGGCTTGCGCGGTGTGATTTTTGAGGATTATGAGTGGGAAGTATTTGCGCAAAAGGGCCATACCGCACGCGCGCAAAATTTTATTAACGATGTGGACTACGCAAAATCCCAGCAGGCAATGCTCGCAGTGCGCGACCCGGATACTGGCGATATTGTTTGCGCTGATGATAGCGGTGGTTGTGTGCCGGTGAATTATTTCGGGCCGAATACCATCACTCCGGAAATGGCAAAGTTTATTCGTTTTAATCTCAATGAAAATAATCGCACCAATCAGTTAGTCGTTGGTGGAACGCTCACTGGGTCGCTGGGCTTTACCTTGCCAACGGCGAGCAATGCGGCGCAATTTGCAATCGGTGTAGAGCATCGCGAAGAGGATGCGCAAAATATGCCGGATCAAAATTACGCCAACGCTAACTCGGTTGGCTATGGTGGTAGCTCACCGGTAGATGCCAGTTTGAAAGTGCAGGAGTTTTTCGCGGAGGTGCGTGTTCCCGTGGTGGAGGATGCTCCGTTTGCCAAAGCCATTGTTCTTGAGGCCGCGGTACGTCAAGCGGACTACGACAACAAAGTGGTAATTGGCGATACCACGACCAATCAATTTGATAACACCAGTTATAAATTTGGCGGTGAATGGGCATTTAATGATGCGCTACGCTTGCGCGCTTTATTTCAGCACGCCGTGCGTGCGCCCAATTTGGCGGAGATAGGCTTACCAAAAACACCGGCGACCGGTGATTTAAATATCGACTATTGCGCTGAAGACGAAGCGCTGTCCGATCCGGCGTTAGTAACGCTCTGCGAACAAACGGGTGTGCCGGCCGGCAAAGTGGGTGCATTTAATAGTATTCAGGCGGGGCAAACCAATAATTATGTCGGCGGCAACCCTAATCTGACTCCTGAAGAAGCAGACACGCTCACCCTGGGTTTTGTAGTGACACCCGATGCTATGCCACTTACGCTCTCACTGGATTACTACGATATCGATATCGACAACGTGATATTGGCGTTATCCGAGCAAAATATTGTGGACGCCTGTTATTTGCTGGATAAAGAGCCTGATGGATTTTTCTGCTCGCGTATCCATCGCAGCCCTATGAGTGGCACCCTGTTGTCCGGCACCGATACCGGTGTGGACGCGTCGGTTGTGAACGCAGGTCGCAAAAGAACCAAGGGGATCGATTTTGTCGCCAATTACAATTTTGATTTAAATACACTGGGTTCACTGGATGTAGGTTTTAACGCAGTAAAAGTGTTGGAAAACAAACAGCAGGATGCCGCGTTATTCCCTACGGTCGATTGTGTTGGCTTGGTGGGTAAAGCCTGTTTGCGCCCTGACCCGGAATTGCGTTTTACGCAAACCACCCGCTGGAGCCTGGACGCCTGGACGGTGACGTTGCGCTGGCAATACATTGATGAGATAACCCAGGATGCTGTGGCCTTAGGTAAGGCAGATGCCAGTGACTATGCGGTGGTCACTATTCCTGATTACAATTATTTCGATCTGTTTGCCAGTTACGCGTTGAATGACGTAGTGGAACTGCGTGCAGGTATCTACAATCTGATGGATAAAGAGCCTCCGGTGGTGGGTAATGAATACGGTGGTACGGCGGAAAATAGTGGCAATACTTTCCCGGCTACTTATGATCCGATCGGACGGTCCGGTTTTGTGGGGGTTAATTTGAAATTTTAATTAACTGATACCAATCCTGATGCGGAAAACCCTCCAGGCAGATAGAGGAAGTAATTGGCGGGTTTTCTGCTTAAAAGGTAGTCCATAAAGATAAATTACAAGGATTGATTAAATAGCAACCGGCCAGGCGCTGGTTGCTCCCCCAATGGATTAACGTGCAATCAAAAAAACAATCAAGAATTCATTTTATGCTAAAGACCAGTGATGATTTTCTCGGCCACCCCAAGGGCCTCTATGTCTGCTTCGCGACCGAAATGTGGGAGCGATTTTCGTTCTACGGCATGAAATTTATCTTGCTGCTATATCTCACCAAATATCATTTATTTTCCGATAACCATGGCTTGGATATTCTTGGTGCTTATGCGGGGTTGGTGTATGCATTGCCCGTAATTGGCGGTTTGATTGCAGACCGCTACCTGGGCACACGCCGAGCTGTTTTATTTGGCGGAATTCTCTTGGTGATTGGGCATTTCCTGATGGCGGTAGAGGGGCAGCAGGCAGTGCATTATCCCGCCGGTAGCGTGCTTACCGAATCATTAACCCTCGCCACTGGTGAGGTTCTGGCCGCGGGCACCGTGCTCGCTGATGCAGTCACTAAACAAGATACCGCCGCGCTAAATGTGTTCTATTCCGCAATTGCTTTTATCGTCATCGGTGTGGGTTTTTTAAAACCGAATATTTCGGTAATTGTTGGCAAGCTTTATCCCGAAAATGATCCGCGGCGCGATTCGGGTTTTACACTGTTTTATATGGGAATTAATGTGGGTGCGTTGGTCGCCACCCTAGTGTGTGGGTGGCTGGGAGAAACCTACGGTTGGAAATACGGTTTCGGCCTGGCGGGCGCGGGAATGATTCTGGGCCTGATTACGTTTTTGTTCGGCCAGCGTTATTTACAGGGTTACGCAGAATCGCCGAATCCTGAATGGTTGACAACAAAACTCGTTGGCATCAAGCACGAGTGGTGGATTTACATCGCCAGCATTGGGGCGCTGCCGTTAGTTTGGTGGTTGGTGCAAAGTGAGCCAGTCGTTCATATCACGCAAAATATCTTCTTGCTACTCGGCATAGTCGGCATTCTCGCTTACGCGATGATTCACTCCAACCCTTGGCAATCCAAAAAATCATTGCTGGTATTAGCAGCCGTGGTGATTTTTATTGGTATTGGCAGCGTGCTCACCCAGAACCACGTCTTCCAGGTTTCTGACGCCGCCACTGAATATTGGCTCTACGCAGCATTACTTGGTTTGTTGGTCTTTATTGCTTATGGTTTTGTGAAGCACCGCAGTGTGGAGTTCTCGCGCACGCTGGTATTAATGGTGCTAATTGTTTCTACTATTGTGTTTTGGTCTCTGTTCGAACAATCGGCTGCTTCCATGACCTTGTTTGCTGATCGAGTGCTGGATCGTGAAGTGTTGGGTAGCACTATTGGCGCTAGTCAATTTGCTGCGCTTAACCCAGCCTTTATTATGCTGCTCGCTGTTCCCTTTGCGTTGCTATGGCCCTGGCTGGATTCGCGCGGACTCAACCCATCCACTCCGGTTAAATTTGCAATAGGTACTATCCTGGCCGGTTTGGGTTTTGGTGCTCTGGTATTGGGCGCGCAATTTCCTAATGATCTTGGCAAGGTAGCTACGCTCTGGTTTGTGCTTGCTTACTTTTGTCACAGCACAGGTGAGTTGTGTTTGTCGCCTATTGGATTATCGGCGGTTACCAAATTATCCATTCCGCGTGTCGTAGGCGTAAGTATGGGTACCTGGTTTGTGGCGACGGCCCTGTCAGAAACCCTTGCAACGCGTTTGTCAAAATTGGCTTCCATTGATACTTCTGCAAAAACCGATATATCGGCAATGCTCATCACCTACACCGGATTGTTTGAATATCTCACCCTGGTGGGGGTGGGATTCGGCGTGTTTTTATTAATTATTTCACCTCTGCTTAAGCGCGGTATGGCAGGGCTTCGTTAATCATTGGCTGAAATGGAATCGTTATAGTGATGAAAAATATACAGCAACATTTTACTCGGCGGGCCAGCGCACTGTTAGCAGCTTGTTTTTTTCTGGCATCGTGCCAGCCTTCTGCTCCAACAAAAAAAGACGCTATGGTTGATAAAAAGTCAGCGGATGAATTTATTGCTGATATTAATCTTCGTTATTTGGGGATTGCGCGTGAAGTCAACGCCGCACAATGGGCGTATGTGACATATCTCAACGAGGATACTGCACTGCTTTCAGCCAAAGCGAACGAGCGATTAATGGAGTTTGAAAAAGGCGTATTAGCCGATGCGCGTAGATATAAAGATAAACCCATGTCTCCCGCAACGGCAAAGGCATATACCAATTTGACCCTTGGTAAAACCTTGTTGCCACCAGATTCAGCAGCCGAGCGCGCGGAACTCGCGCAACTGGGTACCAATATGGAAGGTGTTTATGGTGCCGGGAAATATTGCAAACCTGCAAAAAGCAATGCGAGCGAAAAGGATTGTCGCGATTTGGATCAGTTGTCGGAAGTCTTGGTAAAAAGCCGCAATTACGACGAATTATTGGATGCATGGACCGGTTGGCGCAGCGTTGCGCCCGGCTACAAAAAAGATTATGTGCGTTACGTAGAGATCGCAAATGCCGGTGCGCGTGCATACGGCTTTAGTGATTTGGGTGCTTCATGGAAATCGGGTTATGACATGCCGTCTCCCAATTTTGATGCTGAGGTCGAGCGCCTTTGGACGCAAGTAGAGCCCTTGTATAAGTCCCTTCACTGCAAGGTGCGCACAGATCTGGCGAAATATTATGGAGCCGACAAGGTGCCGCTGGATCAAGCGATTCCTGCGCATTTGCTCGGCAATATGTGGAGTCAGCAATGGGGTAGCATTTATGATTTGGTCACTCCTTATCCCGGTGTGGGCGATCTGGATGTGACGGCGGCATTGGTAAAAAGTAAAAAAGATGCGGTGGCAATAACCAAAACGGCAGAAAACTTTTTTACCTCTTTAGGTTTACAGTCATTGCCGCAAAGTTTCTGGGAAAAATCCATGCTCACTAAGCCGCGTGATCGCGAGGTGGTATGTCACGCGAGTGCATGGACAATGGATGCTAAAGACGATGTGCGTATTAAGGAGTGTATAGAGCCAACTGAAATAGAATTTGAAACTATCCACCATGAATTAGGGCACGTTTACTATTTTCTGGAATACAAACATCAGCCTTACCTCTTTCAAAACGGTGCTAACGATGGTTTCCACGAGGCCATTGGCGATACCATTGTTCTCTCGATGACACCGGGCTATTTAAAAACGATTGGTCTTATCGACAAAGTGGAAAATAATCAGAAAGCTGTTATCAACCAGCAAATGAAACTGGCGCTGGATAAGGTTGCGTTTTTACCCTTCGGAAAAATTATCGATCAATGGCGTTGGCAGGTGTTCTCCGGAAAAATTAAACCGGAAGATTACAATAAAACCTGGTGGCAATTGGTAAATCAATATCAAGGTGTTCGCTCTGCTGTACCGCGTAGCGAAAATGATTTCGATGCGGGTGCCAAATACCATGTCGCAGCCAACGTCCCTTACACCCGCTACTTCATCGCACATATATTGCAATTTCAATTTCATAAGGCTCTGTGTGACGCCGCTGGATTTAAAGGTCCTTTGCATGAATGTTCCATTTACAACAACAAAGAAGCCGGCAAGAAATTGCAAGCGCTCCTTGCTGCTGGCTCCAGTAAACCCTGGCAAGATGTCCTCGAAGACGCCATAGGCACCCGCGAGATGGATGCCTCAGCCATTTTGGATTATTTCGCTCCATTAAAAACCTGGCTTGATGAACAAAACAAAGGGCAGTCTTGCGGGTGGTAGCTTTCCCTGAATTGTAAACTTTCCCTGTGCGGCGATTCGGTAAGCAGATGTGAAGTGAAATCAAATGCATTCAGATATTCAAACGTACAATGGAAAGCAAGAAAATCACCGGACGCTGTGTGATTTTCTTGCATTGCAAATTGATAAACACTTGCCTGGTGCTGAGAGTAAAATATGGCATTCCCATCCAGTTTGGTTTTTGGATGGCAACCCCATTGTTGGATACAGCAAACAAAAGCCGGGGATACGCTTGATGTTTTGGAGTGGGGTAGATTTTGAAGAGCCTGCACTGAATGTAATAGGTAAAAAGTTTAAAGACGCATCGATTTTTTATAATGATATATCCGAGGTAACACTGTCTGATTTAACGCGATGGCTAAACAACGCAAAAGACATACAGTGGGATTATAAAAATATAGTTCGACGCAAAGGCCTGTTGGAAAAGTTATAGCTGCCACGTCTGCAACATATCTAATGGAAAACAGGGTATACTGGTTGTCCAACCAGCAACTGTTTTGCCGCCCATGCTTACCAATGCTTTCCTGTTAACCCGCCAATGGCGCGATACCCGTGAGGGTGTTGTGTTGGATTTATGGTGGGCGACAGAAACAGGAAGTTGTTGGACCCAGATCGCGGGGCAGGAAGTGGTGTTGTTTGTATTGCGTGAGCAGGCGGAGCAGGTTAGACAGCTGCTGAAACCCTTTCGGTTGTGGCGCATGACCGAGGTAGAGTTACGTACTTTTCATAACCAATCTGTTAATGCACTTTATTTCAAACAACACCGCGTGGCGCGCGATGCGCAAGATATTTTTCAGCAGCAGGATATTAGTTTTTGGGAGGGCGATATACGTCCACCAGAACGCTATTTGATGGAAAGGTTTATCACTGCTGCAGCGCAGATAGATACTACAGCTAATAAATTTCCAGTTATTAATCCCAAACTTGCACCTGTGCCAGATGCACACTGGCGCCCTGCGTTAAAAATGCTGTCGCTGGATATTGAAACCTCCATGGATGCGAAGCAGCTTTATTCAATTGGTGTTTGGTGTGATGTTGGGCAAAAAGTATTTATGGTGGGTGAGGGTACCGATACTGAGCGGGTGATTTTCTGTGCAGATGCCAAACAATGCCTGCTGGCTTTTTTTGAATTTCTGCACAGGGCTGACCCGGATATTTTAATCGGGTGGAGTGTTGTCCAATTCGATTTACTAACCCTGGAAAATATTTGCAAAAGTTTGCATATGGAGTTGCAGCTGGGGCGCGCCGGGCAAGCGATTCATTGGCGTCATGACGATGCAGATGCCGGTCGCAGCTACGTGGTCATTCCGGGGCGGGTGGCGCTGGATGGAATCGAGTTGTTAAAAGCTGCAAATTATCGCTACGACAGTTATTCACTGCAAAATGTTTCCGAGGAACTGTTGGGTGAAGGAAAGTTATTAACTGGCGATGACCGCGGCGGCGACATTACCCATCTGTTCAAACATGACAAGCTCGCATTGGCGGAATACAACCTGCGTGATTGTGAGCTGGTGTGGAAAATTTTCCAGCAACAGCAATTACTGGATTTTGCCATGGAGCGCAGCCAGTTAACGGGTTTATTGCTGGATCGTATTGGTGGCTCAGTTGCTGCGTTTGAATATTTATATTTACCCCGTTTGCACAGGCGTGGTTATGTAGCTCCCAATTTGGGCGAATTGGAATCTGATATTTATAGTCCCGGCGGCTATGTTATGAATTCGCAGCCTGGCATTTACGATAATGTGTTGGTTCTGGATTTTAAAAGCCTGTATCCAAGCATCATTCGCACGTTTTTAATTGACCCATGCGCGTTCTGGATTGCACAACATCAACAGCTGGATGACACACAAACGGTGCCCGGATTTAACGGGGCGTATTTTGCACGTGAAGGACATATTTTACCGCAAGTGATTGAGCAGTTGTCGGCCGCACGCGACCGCGCCAAGCAACATAAAGATGCGCCTTTATCCCACGCCATAAAAATTATTATGAATTCCTTTTACGGTGTATTGGGTTCAATGGGATGCCGGTTCTTTGATCCACGCGTATGCAGTTCAATTACTTTGCGTGGCCATGAGATTATTCAACGCAGTCGCGACTGGATTGAGCAACAGGGTTATGCAGTTATCTATGGTGATACCGATTCACTGTTTGTGTGGCTGGAAAATAATTGTGTTGGTAAGGCTCCGAAAAATACCAGCCAATGCGATGCTATTGGCAAGCGCCTCGCCAAAGAGTTAAACCTCTGGTGGCAACAAACCTTGCAGACCGAATTTGCAATCAAAAGTGCATTGGAAA
This sequence comes from Cellvibrio sp. KY-GH-1, assembly GCF_008806975.1. NCBI lineage: Bacteria > Pseudomonadati > Pseudomonadota > Gammaproteobacteria > Cellvibrionales > Cellvibrionaceae > Cellvibrio > Cellvibrio sp. KY-GH-1. The sequence goes on from NZ_CP031728.1 coordinate 5,188,808, forward strand.
TTCAGTATGAGACCCATTATTTACGCTTCCTCATGCCGACAATTCGTGGCTCAGATCTGGGTACGAAAAAACGTTATGCGGGTTTGATAGAGGTAGATGGTGAACGGGAGATGGTGTTTAAAGGATTGGAAAATGTCCGCACTGATTGGACCCAACTGGCCAAGGAATTTCAGAGTGAGCTTTACCGCAAGATTTTTGCTGGTGAAGACTATCTGGATTTTGTGCGCACAACCAACGATGAAGTGTTGGCCGGCAAACGCGATATGGAATTAATTTATCGCAAACGTTTGCGGCGACATTTACACGAGTACCAAAAGAACGTTCCACCCCACGTGCAGGCGGCGCGCAAGTATGTGCAATTAACCGGGGAATCGCTGCGACGCGGTGATTGGATTAGCTACCTACTTACTATTAATGGGCCTGAGCCGGTAGGCCAATATGAAGTGGATATGGCGTTGCGCCAAAGCCCGATTGATTACCAGCATTATATCGATAAACAATTAACCCCCGTTGCCGATAGTATTTTGCATTTTTTAAATGAATCCTTAATACAATTGGTAGATCAGCAGTTATCCCTATTTGGTAATTAAGTTTCTGATTGAAACGACTTGTAACAAAGCGTATCTATTTTCCCTTTGGCGGGCGTTATAAGTTGATAATGGATTTGAGTTTACTAATGGGAGTTTGAGCGATGAAATGGTTGAACATTGTTTTTGTTTTATTCATCAGCGCTTGCAGCGAGCGCGGTTATTACGAATCTATTCAAACCAGTAACCGCAATCATTGCCAGCAATTGGCCGGTTCTCAGCGCGACGAATGTTTTCGGCAGCTCGGCCCGGACTATCAAACTTATGAGCGGCAGCGACAAGAATTATTGATGGACGACAAACAGGAAAAATCGAAAGCGGAAAAAGACGGTGAAGCTCAAGAGTAATTGATCAGCAGTATACTATCGATCTTCAGTATATTGTTGATCGCCAGTATATTATGGATACTGGCGATCGCTTTTAATGTCGCAAAAAATTAATTGCAAATACTACCGGTGATTTTTACCAGTTCAGTCGGGCTATTTACCGGCTTGCTACCCTGAAAGCCAAACTCAACGGATTGTCCCGGTTGGATAACCCGATTCCAATCCAGATTGCTGGCGCTATAGCTGCCGGAAAAATTGGCGTTCCAACCCTTACCTGTACCGCCGGTATCACCCTGGCAGCGCGAATGAGCAAGTCCCATATTGTGACCCAGTTCGTGCGCTAAAACCAACGGGCCGCAATGGGGACCGACGACTGTCCAGGTCCAGTTGCCATCCAGCGTCATGTAGCCTATACCGCATTTGCCGGTTATATGCAGCTGCGTTACGAAATCCGCACCGTATTGATCGCGCAATTGAATAGCGCGTTGCTGCACACGTAAATTTCCTAACAACTGGTCCATGGTGTCTCCGCCAATCGAATTCTCTACGACTCCCACAATACGCAATTGGATATCTACGCGGCTTGCGCTATAGGCATTGTTGATTTGTGTTGACCAACTTTGCATGGCGGTAGCGACATTATTATTAAAATAATTTTTACTGTACTGATCGTAAAGTACCAATAAATCAACGGTGGCTGCACGTGCACCTGTTGAAAAGATAAATAACACCAGGGCCAAGCCTGCGCTCAGATTATAAATGTTTGAAACTATTTTCTTCATGATAATTTGACCTACTCAATAAGTTCATTGTTATTAGTTGCCGTGTGTACTGGACGTATGTAGCTACCTTGCTGTTATATTTTCCGGAAATAAATTATTGGCGGTTCATTCCATCGGTTGGCGGAATCACTATGTCGGTTGGGTGATCGGGATTCGGTTTAAACAATGTTGAGCTGGAAGCAATCCAGCCTTGTGAGTCATTGACTTGAATAACATAGTGGCCGTTGGGGGTATCGAATCTGCCCAGGCTAATACCATTACCTTGGGTGAGGCTGACGAGCATCGGCCCATCAATATTTTTTAGCTGCCTGCTTTTTCTGACGCAATATCCGCTATTTCCGGGGATGTAGAATTTATGTCCTGGCGTTTTTGTGTTGCCAGGAAAAAAATAATCCTGCTATTAAAGCCAGCATTATCAGAAATCCTGTTTGGTAGATTTTCATGGATAAATCTCGCGCTGTGATTTAAAGAGTGATCTGAAAAAATTATTGTTATGAGTGAATGCAAATCGCGGTAGATAAATTATTCGCAGGCATCATTCGCAAATACCTCTCACTCTAGGTTTGCGGAACAGAAATGACAGTTCGGCTTTGAGTTCAAGCGAGTTAGAACTGGGGTATTGTGAGAGAGTCGTGGTTCGGGCTATAGTCCTCGCCCCTTAGTCATTTACAGGTAAAACCATGGCCGATATCGATGAAATTCTGGATTTGCTGCGCGAACATAATGAATCTGTGCCAGTACCTTTGGAATTGCCCGATGAAGATCGTCTGGTAGAAATAGAAGAAGAGATTCTGTTGCCTATCCCACGCGATATGCGCACCTTTTTATTGGAAGCCAGTGACGTGGTTTATGGAGGAATAGAACCAGTAACTGCTGCTGATCCTAACTCCCACACCTATTTGCCAGAAGTAACGGCAGTCGCTTGGTCCCAGGGGGTGCCGCGCTACCTGATGCCCTTGTGTGAAGTGAACGGTAACTACTACTGCGTAGAACCCGAGGGCGAGGTGGTGTTTTGGCGCGATGGCGACCTGACTGATGAATCCTGGCCTTCCGTATGGCACTGGATTCGCGATGTGTGGCTGGAATCCTAGTATTTAGCTAGTGTCGGGAAATTGAACAAGCGAATTGATGTTTTTTATCAGATAATTTTTCTATTTCATTGATTTTCAATAAAAACTAATAACTGGAATAAAGTGTGCTTGACGGATAAAACCACTAACTTCTCTTATAAGGATAAGATTATGACTTTTCGTAAAATTCTTGCAGCACTGGGTTTAACTCTCGCGTTATCTCCACTTGCCAATGCGGTTCCAATTCTTGGCGGCAACATTTTTGTTACTGAAACCGGTAATGTTACCGCGACTTACTTGGGACACACTGCTGGCTATACCAATGAGTTGTACCTCTACCTGCCATCTAATGGTTTGGGCATTATTTTCAATAACCACACGACACCAGTGGGTACCACTTTTGATCTGGGTTCATTCACTGCAGGCACTGAACTGGTATTCGCCATTCATGTGTTGAACACTGACGAGACATTCTATTCTGGTGATGCCTCTCGCAATGCTGATGGTATTGCCCACGCTGTGGTAGATACTGAGTATTCAGCGGATGCAGCTTATGTTGGTTTTGAGGATTTATTTGGTGGCGGCGATCGCGACTATGATGACGTGAAGTTCAGCTTTACCAATATTGGAACCACCGAAGTTCCAGAGCCAGCTCCTTTGGCATTGTTTGCATTGGGATTGTTGGGGCTTGGTTTGGCCCGTCGTAAACACAGCTAGTCCAACGACAGTTTTACTGTAGTTGTAAAAAAAGCCCGACACAGTCGGGCTTTTTTCTTTGCCCCCACCAATCGAAGGGGATTCAGCTACAGGTGCATGGTTGCTTTAGGCGAGATTGATCACGAAAATAGATTCTTGTGCCACATAACAGCGACGTCCTGGGCTACACTCAACCTCCCGGCGACACTCTAGTGTTTGCTTTCACCTGTACAGAGAATTTACCGTGCACTTACGTTCTGTGTTTGCTTTGAGCTTGCTACTGGCAATTGCCAGCGGGTCGGCCTTGGCTGCGCAAGAGGTACGCGGTGAGTTGCAGGGCCATGCGCAGGAATCCAGCCTCGCTGACTTTGAAGATCAGGTGCGTCGTGTCGCTGAACAAACTGCCGCCGCTGAAAAGGCGCGTGCGGAGCAGGAGCGTAAAGAGTATGAAGCAGCTGCAAAAAAGCAGGAGTTCAAATTTTTTAAGTATCGTAAAGACGGCGCGGTAGCCTATTCCGATCGCCAGCCGCATAAAACCGACTTTGAGGTTATTGTCTACAACTCCTGTTACGCTTGTAACCCACTGTCACGTATTGATTGGCGCGGTACACGTTTACACCTCACCGAGTTTACCTATTCCATTAGTCGCACTGCCCGTAAATACGGGGTGGATCCAGCGTTGGTAAGAGCCGTTATCCATGCTGAATCCAACTTCAACCCACTTGCTCGCTCGCGGAAAGGGGCGATGGGGCTAATGCAATTAATGCCAGGCACAGCGCGCGATATGGGCGTTGGCGATGCTAGCAACGCGGCGCAAAATATTGAGGGTGGGGTGAAATATCTGGCTTGGCTACTCAAACGCTTTAATGGCGATATCACCAAGGCAACTGCAGCTTATAATGCGGGTCCGGGGGCGGTGGATAAATATCGTGGTGTCCCGCCTTATGAAGAAACTAAAACTTATGTATTCCGTGTAAATATTCTGCATCAACGCTACAAGACCCAATTGGCTTCGCTCGCGCAAAACTAGTTTTCTCTCTTTCTCTCTTTCTCTCTTTCTCTCTTTCTCTCTTTCTCTCTTTCGCCCTTTTTGGGTGTTAGCCGTCTTTTCAAAGTAGTGATTCGTCACTTAGTTTCCATAACAAAACGATCTAAATTCAGCGTCGTATTTCGCTCAAAAAACAGACGCTTTTGCCGCTATAGGGATAACAACCATTAATCCAGTGAAGGTGTCAGCATGATTGTTTCCAATGCGCAGATTTATATGGGGGCCCGGCAAGCGTACCGGGAAGAGCGTAAAGTCAGTGAAAGTCTGGAGTTTTGGGCAAATGGTCGGCAGCCAGATACCAGGGTTGTGGAGGAAGAGCCTGCAAAGCCATCTGTTGATGTGGATATCTCCCAGGCTGGCTCTCTGCTGGCCCGTTATCGCCAGCAACAGACAGTAAATTTTGAAACACAGATGGATGCGCGCTCGCGCTTAAATCTGATGATTATTGAGGCTATGTATAAATCAATCACGGGGAAAGACTTGAGTATCGTTGATCCCTCTGAGTTAGCAACTGCGCATGAAAATCCCATGCTTTCAATTGATACTCCGGTGCCAGCGCGAACGGCGCCGGTCAATAGCGGGCCGGGCTTGGTCTATCAGCGACGTGAACGCTATCAGGAAACTGAAACACTGAGCTTTGCGGCAGCGGGGGTAGTTAAAACCGCCGATGGTCGCGAGCTAAATTTTTCCGCTGCACTTTCGATGAGTCGCGATTTTGTGCAGGAATCCAATCTGGAAATTCGTCAGGGATCTGCGCAAAAAATTGACCCGCTGGTAATAAATTTTGATGGTTTGGGAGCACAACTTTCACAAACACGCTTTGAATTCGATTTGGATAACAATGGCACGGCTGAACAAATCGCCAGTTTGCGCCCGGGCAGTGGTTATTTGGCGTTGGACAGAAATAGCGATGCCATTATTAATAATGGCAGTGAACTATTTGGCCCCAGCAGTGGGCGCGGTTTTGCTGAACTCGCCGTGTATGATGAGGACGGCAATAATTTTATCGATGAGGCCGATAGTGTTTACCATCAATTGCGCATCTGGATAACCAATGAAGATGGCAGTAGTCAATTGGCTGCATTAGGGGATAAAAATATCGGGGCAATTTTTCTTGGGCATGTGACATCGCCCTTCCAGTTAAAAGATGCGAATAACAAATTGCTAGGCGAAGTGGCTAATTCGGGCATTTACCTAACTGAAGATGGCAAAGCGGGAGTCATTCAGGAAATTAACCTCAGCGTATAAAGCTAATTGGTTTGCCGAGCCCTAAAACAACAAGCCCCTGAGGCGGGGCTCGTTGCAGTGGTCTGAACAACAGTCATTTTAATAATATCGAGTGCTGTTGGTTTATTTGGCATCCGTACGAACTACCAACTCATTTCCGCTGCGCAGACTGGCGAAAGATTCACTGCCAATACCACTCGAGAGAACTTCATCATTAAATTTAACGTGCAGAACATTTTTGGTGTTGTGCTCGCGCAATTTTACGGTGAGATCTTTTGAATTTACTGCGATGATTTTGCCCTTGATTTCAGCGGCTACTGGAGTGGACATACGGTTTTTTAAAATCACAGTATCTCCTTCGCGCAGCGCAGCTAATTTCATTAAGCGGCCTTTGGTGGTCGCCACTTTTGCACCTTGCACTACGTTGAACGTTTTGGTTTCACCCGACTCAGTTTTGATCGTGATAGAGCTTTCAGCTTCGCTCACGCTTTTTACAGTACCGGGAACCTCTTTATAGGAAACAAACGAGTAGGCGCTGGCAAAAGAAGAAAGACTTACCAGAGAAACCAACGCCACAGTCTTAACAAATGGAACCTTAGACATGATTAAAAACCTCTTAGATGATTGGATTTGAAACAACGTTGTCAGTAGTAGACAAAATTGATTATAGGGAAGCGTAATCATTATTTGTTACTTTTTGTGACGATTACTTAAACCGTTTTTTCACTAAAACTAAAAAAATTATTATTTTTATTCATATATGAAATATAAAAAGGTTTTTTTAATTTTTAAAGTTATTAAAAGCACAGATTGAGGGCATATTTTTGAGAAGGTGTTACCGAATGTAATTTGTTGGTGTTTTGATGTGAAAGATTATTGTGCGCCAATGGACAACGTTGTCTATTGGCTGTGTAATTTTGGTGCGCAATAAAAAACCCGCACGGAGGCGGGTTTTTTGGGGTGTTACTGTTAAGGAGGTAATTATTGATTGAACAGGAATTCCATCAGGGCATTTTGGGCGTGCATACGGTTTTCTGCTTCTTCCCACACCACCGAATCGGGGGCATCCAGAATTTCCGCGCTGACCTCTTTACCGCGATAGGCGGGTAGGCAGTGCATAAAGACTGCATTGCGGTTGGCATGGCTCATCAACTCTTTATTAACCTGATAGCCGATAAAGATTTTTTCGCGCTGTTTCTTTTCATCCTCCTGGCCCATTGAGGCCCAGGTATCAGTGACGACAAGGTCCGCCCCGGCAACTGCCGCACGCGGGTCATTGCCTAGCGCTACACGGTGTTGGTAAGGCGTGACAAATTCATCTTCCGGCTCGAAACCTTTTGGTGTCGCAATGCGCAATTCAAAATCACACAGCTCCGCGGCCTGGATATAGGAGTTACACATGTTATTGCCATCGCCTACCCAGGCAACAGTTTTTCCGGCCAGTGAGCCGCGTTGCTCCACATACGTCTGGATGTCCGCCAACAGTTGGCAAGGATGGAATTCGTCGGTCAGCCCGTTAATGACGGGCACGCGGGAATACTCAGCGAAGCGCTCGACCGTGTCGTGTGCATAGGTACGGATCATCACCATATCGACCATGCTGGCGATACAGCGCGCCGCATCTTCGATCGGCTCGCCGCGGCCGAGTTGAGAATCTTTGGTAGACAGGAAAATGGCATGACCACCCAACTTGGCGACGCCGGATTCGAAGGATACTCGGGTGCGGGTAGAGTTTTTTTCGAAGATCATTGCCAGCACTTTGTTGTCAAATAAGGCTGGGGCTTTGCCCTGGCGCAGCAGGGCTTTGAGTTCGATGGCGCGCGCGATGATGTGTTGGAGCTCGTCGCGGCTAACGTCATTCAGGGTTAGGAAATGTCTCGGCGCCTTTGAGGGAACCATAATCGTTGCTCTTTCATTGCAGCGCGCGCGTTATTGCGCGCACTTGTTTTTAAAACTCTGTGACCAGTTTTACCACCTTGGCAACCAGCTCGTCGGCTTCTGCGTCGGTAAGGATAAAAGTGGGCAGCAAGCGGATGGTGTTCATGGCAGTCACGTTAATGAGTACACCTGAATCACGACCTTTCTGTACCAGATCGCCACAGGGAGCATTCAGTTCTATGCCAATCATCAATCCTTTGCCGCGAATATCAACCACCTTGTCATTGTTTGCCAAAGCAGTTTTGAAATCGTTTAGTAACTTGTCACCCAGCGTTTTTGCACGCTCAATCAAGCCTGAACCCTGCAGTGTTTCGACTACGGCGATACCGGCGCTACATGCCAGTGGATTACCACCAAAGGTGGTGCCATGGTTGCCGGCTTGCAGAACGTCTGCCGCTTTACCGCGCGCAAGGCAGGCGCCAATTGGCATGCCATTACCCAAGCCTTTGGCGGTGGTGACTACATCTGGCAGTATGCCGTTATGCTGATAGGCGAAGTAGGTGCCGGTACGGCCATTGCCAGTCTGGATCTCGTCCAGCATCAACAGCAGGCCGTGCTGATCGGCAAGCGCGCGTAATTCGTTCAAGTAGTTCTTGGCGGGAACGCGTACACCACCTTCCCCTTGAACTGGCTCAACCAGAATCGCCACTATGTTTTTGTGTTCGGCGATAGCGGCTTTTACGGCAGGTACATCGTCATATGGAACCCGCACAAACCCCTCTACCAAAGGCTCAAAGCCAATTTGCACTTTGGTATTGCCGGTCGCAGTCAGGGTTGCCATAGTTCTGCCGTGGAAGCTGTTGTTCATTACTATAACGGTAGGGCTTTTCACGCCTTTGTCGTTGCCGTATTTCCGCGCAATCTTGATTGCTGCTTCATTCGCTTCCGCGCCGGAGTTGGAGAAGAATGCCTTGCCCATCCCTGAAACCTTAATTAACAGATCTCCCAAGCGTTGTTGTTGGGGAATGTTATAGAGGTTGGATGTGTGGATCAGGGTTCCAGCTTGCTCTGCGATTGCCTTGGTAACTGCGGGGTGACTGTAACCCAGGGCGCATACGGCAATACCACTAATCGCATCCAGATAGGACTTGCCCTGATCATCCCACACTCGGCTGCCTTCGCCCTTAACAAGGGTGAGGGTTCTGGTGCCGTAAGTGTTCATTAGGCTGGTCATGGCAATCTCCGTAAAAAAACAAAGCCGCAGGCCAATCGGGGAAGGGCCATCAGGCGATTAGTATTCATGAATAAATAGAGGGATTTTTTGCTGGTCAGGACAGGAGTACTGACTAAAAATCGCAGAACTTACAGTGCGTGCGGCAAAAAATAAGCTCCAAATATATAAGTTCTTGCGATTATTGGCAAATTTACGGTTTTGCGCCCCGTTTTTTTACAGATTGTAATTGGTGCCCTGCACAAACTCCTTGGCAAAAATAATATCGTTTTTCAGGTGAAAACCTTCATCGGGCGGTTGGATAAAAAAGCCTTCAAATAAGCGCACACCCTGCATCCACAGGCTGGATAGATTGTGCGAATTTTCAATTTGCGTGGCGATTACCTGAATCCCGCGCCGGTTAGCAGCTTGCGCAAAACGCTCCAATAACTTGGGATTGTTTGCTTCGTTGGTTAGTTTGGGTGACAGGCGTAAAAAACTAAGAGGTAAGTCTTCCATTATTTTGAGTGCCTGTTCATTTTCACCGGCGCGAGTCATGCAAATACTGCAGTGAATATCGCGCAACGCTTTGGCAATCTCACGAGCCAAATGGAAATGCTCGATGATCCAATTTTCCTCCAGCATAAATACCAGACGATCCTCTCCGCGCAAACGTGATGACCGCAATACATTGGCTGCAAAGGAGAAGAAAGCGTTTTGTTGTAAAGTTTCTTCAGCGAGATGAATAAAAAGTGTGGCAGATTCGCGTGTACCGCTATTTCCCGCAATTGCTGTTACCGCTTGCTGCAATACCCAGCGATCCAGTTGCACGCGTTTGCCGGGTTGGTTAATGCGGCTGAGGAATTGCCCTGCAGGAATGGGTTCCCCACCTTCGTTGCGTAAGCGGGTGAGTACCGAGAAATGTTCAATCTGTGCGTCCTCCAGGCTAATGATGGGTTGGAAGGCCAGTGATAAGTCGCGGCTAAACACTATTTGGGAAAAATCCGGTAAGCTTTTGGTGGTAGCAACGGCAGCTATTTCTGTGTGTGTTGCATTTTCCAATTGCTGTTCAAAGACCTGCTCGGCGCGCAGCAATGCATTGTTGGCTGTTGCCAGTGCAGGCTCCAATAAAACTACACCGATTTTTACGTCGAGTGAAATTTGCGTTCCTTTTAGCTTATAAACGTGGTTGCTCAGGTATTTGGCGATTTGCTCAGCGCGCTGGCGATGAAATTCCGCGCTGCGTGTTCCCGCCAGAACGCAGGCGACCAGATTGGATAAGTCTGCCCATTGTTCATCACTACCCAATGTGTCATCCAGATGTCCGCAAAAATGTTCGTGTAGATTAATCAGTTCTATCTGGCCCAATTGCTGATTTAGTTCGGGCAATTTATCCACGCTGACATAATAGAGCGCACTGGTTTGTCCGCTTAAACGATTGCTGTGCAACTCTTCTTCCAGTGCATTGAAAAAATAACTGCGATTAATTTGTAGCGGTTTTTGTGAGTGACGGGTTATGCGCGCTACGCGCGTTTTTAGCAGGCTGGTATCACTTAATGCCTGGCGGCAACACTCGATCAAATCGTTGGCTTCAAATGGTTTGGTGAGTAATGCATTCACGCCGAGTGCACGAATACTGCGGTGCAAGTTACTATCAGTATCTGCGGTTACAAAAATAATCGGCAACAGCAAAAAATCAGGATCTTGCCGCAACAACACGGCCAGCTCCATGCCGTTTATATCGGGCATGTGCATATCCAGAATAACCAGGTCGGGTTTAAATTGGGCTGCACGTTGCAAGCTGTGAAGTGGTTGATTAACGCAGAGCACTTCCATGCCTGCATAGCGGAGGATTTCTGCTTGCAAACTGGTAATGGATTCATCGTCGTCCACTGCCATTATGCGATAGGTTTTGTTATTTAAGCTGATCAGTTGTAATAACTTGTCAATTAAAAAATTGAAATCAATTGGCTTGACCAGGTAGTCGGTGCTACCTGCTCGCAGCGCACGCAATTTTGCATTTAAATCGGTTCTGCCTGACATTAGCACGATGGGCGTATTTTGCAGCAGCAACGCTTTGATTTTATGCAGGTTGCTCAAGGCTTGTAGCCCGACGCCCTCAAAATCAGGGTCCATTAAAATAATGTCGGGCGAATCAAGGTAAAGCTGTTGCATGCAGCTGTGCGGGTTGTCGAAGTATTCGATAGTAAATCCGGCTCTGCGCAAATAGGCGGAGCAGAGTGCGGCGAGTGTGCGATCCGGGTCGATTAGGAATATCGTTTTTTCCCGGGCTTCCGGGTGATGATCAGGGACGGTAATTGCGGCGTGGCTATGGGGTTGCTGGGCATTAAGTACATCAATCAACTGATTAACCAACTCTTCAACTTGCGCGTATTCTGGTCCGCCAAAATGGCGACCGAGCGATTTCATATCGTGAATAAAGCTCTCTAGCTGCGCTGATTTCTGACGCAGCTCGGTAAATGCAAAGCTGGTGGAAGTTTCCGCCATTTTGTGGGCAAATTGTTCGAGCGCGGCTATTCCTTGTTCGCTCCAGTTAAGGTGGCGCAAGTGGCTCCAGATGTTTTCCAGGCGACGAGCCTGCTCAGGCAGGCTGGCCGAGAACTGTTCGCGTAATTTTTCAAGCTGGCTATGAAATTCTTGCGGCATAAAATCGTCCTGATACATTCGTCTTTAGTATAGAAGCTGTTTGCCAATTAAGAGTTCAAAAACAAACGCTGTAAAAAATCGTTTTAATAGATGCGACTTGTAAGGGTATGTCGCAAAATGCACGCCACTTGAATAATCGCGCTCTGGACTTGCATTGGCTATGAATTCATTCGCAGTTTTGCTCATCGGTGTTGTACTGGCGCCTGCTTCGACTTTTATTGCTGCAGAAACAACAAATCCCACCGAAAAATCCTTCACAAGAAGTCTGGAAACTATCGAAACTCTGGTCGTTTCCGGCACTCGGACGGATGGGGATCAATTAACTCACCAATTGATGCGCAATAAACCTGCGGATTTTATGGTCGGTGCGCGCTTGGATCCCGCTGAGTTATTGGCAGCGATTCCCGGCGTTCAGGTAGATTCCCGGACTAATTATGCGCAAGACACGCGCATAAGTTTGCGTGGCTTTGGTGCGCGCTCTGCATTTGGTGTGCGCGGTATTGATTTGCTCGTCGATGGAATTCCCGTGTCTACACCCGACGGGCAAGGGCAGTTGTCGAGTGTGATGCTGGATGGATTAGCGAGCGTTCAAGTATTGCGCGGACCACTGGCATCACTTTATGGCAATGGTTCCGGGGGTGTGATCAGCTTGCACACCTCAGCGCCTGAGCGGAGTCAGCTTAGTGCGGCCAGCGTAGGCGGCAATCAAGGCTTGGAGCGCTATCATTTGCAGGGTGATTATCGGCAGGGCGATTTTGCAGTGCGCGGTCAATATGCGGATACCCGGATTGCCGGTGATCGCCCACATTCGCGCGCTGAACGCCAACAAGCGGCGGTACAGGCTTATTATTCCACCGCGAATAATATCGATCTGACGATTAAGCATGAACAAAGCGACGATCCCTTATTGCAAGATCCGCTGGGATTAACGCAGGTGCAATGGCAAACAGATCCCTGGCAAAAAAATCCACTGGCCGAAACATTTAACACGCGCAAGCGCGTTAACCACCAGCAAACATCGATTAGCGCGCGCGAGCAGCAGGGCGCGAATCGCTGGCAAGCTGCGGCCTGGCAAGGTGGGCGCGAGATCACCCAATACTTGGGTTTTTCGGGCGATGCCATCTCCGGTAGTGGCGGTGTCGTGGATTTAGCGCGTGAGTTCGCCGGCGCCAGCACCACCCTATCCCAATCAGCTCAGCTATGGACCTTGCCGCTGGATGTCAGCGTGGGATTGGAAGCCGCGCAAATGAAAGATCGGCGGCGCGGTTATGTGAACAATCAGGGAGTTGCCGGGGACTTGCGGCGCAACGAGTTAGGTGAGGTTAACAGTCGCGATATCTATTCATTAATTCAACTTGCGCCGAGCGGGCAATTCCGTATGTATACAGGTGCAAGGCGCACTTGGCTCGATGTTGATGTCGATGATTATTTTATTGTGCCGGGTAATCCGGATGATTCGGGGATGCGCAATTATCGCGAGCAATCCTGGGTGGTGGGCGGCAGCTACGCATTCGCAGATTGGTGGGAGTTATTTGCCAGCAGTGGGCGCGGTTATGAAACGCCCACGCTGACGGAAATGGCGTATCAAGCAAATGGTTCAGGCTTAAATACGCAATTGGATGCGGCGATTAATCATCAGCAGCAATGGGGTTTGGGTTATCACGTTAATGAAGTATTAGCGCTGTCGCTAACGCACTTTATGATCGAGACTGATAATGAGTTGGTGGTGGATCAATCCGTTGGCGGGCGTACCAGCTTTCGCAACGCGGCCGAAACTGAACGCAGCGGCGTAGAGCTTTTTGCGCGCTGGGTTTTGAATGAAGCCTGGCGCTGGCAGGCGAGCGCGCAATCCATGAGTGCTGATTATTCTACCGGTCAATGGTCGGGCAAACAATTGCCCGGCGTAGCGCGCGACCAGTATCAACTTGGCGTAGAATGGCGGCCCCTGCGCAACGAGTTGCTGCAAGTGAATTTGCTGGCACAGCAGCGTTCACGCATTTTTACCGCCGACAATAATCAAATAGCGGCTCCCGGTTTTTACACGGTCGACCTGAGTGTGGGCGGTGATTTGTCAATCCAGACTTGGGCGTTTAATTGGTGGTTAAAGCTCGCTAACCTCAATGATGAACGTTATGTTGGTTCCGTCGTGGTGAACCAAGCAAATGGCCGCGCATTTGAGCCAGCGTTGGGGCGCAATGTTTCGGGCGGACTTAAGCTCGCTTATGCTTTCTAGTGTAAGGCGAAATAATTTTTAAACTGAGTATGTTTTGTGATTGACTTGGATTTATTGCCCACATTGCCTTTAACTCAGCTGCGCGACGATTTTTTTGCGGCGTTACAGCAAACTCCATTGCTACTGGAAGCAGAGCCAGGTGCAGGTAAATCCACTCTGGCGCCACTCTGGGTATTGGCGCGTATTGCGGAAGAGCAGCAGGTCTGGTTAATTCAGCCGCGCGTTCTGGCGACGCAAGCCCTTGCAGAGCGGTTAGCAGAATTGCTGCAGGAAAAAGTGGGGGAGACTGTTGGCTATCAAGTTCCTTATGATTCGCGCATGGGAAAGCAAACGCGTCTGGTGCTAATGACGCCAGGTGTGCTCTTGCAGCACTTATTGCACAATCCAACTCTGGATGGAGTTGCGTGCGTAATGCTCGATGAAATTCACGAGCGCAGCGTCAATCAGGATCTCGCCTGGGTATTTTTGCAGGAAGTGCAAATTCTGCGCGATGATCTGCAATTAATTTTAATGAGTGCAACGCCAGATCCTGCATTGCAGCAAAAAATCGTCAATCGTTTATTTGCGCCCGGTCGCTGTTTTCCCGTTGGTGTTGAATATCAGCCCGTCAAACAAATGCCCAATCAGTATCCGGAAAAAATCGACGAGCATTTAGTGCGCGTGTTGCGCAGTCATACGGATTGGCAAAAGCACACTGCCTTGGTGTTTTTGCCCGGCTGGCGCGAGATTGAAGACTGCGCACAAGCCATCGCGCGCGCATTTCCCGCGCAAAAAATATTTCGCTTGCACAGCCGTGTTGCCGCGCAGGAGCAGCATCACGCGTTAGATCCGGCGCAGGGGCCGCGCATTATTTTATCCACTAATATCGCAGAAACATCCTTAACGATTGCCGATGTAACCCTGGTTATTGATTCGGGTTTGGCGCGGCGTGTGGACTATGAGCAACGCACCGGAATATCGCGCCTGCGCACCGCGCGTATCAGTATGGCCAGTGCCGAACAGCGACGCGGTCGCGCGGGACGTGTGCAAGCCGGGCATTGTATTCGCCTCTGGTCCCAGGATCAGGCACTTGCCGCGGCTGACTTACCCGAGATTCGCGCAACCGATTATGTGCCGCTGGCATTGCGTATCGCGCATTGGGGAAGTCCGGCGCAATCCCTGCCGTGGTTGGAAAAACCCAATGTGCTCGCGTTGCAATTTGCGCAGCAACAATTACAGCAAATGCAATTGCTGGATGCACATGGCGCTGTGACTGAGCGCGGCCAGCGAGTCAGTGAGCTGGGTACCCACCCGCGCATTGCCGCGTTTTTATTATTGCATGAGCAAATGCTTGGCAATGCATCCTTGTTACTGGCGTTGGCTTTGCATTTCGAATTAGCGGCTGAGCAAGATATAGATGCGCTGTTGGCTGATGCGGCGCGAGAGCTTGCGCGCAATCGCCAATGGCAACAACAGCAAAAACGTTGGTTAAAAGTACTTGATGTATCGGTCAACGCTAGCGATATAAATGCACAACTATTAGCTCGCGCATTTAGTGATCGCATTGGTTATCGCCAGGATTCAGGTAAATACCGGTTGAACTCCGGCATTAGCGTTGAATCGTCGCTCACCAGTCAATGGGCCGTGCTGCCTATTATTAATACTCGCCCTAAAAGCCATAGCGGTGTTGGAATTGCCGTGCAGCCGAGTGCTGAACTGCAGCGGCAATTGAGTCAGGAGCACAGGGCGATGGAATTCAAACAGCAACGCTGGCAATTGCATCGCCAGTGGCACATGGGCGGGGTATTGATTGATGAACAATTCACCCCGTTAGATGCTTCGCAAGCACCACTACAATTGCACAATCACATCCAGAGGTTGTGGCAAGAAAAAGGGCGCTTGCATTTTCACTGGAGCGATAGCGCAGAGCGATTTTTGCAACGTGCACGTTTGTTAACTGACCTCAATCTCTGTGACTTATCGGCACTGGATGATGAATCATTGTGTGCTGAGTTGGATAAATGGCTAATGCCTTTTTTAACTGAGGCTACGCGGTTGGATAATTTACCCTGGTTGCAGGCACTGGAGTTTTATTTCGGTTATGAACAGTGTCAGGCAATAGCCAAATTATTGCCTGAAAAAATTGAGTTACCCAGTGGGCGCGATATAACGGTGGAATTTAACAGTGATGGCGGAGCTCAAGTAGCTGCCAAATTGCAGGAATTTTTTGGCTGCGAGCAGTTGCAGTTAGCAAACGGAAAAATTCCACTGCAAATTCATTTGCTCTCACCCAATGGCAGCCCGTTAGCGATTACCACCAATTTGCAAACGTTTTGGCAGCAGGCGTATCCCGAGGTGCGCAAAGAAATGCGTGGTCGCTATCCTCGTCACCCCTGGCCGGATAATCCCCTCGAACACGAAGCAACGGCCTTGACCAAACGCAAACTTGCGTCATTGCAGGATAAAAACACCTAGAAATTGATAAAATAGCTAACAAAAATTATTTAAATTTCTATTGGATATAAAAAGTAATTGCCTGCCATCTGGCGAGTGGCATTAATTTTCTCTGTCTATACTTGTGACTTAGTTCGGCAATTTTTTGCCGAAATAGAACAGAGGGAATTAGTACTATGCACAACGTCGTAATTGCAGTCTTGTTCTCTGTTGCGTCCTCAGGCGTTGCTTTAGCTCAAGAAAATGTCGATTCCGCTCCCGCTTTTGCTTGGGGCGGGGCGCTCACATTGGAATCTGTTACCAATTTGGATGGCGGTGTAAAAGAGGGAACTCGCGAGCTGGCCAATCTGGATATTACCCTTGCCATAGATACGGAAGCTGCCAATTGGTGGGGGGGTGGTGAATGGTTTATCTATGTGTTGGGTGATACCGGCAAAGACCCGGCGGAATACACTGGCGACGTGCAGGGTGTTTCCAATATCGCGACCGATGAGTCGCTCAAAGTTTACGAATTTTGGTACCAACACTATTTTGCCGATGACAGCATCAAAGTGTTGTTTGGTCTGCATGATTACAACTCTACTTTTTATTCACTGGAATATGCTGGTTTATACAGCCACCCGTCGTTTGGTATAGGGCCAGACACGTCTCAAGTTGGGCCGTCTATTTTTTCTACTACCGCGACGGCGCTGCACATTACCTATCAAGGTGAAAACCAATATTTATTAGCTGCCATCTATGACGGTGTACCGGGTGATCCGGATAATCCGCGCGGCACGCATATTCAATTTAATGACGGCGATGGTTTATTCAGTGCAGTGGAGTGGGGCTGGGCCAACGAAAGTCAGGACAAAATTGCGATAGGCGCCTGGCAACACACTGCTAAAGTTGAAAATCCGGTGGATGGTGAAATGAATAATGACAACACCGGGGTTTACATTATTGCCGAGAAAAATATTAACGATGTGGCGGGTGTGTTTTTGCAATTAGGGCGCGCCGACGACCTATACAATCAACTTGAATATTACGTCGGCACTGGCATTACTTTTAATGGCTTTTGGATTGAGGATGACAATTTTGGTTTGGCGGTAGCCCACGCACGCAATGGCGATCCCTACCTTGCTACACACTCCGATATCGATCGCGCCGAAACCGCTTGGGAGTTAAGTTATTTTGCGCCTGTTGTCGATCATTTAAGTGCGCAGGCCAGTCTGTATTACATCCAGAATCCGTCGATGGATAAAACATTGGATGATGCAATAGCACTGGGTGCACGTGTGTATATTGAATTTTAGGTGATGGTTTTTTTAAACACTAATTAATTGATAAATAGACGAGGACGCAATGAGTATCAAGCGATCAATTATCTGGGTGATTGTTGGTTTCGTTGCCTTGATTGGAATTAATACGTTTGTCGGCTTAAACGTCAGCCAAAAACTGGGCGGGTTGTTGAATTACATTTCTGGTCCAGCCTGGAATGCTGCTGATGGAGCAATGGAAGGCCAAATTGGGTTGGAGGCACAGATCATTGTTTTGCAAAAATTGTATTATCGCGAAAAAACTTTTACGGAGATCAAACCTCAATTTGATGACGCACTCGCGATGGAGGAAGATGCCCTGGGGCGTATGAAAGAGTCCGGTTTAATGGGTAACGCAACGGTAACCAAGCTGAATCAACTGTTAGCTGAATTTCACCGAACCCGTGACGCCTTGCTCGGTAAGTTGCAAGCAGGCGGCGAAGCCGCTGCGGAATATGAACAATTGAACAACTTGATGGATCAGTTGTTGTCATTTATTGGTGAGATGGAGGAAGAGGCGGATGGTAAAGTGGAAAGCGAAACCGGTAATGTTGCCGCGTTGCAGTCTGCGGCAAAAATAAAATTGCTCAGTGCGTTTTCGGTAAGCATTATCTTATCTGTCATTATTTTTCTGTTTGCCAATAAAGTAATTATGCAGCCCATTTCGCGTGTGACTGAAAACCTGAGTGAGTTGGCCTCGGGGACGGGTGATTTAACAGCGCGATTGAGCGGTGAAAATCAGCATACCGAAGTGGGGCGCCTGTCATTCGCGTTTAATCGGTTTGTCGAGAAATTACAAAATTTGATTGGTCAAGCGCAGCAAAGTAACCAATCGCTGACCGATGCCAGCGTGCAAATTACCACCTCTATCGATCAAGCGGCTAAAGGTATTGATGTGCAGTTTGCAGAAATATCCCATGTTGCCAGTGCTGTGGATCAAATCTCTTCCATGTTGAATAAAGTTGTAGATGCAGCAGTGCAAGCTAGCGATGCTTCTGTGCAGGCAACGACCACAACCGGAGCGGGTAATGATGTGGTTGCGTCTGCCCAGCAGGGGGTGGATGAGGTAGTTAAAGAAGTGGATAAGGCTTCGCATGTTATTTCCGAATTGGTAGCGGACAGCCGCAATATAGGTTCAATGCTGGAAGTGATTCGCAGCATCGCCGAGCAAACTAATCTACTAGCGCTTAATGCGGCAATAGAAGCGGCGCGCGCTGGCGAAAGCGGTCGCGGTTTTGCGGTGGTGGCCGATGAGGTAAGGAGTTTGGCATCGCGTACTCAGGAGTCAACCAAGGCAATTGAAGTTATTATTGCTAATCTAACTTCTGGTTCCAGCAAGGCGGTCGATGTAATGGGCGATGCGCAGCAAAAAGCGTTAGTTATCAAGGAGCGAATTTCAGATACTTCTCACGCTTTTTCTAATATTGTGGTAGCGGTAGATCAAATCCAAAAAATGAACACCGAAATTGCGCGCGCTACTGAGGAAGAAAAAACATCTATGCAACAAATTACTGGCAGCATGAATACAATTCTGCAGCAAGCGCGACGCAATCACGATGCCGGTGAACAGGTAAGCCGCTCGCGCGAACATTTGGAAAAAGAGTCGCGCAGACTTGATGGTTTGCTTCGTGGGTTCCGTACCTGATTTTTTCTGAATTCTATTGGCGCGCCGCGCTCAACTTACCCCCGCGCGGCGTTTTATATTTTTAGATAGTTAATCCCAGTTTGAACCTACACTGCTATTCCCACTTCCAGCTCTGCAATTAAGCCATCCGTTACATTTCCGCTAATGGTCGCTAATTGATATTCCACTCCATCGCTAAATACATTGTCAGCGGCGAAGCTGGTAACCGAGGTGTTCTGGCCTTTGGTGTAGAGCGACGTTTCATACACGGCTTTGGTAGTGGCTGCGGGAAATGCCATTTGCGATATCGCGGTGGAACGTGCGCTGCTACCGTAATTGGTTAAAAAAATCTGGAAGTGAATATGGGTGATACGCCCTGCGTACCAGCCGGGGTAAATGGTGGTGAAGAGAGCGACACCGTTTGTGTCGGTATATTGCACCCCCCGACAATAAGTTTTACCCGCCTGGCCGGCGTTATTGTTTTGTGAATAACCGGAATACAAACCATCTTTGTCGCAATGCCATATGTACACATAACCCGAAACCGGCTTACAACTGTCATTGACATTGACCAATTTTATTTTTACTTGCAGCGCCACACCCGTTTTGTCTTCAGCGATATTTTCGCGCAGTACGGCGGAATTATCGAGCAGGGTCGAAAGCGGAAAGGGACCAATGGTTTCGGTGGGGATTAACGTGCATACAC
Source organism: Cellvibrio sp. KY-GH-1 (assembly GCF_008806975.1). NCBI lineage: Bacteria > Pseudomonadati > Pseudomonadota > Gammaproteobacteria > Cellvibrionales > Cellvibrionaceae > Cellvibrio > Cellvibrio sp. KY-GH-1. The sequence continues at coordinate 5,208,593 of NZ_CP031728.1, forward strand.
CAGAAGAACTGGTGGCAGTTGTACTGGATACGGCGGTAGTACTGCTAGTAACTGTTGTGGAACTGGTTGCCGCTGTTGCACTGCTCGTGCCGGTGGAGTTGCCACCAGATGACCCGCCGCCGCAACCAATCAGACTTCCGGCACCTATTACGCTCAGTGCGCCTAATGCGCCTAGTGTTTGTCGACGTTTAAGATCTATGTTGGGTGTGACTCTGGTTCCCGCAGTGGTTGTGGTTGCAGGTGATGCGGATTTTAATTCAGTTGTTGAAGGTGGCATGGGTTTCTCTCCGTAATGGTTATCGGTATCAGCACCTGCGTATAACGGTGTTGATATAGGTCTGACCCAAGTATGGAAAAAGAATGCGCAAGCAATTGTGAAAGGATTGGTGAGCAACTATGGAAAAACTGTGAAAGCCTTGAGTGACTTCGAAAAAGACAGTTTTTTGAACAAAAAGCGGTATGAGCAAGGCCATCCATGGCTGGCCATTTGTCCGTGGTAGGTCAAGATGTTTGCAGGCGATAACCGACACCGTACACCGAATGAATAATGTCTTCATTGCAAATCGGCTGCAGTTTTTTACGCAATTTGGTGATGTGCGAATCCATGGTTCGGTCGCTCACTACCCGATGATCTGTGTAAGCGTTTTTTAATAAAGTATCACGCGAAATGACACGCTGTTTATTGAGCAATAACGTTTCCAAAATACGAAATTCAATACTGGTTAATTCAATACATTGATCACCTACACAGGCGTACTGACGCTCTTTATCCAGGCGCAAGCCCTCGTCTTCGCTGGTTTCGGTTTTGCTAGTGCGGCGTAATACGGCTTTAACGCGCGCGATTACTTCGCGTGGGCTAAACGGTTTGCAAATATAATCATCCGCACCCAGTTCAAGGCCGAGCAAGCGATCAATTTCTTCCACCTTGGCGGTAGTCATAATTATGGGTACCTGCGAAACTTTGCGCACTTCCTGGCAAATGCTCAAGCCATCGCGTTTTGGAAGCATTAAATCCAATAACACCAAATCCCATTTTTCAGTGAGGATTCTTTGCAGTGCCAGTTCGCCGTCGCTCACCAGTGTTGCTGAAAAATTTTCACTGGTCAGGTAGTCCTGCAAAATTTCGCCCAGATCAATTTCATCTTCCACAATTAAAATATTCATGCTGATACCTGTAATGGCAATGTCACTGTCACTTTTAAACCACCGAGTTCGCTGCTGCTGATGCTAATTTTGCCTGCATGAGCTTCTACGATATTGCGGCAAATACTCAGACCTAAACCGGCGCCGCCAGTTTCACGGCTGCGCGAGGATTCGGCGCGATAGAGCCGCTCGAATAATTTTTCATGCAATTCCGGATCTACCCCGGGTGTTGAATCTTCAATGGTAAATACGGCGGAATGCATTTCTTTGTAGAGCGATACCTTGATGTTGCCCGGGGACTCTGTGTAGTTAATGCTGTTGTTAAATAAATTCAACAATAATTGTTGCAAACGCTCCGCATCGGCAAAAATCAGCAGCGGTTCTTTGCAGACATGCTGTGTAAGTGTCAAGCCAGCCTGGGTAAGCTTATCCTGCATGGAATTGCTTGTTTCTTCGAGTATTTCGCTAAAATCGCACTCTTGCTTGCGATAGCTCATAGCACCTATGTCGGTGAGCGACAGTTGGTACAAATCATTGATCAGACTGGCAAGGCGTGCCGCGTGCTTTTGCAAGCGGGTGATGGCTTTTGCATCAAACTTGCGGACACCATCTTCCAGCGCTTCCAAATCGGCCTTTAATACGGCGAGCGGTGTCCGCAACTCGTGCGAAATGTCCGCTACCCAACGTTTGCGCGCTTGCTCGGTTTGTTCCAGAGTGTGGGCGAGGTGGTTGAGATGTTCTGCCAACGTTGAAATTTCATCCTGACCTTTTGCGGCGAGGCGCTGTTGATAATCGCCACTACTCAGACGTTGCACATGAGTGGCCAAGCGTTTTACTCGTTGGGTGAGCAGGTATGACAAGGGAATTGCGCAGCCTAGTGCAATGATCAGTGCAACCATCGCTGTAATTAAAAAATGTGTCTGTTGGCGTTTGGCAAATTCGTTGTCGCGTAAGTCGCGCAGCGCCGGGTTCATGGGAACTCCCAAATAGCCAACACATTGCTCTTTGCCATCTATGTTGATAATTAAATCACTATACAAATAGGTTTCGTTGCGCCATTTTTTTCCTGCGATAACTTTTTCCTTTTCATTGAGCAGGATAAAACGTTTATAGGGCTGATGCCGTAGGAAGTCTTCGGGATCTTTGGGGTCTCGGTCGCGATCACCTTCGCGCTTGCCTTTGGTGTCGCGGTGGAAAAAAAAGCGATTGGGTTCACCATCGTCCGGGGGGCTGTTATTTAATTCAGGCGGTAAGGGGAAGGGAATGGGACGCTCACCGCGCTCGCGCAAATTGGCGCTGTATTGCCACACAAACAACTCCCAGTAGTTGCGATTTTTTTTAAACGCATCCCAGTTGCCCGCCATGCGATATTGACGTTCCAGTGCATTAATTAAATTGGCGTTGCGCGAGGTTTCTTTTTGCTCGATGTAGCGATTAAAGCCCAGCTCAAAACTCAGGCGGGAATACAAAAATAATCCGCCGGTTAGCAGCACGGCAAACAGGGCAAACACTAAAAATACTTGTACGCGTAGATTAAATTTCACAGGGGCAAACAACCTTCTTATCGGCGGGAAATGACTAGTCCTGTGAACAGAATATGCAAAATCGTCCATTTGGCAAACCCGGAGAGATTGGCCGCACCCCGGAGACTGGGGTAAAATGGCAATACTTGAGCAAATTACTGGGTTATAACCTCGTTTATCGCTTGTTAACCCGTCTGGCCTGATCTCAGGCTGCTCCAGCGAATTCAGTCCCCCGCAAATTATCGAGGTAGATAAATGGACACGTTAGAAACGATCAAGCAACAAATCAGTGAAAACGCGGTAATCCTTTATATGAAAGGTTCACCCAGCGCTCCGCAATGTGGGTTCTCTATGCGCGCCTCCCAGGCCCTGATGGCTTGTGGCCAGCGTTTTGCGTATGTGGATATTTTAACCAACCCGGATATTCGTACCGAGCTGCCAAAGTTTGCCAACTGGCCGACCTTCCCTCAGTTGTGGGTAAAAGGCGAGCTGATCGGCGGTTGCGACATAGTGACTGAAATGCACGAAAAGGGTGAGCTCAAGCCCCTGATTGACGCCGCTGTTGCCGGTTAATCCTGGTGCGACTTCCAACCTATGAGGGCTGGAAGTCGCTTCTGCGATATTACTCTCTCACTGTTCTCCTTCTATTCTTAGTTCTCGTTAACCATTGGTTACTACCAAAAATACCAGTATGGCGGCGCCAACCAGGCTGATTGCACAGAGAGTGAGGCCCATTAGCCGCTGACGCGCGCGTTTGGCTTCATTGTTTTGGTCTTGCAATTCATGGGCGCGCCAGGCAATCGCTTTGGATTTCACCAGTTTAGCTCTAATCTTTTGCAGAGCTGCTATGTCCTGTTCCAGCCCGTCACGCGGGGTGTCTGTCTGTTCTTGCTCAAGTTGTTTGAGCTTTTTATCCAGTTGCGCGAGCTTGCTATCCAGCGCGGCGGATACTTGATGAATTTGCATAATCAATGCTCTGGAGATGACTGCACCAACCTTAGCAGAAGCGAGTTTTTTTGTCTGGCTTCATAATCAACATATCGTTTTAGGGTGAAAACCTAATAAAATACTTTAAGTTTTAACAGCTTGTGCTATAAACCTGCCAGCTTTCACAGCTAGCTTGTTCCTCACGAGTTGGCTTGTTACCAGAGGAGAAGGGCACCCATGTTGAGAATGTTTAAAGTACAAGGCAATGCGCTGCGGGAAGATAAGCAGCCAGACGAAAACACCCGCCTTGCGCTGAATAACGCTCTCTGGATTGATGCCCGCGAACCCTCTGATGAAGAGCGTGAGGAGTTAAATACCTTCCTGCGTGCCGAACTCCCGGAATCTGAAGACGTTGAGGAAATCGAATTCTCGGCGCGTTACTTTCAGGACAGTGTCGGTATACACGTTCACTCCCTGTTTCTTGCCCCCGGCGATTCTGGTCGTCACAGCACCGCAACTGTTGCGTTTATTCTGCAAGACAAACGTTTAATTACCGTGCGTGACGGCGACCTAGCTGATTTTCGCCTGTTACGGATGCGCGTGCGCGCGGGACAGGTGAATGTTACCTCACCGCAGGATTTGCTGGTGACCATGTTTGAGCAAAAGGTGGAGAACCTCGCCGACGTATTGGAAGACATCCATCGCAAGCTCGAAGAAGTCAGCCACATGGTGCTGGAGGATGAAGAGGCAGAGCTGGAAGATGCAATTGACCAGTTGGCCAAACTGGAGGATAGCAACGGAAAAATTCGGCTCTGCTTGATGGATACCCAGCGCTCAATTTCCTTTTTGCAGCGTCATCTGCGTGAATCTTTTGAGCTGCAGGAAACCGCGCGGGAGATCAAGCGCGACGTAGACACCCTGATGTCGCATACCGCATTCCTGTTCGACAAAATCAACTTCCTGATGGATTCCACCCAAGGCTTTATCAATATCGAACAAAACCAGATTATCAAGATCTTCTCCATTGCCGCCATGGTATTCCTGCCACCAACTGTAGTAGCCAGTGCCTACGGGATGAATTTTGAATACATCCCCCATTCAGACTGGAAATACGGGTTCGTAGTTGCCGTATTGCTAATGCTGCTATCTGCCGTTTTGCCCTACTGGTATTTCAAGCGGAAAGATTGGTTGTAACCTTCGTCTGCCGTGCAGCTAAAGTAAAAACGCCACTCGGGCAACCTGGTGGCGTTTTTGATGGAGGCATTCGGGCATGCAGGGGAATCAGGGGGTGTAGTTCACTGCTATATGAAAGCCCAGTTCAAACGCATCAGCGCGCAGGGTTTTGCCGCCGCCATTGAGGGTGATTTTTCGCTCCACATCTACTTCTCCCAGGCTAAAGAGCGAGCGCTCATACTGATCTACGTAGACCAGTTCCAATGACTTCTCGCTGTTTTGCTCGCCGTCGTTTGGCAATAACTCACCTTGAGGAAGTGTGAGTAGTTCGGTCTGCAAATACTCGCTCTCTGGGGAAAGCAAATCTTCATAGGCTAAATCATCCGCCACGGCGGGCAGGCTAAAAAAGAATGTTAAAACGCTTGCGATCAGCAGGTGTTTCATTAATTTCTTGAACTCGTGTGGATACTGAAAGAGGGAGATTTGTTTGTTTTTTGAACGGGGCGCAGTATATAGATTGAGCAGGCTGGCGGTGATACAAAAAGAAACACTTTTTAGATTTTTTTAGTATTGAAAAGAGACAATTGATAATTTTTATAAGTTATTTTTTTGTTAATGGAGAGTTTTTGGCTTTTTGTGCGTGTTTTGTTATAAAAAGCGGCCCTTTCGGAAACAGCCAGTCGTTTTAGGTTCAAAATAAACGTGCAAAAACGGGCTAATCCTCAACCCATTCCCAGCGCAGCGGTTGACCGAAATCGTCGAGAATTACTTTTTTACGTGGTTTAGGCTTTTTAGGTTTCAACAGGAGGGTAGGCTTTTTACGCGCTTCAATAGCGGCAACTACGTCTGGCAAGGGGGTGCGATCTTCATGACTGGAACCTTCAAAGAGCGCCACCAAAGGACCACTCGCATCCATACGCCCGCTCAAGCCGCGGGGTACTTCACTAACCTGGCCACCATTGTCCAGGTACTGGCGGATTTGCTCCTCCAGTTCCTGATGCAGCTGACGGCGGGTTTTTGTGGGTTTGATCATGGTGCCCAAATGACCTGTTAAGCCAGAAACGATGGGTAAATCGGACGCGCCACTAGCGGCGCGGCCTGCCAGCATAACAGTCGGGCGAAGGTCAGATCAAATTCCCGCCTGTGCATGTCGGCGGTTATAAGGCCGGTATAGATTAATAAAATGGCGCGCCTCGCATCGCGCGCCACCTTTAGGTAAACTGCGCTCCTTTAATCGCCCGTCGTTTTTCCGCGTTGTAGATATGACCCAAGCCAGCCTTAAAATCACTGAAATTTTCTATTCGCTGCAAGGTGAATCCAATACTGTGGGCCTGCCGACTGTATTTGTGCGCTTGACGGGATGCCCTTTGCGTTGCGGCTACTGTGATTCTGAATACGCTTTCTATGGCGGCGAGCGCCTGGCATTGGATGAAATACTCGCGCGCGTAGCGGCCTACAATCCTAAATATATCTGTGTGACGGGTGGTGAGCCACTGGCGCAGCGCGAATGCTTGACGCTGCTCTCCTTGCTGTGTGATGCCGGTTACTCAGTATCACTGGAAACGAGCGGCGCTTTACCGGTTGATGATGTTGATCCTCGTGTGGTGAAAGTCATGGACTTAAAAACACCGGGGTCGGGTGAGGTAGGGCGCAACCGTTGGGAAAACATTCCGTTGCTCAGTGGGCGGGATCAGATCAAATTTGTCATTTGTGATCGGGCGGATTACGAATGGGCACGTTTTAAACTGGATGAGCATCAGTTAAAGACCAGGGTGGCAGAAGTATTGTTCTCGCCCAGCTTTGGTCAAATTACTCCGCTGGAATTGGCAGAGTGGATTCTCGCCGATAATTTACCGGTGCGTTTTCAGTTGCAATTACACAAAATATTGTGGAATGACACTCCGGGTCATTAAGTATTTTTTTGGGCTTCCTGGTGCGTATAGGGGCTGGTTTTTCTGCAGGTGCTTTCTATGTCACAACAAAAAGTCATGTCGCAACAAAAAGTGATGTCGCAAAAAAAAGCCGTCGTGCTTGTCTCGGGCGGTTTGGATTCAACTACCGTGCTCGCGATAGCGCGCAGCCAGGGCTATGAATGCTATTCCATGAGTTTTGATTATGGTCAACGCCATCGCTCGGAATTGTTAGCGGCTGAGCGCACAGCGAAGGTTCTCGGAAGCGTTGACTACAAAGTGATTAAACTGGATTTGCGTTCAATCGGTGGTTCTGCGCTAACCGATGAATCTATCGCAGTGCCGGAAGAAGAAACGGGTGGCATTCCTATTACCTATGTGCCGGCACGCAACACCATTTTTTTGTCTATCGCGCTGGGTTGGGCCGAAGTCTTGGGATGTGACGATATTTTTATTGGCGTTAATGCGGTGGATTTTTCTGGCTACCCCGATTGTCGCCCGGAATATATCGCCGCTTATGAGACCATGGCGAACCTCGCCACGCGCGCGGGCGCTGAAGGCAATAAGCTGCACATTCGCACGCCGTTGATTAAACTAACCAAGGCAGAAATTATTCAGCAGGGTATTGCGTTGGGAGTTGATTACAGTTTGACGGTGTCCTGCTATCAAGCAAATGATCTAGGTGAGGCTTGTGGCAAGTGCGATAGCTGCCGCCTGCGTAAAATTGGTTTTGTCCAAGCCGGCGTGGCAGATCCAACTCGCTATCGCGTTTGACGCGTATCAACAATAATTTTTTGCAATCAGTTGCTGTTCAAATTCTGCAATTGGTAAAGGCTTACCAAAGAAATACCCCTGGAACATGATGCAACCATTTTGTTCCAGGAATTTCTTCTGCTCGTCCGTTTCTACGCCCTCTGCAATTACCTGCAAATTCATATTTTGCGCCATTGCAATAATGGTGCATGCGATCACTGCATCATTGGGGTCAATGGCAATATCGCGCACAAAAGTCTGATCAATCTTTAATTGCCCCAACGGCAAGCGTTTCAAATAGGAGAGCGATGAGTAACCTATTCCGAAATCGTCCATGGAGAATCCTATTCCCTCATTTTGTAGTTGCTGCATCTTCTCGATACTCTGATCAACGTTCTTAAGAAGCGAGCTTTCCGTTAATTCGAGTTTTAATAAACGCGGATTGATGCCGGTGGTTTTTACAATCTGTAATACATCTTCGACAAAGTAGAGCTGGTTAAATTGAATGGGGCTCACATTGACCGCTATGCTCAGGTTGGCAAAGGCTGGGTGATGGCTCCATTGCTGCAATTGCTCGCATGCCTGACGTATTACCTGGCGGCCGATATTTACAATCAATCCGGTTTGTTCAGCAACCGGAATGAAATCAGCAGGTGAGATCATGCCATTGTGTGGGTGTATCCAGCGTAATAATAATTCAGCGCCAATCGCTTTATGGTGGTTATCGATTTGCACCTGGTAGTAGGGAATTAATTGCTGGTTAGATTCGTATGCTGTGCGCAAATCTGCTTCAATCGCGGCCCGTTTTTCCAACCGTGATTGCATATTCGGATCAAAGAAGCGAATCGCATTGCGACCACTGTCTTTGGCTTGATACATAGCAACGTCAGCGTGACGCAACAGGTCGTCAATACTGCGCGTCTGCCCTTTAAATAAATTAACGCCGATACTAATAGTACAATGATAAACCGACTGCATCAGTGGGTAGGGAAGGTTGATTAAATCATGCAGTTCTTCTGCGCGCTTTTTGGCTTCCAATGCGGCTGTCTCTGCTTCTTCTCCCAAGTTATCGAACACTACCACAAATTCATCGCCGCCAAGGCGTGCAGCCAAATCGGTAGAGCGAATCACGCTGCTGATGCGCTCGGCTACCTGTACCAGCAGTTGGTCTCCGATGTGGTGGCCGCGCGTATCATTGAGCAATTTGAAGTGATCTATATCGATAAACAACAAAGCGCCATGCTGATTGACTCGTGCACTTTGCGCGGTGAGTAGCTTTAAGCGGTCTTGCAGCATGCGGCGATTGGGCAGCCGTGTCAGCGGATCAAAAAATGCCAAGCTATAAATTTTTTCCTGGTCCTGGGCGCGACGTAATTCACCGCCGATGCGATCGGCAAAAATTAATAGCAGTGAATTAATTTGGGGTGAAACTGGTAGGGGGGTTTCCGCCATCGCGATTAAAATGCCCACGGGGTTGCCCTCGGCGTTGCGAATGCCTACGCCCATGTAGCTTTCGATATTGTGCTGCTGAAACAGGTCGTCCTGCGGATAACGTTCACGCGCTCCTGAAGTAACAAAGCACAGATTTTCATCTACTACATCGGCGCAAGGAGTATTGCGCAGTGAGTAGGTAAAATTATCCTGCAGTACACCTTGTTTTAGATAAGTGTGAGTCGTTGCTTGAGCAGGTGAGCTCGGGCTGATTAAGCTGATAAGTACGTGTTCTGCGCCTATAGCGTCGGCCAGTGCTTTTAAAATGGTGACAAAAAAATCCGGCGCTGAAGCGGCGTCTGCCGCCGCGGCTGCTAATGCCAGATCCAGCCCTTTGCGTTCGGTAATATCCTGCATTGTGCCTTGAATCAGGCTGGCGTCACCCACAATAATGTTGTCGCCTTGTAACTGAAGCCAGAACTTCTGATTGGCAATTTCCAGGCGCAACTCCAGGGCAATTGTTTTTTGTTGGTTTTCACTTTCATGTAATACATTTTGCAGGCTTTCGCGCTCATTGGGGTGAATAAACTCCGCAATGAAATCGCCCATATTGCCCTGCAGTTTTTCGGGCGGGAACGCGAATAGCTCCTGCATGGAAGGGCTTAAACTGTAAGTATCGGTTGCCGGATTCCAACTCCAGTGTGCAATCCGAGCCATAAGTTGTGCGCTTGCCAAACGTTGTTCGCTATGGCGCAAAGCAGCTTCTATTTGTTTGCGTTCGGCCAGCTCTTGTTCAACTCGCAAGAGCGCTTGGCGTTGTGGACCCAAGTCTATATCCAGACAGTACATTTCTTTATAGTCGGGTGTATCAATGAGTACATGGTTGGAGTAGACCCAGACTTCTTTTCTATCTTTTCCAAGCAGAGCTAATTCGCCGGACGGAATAGCCTCATCTTTCTCGTGCCAGTTTTCTATGCCTTGATACACCATATCGCGCATAAATTCTGGAATGATTAAGTCTTCGAGTTTTCTGCCCATCGCCTCGGCGGCGGTAAAACCATAGAGATCTTCGCTCGCTTTGTTCCAGAAGATCACTTCATGGAATCGGTTGTAACCTTGCACAGCAATATTGCGTGTGGTTTCAAAAATATTGCGAAAGCGCTGTTCGTTGGCGAGGTCGGTTTGATGCGTGTGAACACGCTTGGTGATGTCGCGTGCAAGGCAAATAAATCGGTCGTCGTCCCGGTGCGTGCCGGCACGTTTGGCGATTGACAGTTCGTACCAAAAAACCTGGTCGCCCTGCTCAATCATGATGCTTTTGCCTTGGGATATGCCCCAGCTGTCGGCTTCACCCAGGGCGCTTATCCACACTGAAACCGAGCTGGATGACAGGGTTTCAGACAGGTTTTTGCCAAGGACCGTTGGTGCTGATAAGGCGTGATGTTCATTGCCGCCGTTAAACGAAATTACCTGCCCCTCGCGATCAATTTCAAATAGTAGATCCGGAATAGCATGGAGCACCGCTTCCAGATAGTGCTTTTGTTGCTCCTGCTCCTGATTGGACTCACCTAACTGGGAAGTGGTTGATGCGATCTCGGTGTGAGCGGCAGTAATCATGAGTCCAAGCAGCGTCATGCTGGCGGTATAAATCCAGATCACCCAGTAGCTAAGTTGCCAGTCTGGAAGTGCAAATGGCCCTAAGTGGTGAACGCTCGACCAAATGGCAATAAAGCTAAATCCCATAGCGGTCAGCGCGGAGCCTGGCAATCCAAAGCTAAGCGCGGCCCAGGCCACGCAAACAAAACTGGAGAAAACAATCGGTAGATGAATATTGTCACCGTAGTTATTTAACGGAAAACATAGCACCCCAACGATCAGACTAATTGCAAAGACGATAATAAAATCGAGCGAGCGCGAGCGAATTTTGTCGATATGGATTTGGTTGATATTGGCAAGCAGGGGAGTGGCAAGAAACACTCCGAGAGTGTCTCCCATCCACCACACCAAAATCATCAGTAATGCTGTTTCCAGAGGTTGGTGCAAGTGCGTACTTAAAGCCAATCCTCCCCCGACTGCTGATATCAGCATCCCTAAGGAGCCAAGCGTTAAAAAGCAGAGGGTGTTGGTGCGATGTAGGTGGGTTATGTTGCATTTGGCCCAGCGTAACAGCAGGACGCTAGCAATAGGCGCGAGGGTACTGGTGGTGGCAATTGATAGGTTGGTCAGTAGTGAAGAACCAGTGAACAGGTTTAGCGTGAGTGCAGCGAAGAATATTCCGGGCCACAGGCTTAGTGACCAGCGATAAAGCGCCGCAACAGCAATGCCACTCGGCAACCAGAACAGGGTCACCTTATCGTTTTCAAACGGGACGCAAAGCCCGAGCCAGCCTGTAAGGCTGTAGGCGAGAAATACCAGTGTTAACCGCGCAAGCCAGGAGCGCTTGGCTTGCGAAACTCCTTCAGCGGATGAAGCAGAAAGCATGCATCTGTCTCGTTGTCGACCAGGACTTGGTTATTTCTTTGTTTATGCCTGTGACCTAAAAAATCCGGGGTTGCCTTTAGATCATTTCTATCGCCCTCAGAAATATCTTTAGACGATTTAACGGCTGTTTTAAAGAATAGGTTAGTTTGGTGCCTGTGTCGTGAAAGTTTTTCCCTACGCAGATTTCCTCTCGGTGCTCATCCTTTATTCATTCCCTGCGCCTGCATGAGCCACCCTTATTGAGCAGTGACTGTCGATAAAGCTAGCAAAAAGATTCATTAATAATCAATTGCTCTTGTTCGAACCGCTATTGTGCATGAATATTGAAAAAATGCTTGTTTTTTCAATCCAAAACATTATTATACGCGCCTCGCATTTAGGGTCGTTAGCTCAGTCGGTAGAGCAGTTGGCTTTTAACCAATTGGTCGCTGGTTCGAATCCAGCACGACCCACCACTTAAACAAAGCGTGCTTTAAAAGTGTATTTGCGAACCTGATTCAGGGTCGTTAGCTCAGTCGGTAGAGCAGTTGGCTTTTAACCAATTGGTCGCTGGTTCGAATCCAGCACGACCCACCATATTCCGGTATTGCAGTCTTCTAGTTGCAATCCAATAAAAAAGGGCACTTTATCAAGTGCCCTTTTTTATTGGATATTGATAATGGCTGTTAATGCGGCCGCTCGCTAGTAAGTGTGTTTGAGATGTTGTTACAAGCTGTCATGCCGGCGAATTGGGTGTGATAAAATTGCGCACAAATTAACTCATCGGCACTTCGGGTAAGAGTCCAGTGTAGATGCGTCTTTCTCTGAGGCGATTTCATGTCTGAATTTATTAATTTGGCTGCGCGCGATTCTGCGGCGCAGGATCTGGTTAAGCAGCATCTTGCTCGCGCCTGGAGTGCTCCCCAGTACACACCTGAACAGGAAGCAGAATACAAAAGCCGTATCAAGGCTCTGCTCAACCAACACAACGCGGTGCTGGTTGCTCACTATTACACTGACCCCCTGATTCAGGCATTGGCTGAAGAAACTGGTGGTTGTGTTTCTGACTCTCTGGAAATGGCCCGTTTCGGTAAAAACCATGCTGCAGATACGCTGATTGTTGCCGGCGTAAAGTTTATGGGCGAGACTGCAAAGATCCTCACTCCCGAGAAGCGCGTGCTTATGCCCACCCTTGAGGCGACCTGCTCGCTGGATTTGGGGTGCCCTATCGATGAGTTCTCTGCTTTCTGTGACCTGCACCCCGACCGTACCGTCGTGGTGTATGCCAACACCTCGGCCGCCGTTAAGGCTCGTGCTGATTGGGTGGTAACCTCCAGTATCGCGCTGGATGTAGTGGATTATCTGGATCGTCAGGGTAAGAAAATTTTGTGGGCGCCGGATAAGCACCTGGGTGCCTACGTTCAGCAGAAAACCGGTGCTGATGTGTTGCTGTGGGATGGCGCCTGCATCGTTCATGAAGAGTTCAAGGCTAAGGGGGTTGAGGATCTGAAGCTCCTCTATCCCGATGCAGCCGTGCTGGTTCATCCTGAATCACCCAAGGCTGTGGTTGAGTTGGCTGATGTGGTGGGTTCCACCTCTCAGTTGATCAAGGCGGCGGGTACCTTGCCAAACCGCGAGTTTATCGTGGCGACTGATCAAGGGATCTTCTACAAAATGCAGCAGGTGAACCCTGATAAAATATTCCACATTGCCCCGACTGCTGGCAGTGGTGCTACTTGTCGATCCTGTGCTAATTGTCCTTGGATGGCCATGAATGTATTGGATAATCTGGCGTCGGTATTTGATCGGGCAGATAACGAAATTCACGTGGATCCGGCGCTGGGTAAGCAGGCGATGATCCCCTTGCAGCGTATGCTTGATTTCAAAAAATAACTATTCGTGCTTTCTGGCTGGGTTTTGCTTGTTTCGTACAAGCCCACTCAGTACCATTGCGCGTCTTATTAATTGATTACCCCAACTTTTTTGTATTGCTAGCCCATGTTGTTAGCTAATGGAGCGCTCCGATGATTCAAGGCAGTATGGTTGCCCTGGTTACCCCGATGAATGCAGATAACAGTCTTGATTGGGCAGCGCTGCATAAATTGGTGGACTGGCATCTGGAGCAGGGTACTCATGCGATTGTTGCTGTGGGTACCACGGGAGAGTCTGCAACCCTGAATGTTGATGAACATTTGGCGGTCATTAAGAAAGTGGTTGATCAGGTCAATGGGCGGATTCCTGTAATCGCAGGAACTGGCGCTAACTCCACCTCCGAAGCAGTCGAATTAACCCAGGCAGCTAAAGATGTGGGGGCTGATGCGTGCTTGTTAGTGACGCCTTATTACAACAAACCGACACAAGAGGGATTGGTGTTGCACCACACTCACATCGCGCGCGCGGTGGCTATTCCTCAAATCCTCTATAACGTACCCGGTCGCACGGGCGTTGATATGAAGCCGGAAACGGCCCTGCGCCTTGCTTCGGTACCCAATATTATTGGCATTAAAGAGGCTACCGGCGATCTGGATCGCGCCAAAACATTGATAGATCAGGCACCAAATGACTTCGCAATTATCTCTGGTGATGACGCTACAGCAGTTGATTTAATTCTTTTAGGTGGCAAAGGGGATATTTCTGTCACCGCGAATGTCGTACCTGCGGCCATTGCACGTATGTGTGAATTGGCGCTGGCGGGTAAGGCTGAAGAAGCACGCGCTATCAATGAGCGTTTGCTACCTTTGCACACCGCCATGTTTGTGGAGTCAAACCCGATTCCAGTGAAGTGGGCTGTTGAACAATTAGGCCTGATCCAGTCGGGAATTCGCCTGCCGTTGACGCGTTTGTCAGAGCAGTATCACCAACAGGTTAAAGCAGCTATGCAGGTAGCCGGGGTTTAAGCGGCGTCACTGCTGCTGTCGATGAGATGATTCATGAGTCCTATTAAAACAATGCCTAAAACAACCAATACTTTTCGTGTATCGCGCCCTTTGCTGTTGCTATGTGTCTTAGGGTTGGGTTTTTCACTCTCGGGTTGCGGAATGTTTTTTGGTAAAGATGGGGTTTTTCGCAGTCGTGAAGCGGATTACCAAAAGGCCGACAATATTCCACCGTTGGTTCTACCGGCGGGTAAAAAATCGGAAACTATGGGGGAGTTGTATCCAATTCCTCCCATCACGGCGGCAGATTTTGGTTATGACCCGGATGCGGATTATGAAGTGCCGCGCCCTATGCCTTTGTCTGCCAATCTGGAACAGGAAAATGTAAAAATCCAGCGTGTTGGTGGCGAGAGTTGGATTCTGATTAACGCTGCTCCGGGAGAGGTTTGGCCGCGTATCCGTAATTTTCTCAATACAAACACCCTTGCGGTGAGCAAGGCGGATATCGGGAAAGGTATTATTGAAACCAGTTGGCTGCAGTTCAAAACTGATTTGACAACTTACGATCGCTATCGCATGCAAATCGATCAAGGTGTACAACCGGAAACCACCGAAATCCACATCACTCACATGAGTGTTCCCACTTCGGAAAAGCCGACGGCCGATATGTCCTGGCCGCGTCGCTCGGTCAATGCAGAGCGCGAGAAATGGTTGCTAGATGAACTTGCTGCCACTCTTGCCAGCGAAGCTGATGGTGTTGGTACATCCTTGCTTGCACAGGATATTGGCGGTTCAGTGAAGGCCAATTTGAGTATGCTCGCGGGCGAACCTTTGATGACGATCAAACTGGATCGTGTGCGTACTTTGGCAACGCTTAGCTATGCAGCCAAAAAAGACGGCTTTACTACCTTTGATGTGGATGGTGATGCAGGGCTCTATTATGTTGAGTATCTCGATCCGGAAGAAAATAAGCCGGGTTGGTTTAAGCGGGTGTTGCACATCGGCTTGAATCCAAAACCTCCAACAAGCCCATATTCGCTTGAGCAGCTGCAAAGCAAACTGCCAACGGGCGATGCGTTTGAAAAGGCCCCTCGTTCCGATCGTGACGAAGAAAAAGCAAATCCGGATGCGCCTGGCTATTTGATTGTGGTAACTGGTACTGAAGGGAATTTCGTGGTGCGCGTGCGCGACCCCTATGGCAAGCGTTTGACTCCCCACGAAGCCCGCGAGTTGTTAACCGTATTGCGTAAAAACCTGATTTAATGACCGTATCACTGCGCTTTGCTTCACTGGGAAGTGGTAGTCGTGGCAACTCGACACTGGTGGAGTGGGGCGCAGGAACCCTGTTAATTGATTGTGGGTTTAGCGTTAAAGAAACCAATCAGCGACTTGAGCGATTGGGCAAGCGTGCGGAAGATTTGACTGCGATACTGGTTACCCATGAGCATGCCGATCATATAAAGGGTGTTGCTCCGCTGGCGCGACGCTATGATCTACCGGTCTACATGACCCCGGGTACATTTCAAAGTCGCGATCTCGGCGAATTGCCGGATCTGCGTTTGATCGAAGGATACGCGCCCTTTGAACTGGATCAGCTTGGTATTACGCCTGTAGCGGTTCCCCATGATGCGAGGGAGCCTGCGCAGTTTATTTTTGAATACGCGGGAATCCGGTTGGGGATATTGACGGATCTGGGTAGCATTACCGCCCATGTGGAAGAGCACTATCAGGGTCTCGATGCCATGGTGCTGGAAGCTAACCATGATCCATTTATGTTGGCTTCAGGGCCTTATCCCCCTTCGCTCAAGCAGCGGGTTGGCGGCTTGTGGGGGCACCTTAGCAACCAACAAGCAGCGGGTTTTTTGCAGCGCCTGGAGTGTTCGCGTTTGCAGCACTTGGTTGTGGCGCATATCAGCCAACAAAATAATTCGCTGGAGCTGGCTCAGGCCGCTCTGGCACCTGTCACGGCTGAGGTTAAACACATAACCTATGCCTGTCAGAATCAGGGTTTCGACTGGTTATCAGTTTTTTAAATTTTACTTTTTACAGACATAGCAGGCCATTCAATGGAAAAGCGCGAACAACTTTACGCTGGCAAAGCCAAATCCATCTACAGAACTGACGATCCTGATCAGGTGATCATGCTGTTTCGCAATGATACCTCTGCGTTTGATGGTAAGCGCGTAGAGCAGCTTGACCGCAAGGGTATGGTGAACAATAAGTTCAATGCGTTCATTATGACCAAGTTGCAAGAGGCGGGCATTCCTACTCATTTCGTTAAGCAGCTCTCTGATACTGAATCCCTGGTAAAAACCATGAAGATGATCCCGGTCGAGTGCGTGGTGCGCAATCTGGCTGCCGGTTCATTGGTGCGTCGTTTGGGTGTACAGGAAGGCTTGGAATTAAATCCACCTACCTTCGAGCTGTTTCTGAAAAACGATGCGTTGGGCGACCCAATGGTCAACGAATACCATGTGCAGTCTTTTGGTTGGGCAACTCCCGAGCAAATGGCACGCATGAAAGAGCTGACCTTCAAGATCAACGCGGTTTTAAAAGATCTATTTGCAGCGGGAAATATGCTGTTGGTGGATTTCAAAGTGGAATTTGGGGTTCACAAAGGCGAAGTGATTCTTGGCGACGAGTTCTCACCAGACGGTTGTCGTTTGTGGGATAAAGACACCCGCGAAAAGCTGGATAAGGATCGTTTCCGTCAAAACCTGGGTAATGTAGTTGAGTCTTACGAGTTGGTTGGCCAGCGCTTGGGCTTAACCTTCTGATTTCAGCTGGATGAAAAAAAGGGGCTTTGGCCCCTTTTTTTATAAGGTTATTTTGTGTGATTGTTTCGTCGAAAAGTCGCCGCAGTGATTTTTGACGAATCCTGCCTATAATCAAACAATAATTTGGTCCAGGCATTGGGCCTACCACTTGTGGAGAACTATAGTGAACGAACGCCGCTTATTTGAACGTACATCAACCTCGGTACGCGTAGAAATGTCTCATCCGAGCTTTGGGACTATTGTTGGTTTTGCCAGAGATATTTCTGATGGCGGTGCACAGGTGCAAATTGAAAACCAGGTGTGCCCACCGGTTGGTACCGAAGTGATGGTGAAGTTTAAGAAGGCTGTTGGTGCAATCAATGCGGAGCCGGTGCGCATGCGCGTAGTACATCAATTGCGCAATACTATTGGTCTGATGTTTGTGCGCGGTGCCGTATAAGTTTTAGCGCCCCTAATAGGGGCGCATTCCCTCCCGGAATTCATTCCGTTGTATCAAGATTTGCTACATTGCTCGGGAAATTTTAAGTCCGGTTTTTGGTGCTGCAAATTTGCTGCTAATTGATACAGATCTTTGCAGCTCATGCCCGGATTGTACGTGGTATCGAGCTGTTGCAGATGTAGTAGATTCAACAGCGGAGCCGGGTTTTTAATTGAATTGTTATTGATCAGCAATACGTCTAATCGCCCTAATTTCCCCAACGTATTTATATCGCTTATCTGGTTGTTGGCCAGATTAAGCTCCGTCAGCGCAAAAAATTTATCCAATCCTGTCAGCGAGATAATCCCGGCGTTACTGCAATTTAGTCGTGTTAACTCCTCGGCTTTGGTAATTTTTAAATCGTAAATCGTTTGCTCAACACACGCGTGTAATTTTACATCGGCAATCTGGTAGTTGGTAAATAAAGGTGCTGGGGTATACACCGTTTTATCGTTTAGGCTTACAGAATAATTTTTACAACCCTGGAATAAAGTGCTGCACAAAAGCGTTAACGCGAGTAAAGGAAATTGAATTTTCATAGTGAGAATCCTGTTGTTGTTAGCCCGTTATTTTCAGGTAACGGCGACGACGATTTCTAGAAGTGTGAAATGGTGTTCACTTTAAACAGATAGCTGAATGGCGGCAATGCTAGAATTTGCAATTCAGTATTGGTTCAGTTGAAGACATCGAAAATTCACCTGTAGAGGTCAAGATTTCACATCGACAATCTGTAAGCGGCAATGTTCTGGGTTCTGTAAAACATTTACGCGAATTGCCGGTCTGACAAAAACAACATGCATGTTCTATTGGAGGTTTACCATGAAATACCTGATCGCTTTGATCCTTTCTGTTGGCCTGATTGGTTGTACCACAACTGATCCTTATACCGGTGAGCAAAAAACCAGTAAAACGGCCAAAGGGGCGGGTATAGGTGCAATTGCTGGCGCTGTATTGGGCGCTGCTACTGGCGATAACGCCAAGGATCGCCGTGAGCGCGCGTTAAAGGGCGCAGTATTGGGTGGCGCGGTTGGCGGAGGGGTGGGTAATTATATGGATCGCCAAGAGGCCAAATTACGCAAAGAGCTGCAAGGCACTGGCGTACAGGTACAACGCGATGGCGATAACCTGACATTGGTTATGCCGGGCAACATCACTTTCGCCACTAACAGCGCTGATATTCGCTCAGACTTTTTTGATGTGTTGAACTCAGTGGCAAAAGTACTGGCTGAATTCAACAAAACTTCCATCCGTGTGACCGGTCATACCGACTCGACCGGTGGTGACAAGATCAATCTGCCGCTTAGTGAGCGTCGTGCAGACAGTGTTGCAATGTATCTACGTAGCCAGAAGGTGAGCAGTGCCCGTATCCAGTCCTATGGCTATGGTTCTCGCTACCCGGTAGCGAGTAACGATACAACAACAGGTCGTGAGCAAAACCGCCGCGTAGAGTTGGAGTTGGTTCCGAACGAACAATAATCTCTTATCTGTAGGTACAAAGCCGCCTTGGGAAACCGGGCGGCTTTTTTATTTTTAAAAATCAACAAGTTAGAATTGTGTGCTAATTTTTTAGCAGGATTTGCTTGACTGGATATTTATAGGTGCTAATTTATTAGCATGATGCTAAAAAAGCAGCATGTCTGATAGGTGCAGCACCTTGCTCAAAAGATTACTTAACAAGGTTATTACTATGACATTCGATGACTTGGATAAAACCGCTGCCGCTCAACTGAGTCGTCGCGAGCGGCAAATAATGGATGCGTTGTTTGAGGCGGGGGAGCTATCAGCCCAGGATGTGCGCGCCGCTATTCACGATGCCCCAAGCTATTCCGCTGTGCGTGCGCTTCTGGCAAAACTGGTAGAGAAAAAAATCGTCGACTTTCGCGAGGACGGTCCTCGCTACATTTATTTCCCGGTTGTTGCGCAGGAGGAAGCACGTGCTTCGGCGCTGCATAAGTTGCTCAAAACATTTTTTGGCGGTTCTACGACTGCAGCGGTTAACGCTTTGTTGGGTATGCAGCGCGAAAAGTTAAACGCAGATGAGGTGCGTCAGTTGCAAGAGGCGATTGATGCTGCTGCGCGCGACGAAAAATCCAGCGCGGGGAATTAAGTTTTCTAGCCAACGTGTTGCAGCATTTTTATAACAACAAGCAGGTGCTTTATGAATACCCAATTTGTTGCCAGCATCATTGTTTCCGGAGTAATCAAACCCATCGCGTTGCTCTTGTTAATTGCAGTGCTGGGTTGGTTTGTACGAAAAAAATCTGCTTCCTTGCAACACTTTGTGCTTAGTCTTGGCGTTATCAGTTTATTTATTCTAAGCTCGCTTGCCATTGGTTTGGCAGAGGTTAGGTTTGCTGTATTTCCATCCTTGGCGCAGTTGTTTCAAATACCAGAGGCATGGCTGATTGCTCTGAATCAGTGGCTTGTTGATTATTCATCTCTTCGCCATTTTCTACTGATGGCGGGAATCTATTTATTACCAGCCACATTTTTATTGTTCTATTTGTTGGCGGGAATTTTCGGGTTGTGGTTGCAGACTCGCAAGTCTGAATCCGTTCAGTCTCCACAATTAATTAACCAGTTGGATGCCTTGCGCCAGTTGATAGACATCCAGCGTACCATTCAATTAGTGGTATCGCGTGATGTGGATTCACCGCAGACCTGGGGATTGTTTCGCCCAGTGATTATGTTGCCACGCGAGGTGTTGTTATGGGATGAAGACAAACAGCTTAGCGTATTGATTCATGAGTTGGGGCATATTGCTCGCTGGGATTGGCTGACGACTCTGTTGGTAAAAATCACCTGCGCGTGTTTTTGGTTTTTGTTGCCGGTCTGGTGGATCGCGCGTCAAATTTATCAACAAGCCGAAATCGCGTGCGATGATTACATTTTTAAGTTGCGCGATAAGCACTTGGTATACGCACAAAATCTGTTGGCGATTGCCGGCACTGAAAAGCCGGTGCCGCACACGGAAAGCTTGCGTATGCGTGGTCATTCGCCGGTATATCAACGCATTATGGCGCTTTTGGATAAGCAGCGCCCACATCAGTCAGTACCTATGGAGGATGCGCAGTACTGGGTAATTTGCGCCGTATTATTGCTAGCATTTTTTGCCAGTGTGCAATTAATTCCGTTGCAGGAGCAATTGCGTAAACAGGCGAATTATTTACTATCGATTCAGTGGCCCGATGAAGAATCTGAAATTGTTGCATCGGAAAATAGCGCAGTTGTCGAAGAGGAATTTAGCTGGGAGTTATTGCAACGATTGAAACCGATCGAGCCACACCCCTTGCCGCGGGATTTTATGGAGGAAACCCTGGTCAGTGTTGCGAAACCGAATAAGCAAGATCTACAAGAGGATGTCGTCATACCCAATGCGAGTGAGCAATCCACTGCCATTCAAATTCCCTCGATTCAGGTGCAGGGATATTTGCCGCTGGAGTTAGCCACCCCTGAATATCCTGCCAGTGCTTTGCAAAAAGGGCTGGAAGGTTGGGTCAGAGTTGAATTTTCAATTGATTCACAGGGGGGCATTGTTGATCCACAGATTGTCGAGCACGAACCTTCTGCGATTTTCGATCGTGCGGTGTTAAGCGCATTAAAAAAATCTCGTTATCGCCCTCAATTATTAGATGGTCAGCCAGTTATTGTGCATGGCGTAACTGAAACTTTCCGTTTTCAACTCACACCCGCCAACCCCGGCATGCGCCGACGATAAAGTCGCTCCTCGTTTTTTCCTGCTAACACTTATTTTTCTAAGGCCCATCCCGGGCAGGGCCAGTTATTGCCCGAAAAAACCAGAGGCATAATCATGACTAAATCTATTGCTCACCCACCTTTTGAAAATAGTTACTACCCGCATTCAAACCCGCTCTTACGTGCGCTTGGCGTATCCCCATTAGCGATAGTGGTTACCTTGCTGTTGCTCTACGCAATGCAACAGCTAATTCATATGGATGCACCTACGGTTGAGGAGAAACCAATACAAAAAATTCCCCCAATTAATATGAATATACCAACAGAAATTAGTGTGCGTCATGAGGAGCCACCAATTCGTCCGGTCGTTATTGAACAGCCTCCCAAGGTATCGGTGATCCCGCCAATCGATGTGGAAATCGACCCGGGCATGCCGGGTATGGGTGGGCCAATTGCTACTGAAAAAACCCCTATAAAAGGCATTGCCGCAGTAGGTCAAATGACTCCTTTTATAAGGATTCCGCCGCAATATCCACAAACGGCATTGAGCAAGGGCATTGAAGGTTATGTGGATGTAATGTTTGATGTAACTGAACTGGGCACCACCGATAACATTCGTATTATTGCCTATGAGCCTTCCAGTGTTTTTAATAATGCTGTGCTCAAAGCAATTAAAAATTGGAAATACAAACCCAATGTGGTGGATGGTGTTCCGGTGAGGACGCCGGATGTGCGTGATCGCGTGCGCTTTAATATGGATAAGCAGTGATTGCCTCTCCAGGACGCAGAAGGGATAATGGGTTTATTCTTTCAGTTTTCAGTCCCGGTTATGAACGACGCAATTGCTATTTTATCTAACAACGCTTCCACATCAGCCCAAGCCGAGGCACTTGCGCAGCTCCTGCAAGTGCCGTTATTGCGCGATCAGTCGCCTGAAATTATTACTGAGTATAATTTCGTAGTGCTATTTGATACAGCGAATATTGTGTTGCAGCAAACCGGACGCAAGGCGCCAGGGCCGATATTGGCAGAGTTTACCGAAGGGGCCGTAGACCACCGGCGTAAATTTGGTGGCGGCAAGGGGCAAATGATCGCGAAAGCGGTGGGCGTTAAAGCGGGTTGTTTTCCAAACGTGTTAGACGCAACAGCAGGTTTGGGTAAAGATAGTTTTGTGTTGGCTAGCCTTGGTTGTGTGGTGACCATGTTGGAGCGTTCGCCAATTGTGCAAGCGTTGTTGGGTGATGGTTTAAAACGCGCAGCACATTTTGCACAAGATCAAGATACAGAATTATATGCACTGCTGCAAAAAATGACGCTAGTAACGCAAGACAGTCGTGAATATTTAACTGGGCTTACGGAAGAAAATTTTCCCGATGTAATTTATCTCGATCCCATGTTCCCCGAGCGACAAAAAAGTGCCGATGTAAAAAAGGAGATGGCAGCATTTCATTCGATAGTTGGTGTGGATGAGGACGCAGACGCCCTCTTGCCGCTCGCATTAACACGCGTTAATTATCGCGTCGTAGTCAAACGCCCGCGCAAAGCGCCATTTTTGAATGGCCAGACACCTTCCTATCAATTGGAAGGAAAATCCAGTCGTTACGATATCTACACCATCAAAAAATTACCGGATCAATTGCGTGCCTGATTATCGATTGAGTTGCAATTCGGCCGGCTTTTTCCGCCAGTTATAAATGAGTGCAAGACAAAGGCAACCCGAGAATCCGGTGGCGAGATAAAAACCGTACTTTACATGACCGAGTAAATCGCCAATAAGGCCCATCAGCAATGGCCCTAGTGCAGCAGCTACTGCCGTAAAAAATAAAATCACACCGGCAACGGCGCCGTGTTCATGCTTGTCGAAGCAACTAATACCTTTGGAATTTAGCGTGGGGTAAATCATCGACATAAAAATGCCGGACAAGGGCAATAAAAAAACCGCGATGGTTGGGCCGCCGATTGCGCTTCCCAAAAAACACAGAAAAATGCAGCTGCTAAATAGGACCATTATTGTACTCCATTCAAACCGCAACAAAATCCAGGCCCCCAAAAAGCGCCCGCTGGCTCGCAGTACAAAAAAGATGGTGAGTGCGTAAGCCGCTAGTCCTGTCCAATCGCCTTGATAGTCTTGTAGAAATGTAGGCATCCATACATAGATGGCGACCTCGCTTGCCACATAAAGTGCGATTAGTGCAGAGAAACCCAGCGCGAATGGGTTACGCAACATTGTTAGTGTGCGTGACAAATCAATTTTTTCCGCATCACTCGGCGGGCGCGTGTGGGGGTAGCGCACGCGGCTGGCGATTAGCATCAGTAGTACGCAAATTCCTCCCGCTACTAAATACAAGTAGGTCCAGGATATGCCTTCTGCCAGCAAGTAGGCTACCAGCGCGGGCCCAATAATCGCGCCTACACCAAAAAAACCCTCCACGGTATTCATAGTGCGGGTGTGTTCCTGCGTGGAATGGCTTATGTCGCCGATCAGTGCCAATGCTCCGGTTTTAAAAATACCTATAGCACACCCGGACACCAGCAGTAGCGTGACGAAAAATTCAAATTGTTTACCCAAGGCGAACAAGAAGCAGGCGAGGGCAAACAGACTAAGGCCAAGCAGGATGGTGTATTTGCGTCCAATCCTGTCCGCCAAAAAACCCAAGGCAATCCCGCTCAGGGCGATGGCGATCATGGGGGCGTAATGGAATGCGCTGGCTTGTGTGAGGCTGAGTCCGAATTCCTTGATGATCACCGGAATAATGACGCCAACGGCGTCGGTAGTCATGGCGAACATAGTGAACATCAGGAAGGTTAGCCAGCGGATCAGGCGCAGGTTGTGTTGCTCGTGCAGTGCGGACACGTTATTGCCCTCGTGAGATCGCCCGGCGCTTATGGGATTTGAGCGCCAAAGCGGTTAGGATTATTAATATTGGTTGACTTAATTATTCACAGTGGTTTAATTAAGTCAAATGAAAACTGCTGCCTTAACGCGCAGATGGCAGATTTGGGGTTTCTCATGAGTAAAGGTAGCAATTCCAGCGGATTACGCCGGTACAACGAACGGGTATTGATTAGCAGTCTTCGAGGATTGGGGATGGCATCCAAATTCGAGTTGGCGAAGTTAGCCAATCTCACGCCCCAAGCGGTAACCCGCATCATCGACGATCTTGAACAAGCGGGCCTGGTGGAGCAACGAGGAAAGATCCAACGGGGATTGGGGCAGCCATCAACTATGTACGCGCTGAATCCCAAAGGCGCCTATTCAATAGGCGTTAATGCCGGGCGCAATGACATTCAAATTCTGTTGATGGATTTTTGCGGGACCGTGTTGAGCAAAGTCGCGCACGAATTCACCTTGCCAGATCCGGATTTTTTGGTGGAAAAAGTAGTACAGGGAGTGAGTTATTTACGTTCGAGTCTTTCACCGGAGTATCAACCACGCATTGTAGGCGTGGGTTTGGCCATTCCTTGGTTTATGGGCGCCTGGCAACAAGAATTAAATATGAGTGATGAGTTGTCGCAGCGCTGGAATAATTTCAATCCGCGTGAAACCTTGGCAACAAAAATTGAGTTACCCATTTATGTTGAAAATGATTGTTCGGCCGCCGCTGTCGCTGAGTTGAAATTGGGTTGTGGTGCCCGAGTGGATAATTTTTTGTACATGTTTATCGGCACTTTTATTGGCGGCGGTGTTGTGTTGCATGGCGAGCTTGAATCGGGGGTGCACGGCAATGCGGGGGCGCTCGCATCAATGCCTGTTACCCAGTCGCGGTTGGAAACAGTACCACCCGTTAGTGGTCCCTTTGAAACCCTCGCTAACCGCGTTTCTATCTATGCATTACGTCGTCATCTAAATGCGCGCGGGTTTTCGATCACTAATATTTCACAATTACCAAGCTTGCTACCAGCGGCGCAAGCTGCATTGGATGAATGGATTGACGATGCAGTTGATGCGTTTGCGTTTGTAGCATTATCAGCAACGGGCATTTTGGATTTGGAGGCAATTGTTCTTGACGGTAATCTGCCGCGTGATCTGGTGCAAACATTAGTTGAAAAATTAACTGAAAAAATAAATCAGTTTACCCCGGTAGGCGTTCATAAACCGGAGGTAATTGTCGGCAGTATTGGGCCGGATGCGCGCGCTATGGGCGGAGCTATATTACCGCTATATGC
Source organism: Cellvibrio sp. KY-GH-1 (assembly GCF_008806975.1). Taxonomy (NCBI): domain Bacteria; kingdom Pseudomonadati; phylum Pseudomonadota; class Gammaproteobacteria; order Cellvibrionales; family Cellvibrionaceae; genus Cellvibrio; species Cellvibrio sp. KY-GH-1. The sequence goes on from NZ_CP031728.1 coordinate 5,233,907, forward strand.
GCATTTTTCGCCGGATAAAAGCGTGATGTTGACCAATAATTAGTGATTGGGGTTTCTATCCAATCCTGTGAATAGAAAGGGGAGATGACTATGTTGCAGTTGCGCGATAAATGGGTTTGGGATTTTTGGTTTGCGGTGGATGGAAGCGACTACCACATTTTCTATTTACAGGCGGACAAGTCATTGGGTAATCCGGATTTGCGCCACTGGAATGTTTCTGTTGGTCACGCGGTATCATGTGATTTAATTCATTGGGATATTCTTCCGGATGCACTCGCACCCACAGCAAATAATGATGAAGCTCCCGACTCATTTACAACCTGGACGGGTAGTGTGGTGCGCTATCAAAATGAGTGGTTAATGTTTTATACCGGCACCATGCGCGCCGAAAAAGGTTTGATACAACGCGTATGTCTGGCGCGTTCAACAGATTTAATTCATTGGGTCAAGGAAAAGCAGAATCCTATTGTGCAGTTAGATGAGCGCTGGTACGACGGATTAAAGCTCGCGTATTGGCACGATGCGTCCTGGCGCGATCCTTGGATTTTGTTTGATAAAGACCAAAATGGAAATGATTTATTTCATATGCTGATTACCTGTAGAGTTAATCGCGGTGCGCCCGATGGCCGCGGCGCAATTGGCTACGCAAGTTCGAGCAACCTTGTCGATTGGCATGTCGGTGATGCGTTCTTGGCGCCCGGTTGGTACGGTGAAATGGAAGTTCCGCAGGTGCAGTATATCGACGGACGCTATTATTTATTTTGTTCGGTTTCTACTCGCTTTCATTCGACGTTACACAATGAACACCTGGATGTAATTCCGCAAACGGGTATTAAATATTTTGTGTCTGAGCAGTTGTTGGGGCCTTACGAAACACTCGGAAACAGTTTTCTTACTCGGCCCGAACAAAACGGGCTTTATGCGGGGCGAGTAATTCAGGGGCCGGATGGCAAATGGTATTTTATGGCATTTCTCGGCAATGATTCTGGCGGAGAATTTCAAGGTGTTATCATCGACCCAATTCCAATAGCAATCGCGGCCGATGGCACCTTATCGCTAGCTAGCGCGGCCACCTAGTCTACTTTCTCGGGTAGGGCATGTGCATCGCGCGTAGCGCGTTTGTCGCTATCAAAACTATTTTACGTTGATACTCCGGGCGATTATTTCGCCCTTTTTTACGTTCAAAAAATCGCTTAAGAGCAATTGATATAAAGAAGCTAAAAACAATAAAAAAAAGATCAAAGGCTTTTCTTGATAATATTAAATCACAGTGATTTAATTAATGGCAGGTGATCAATAACAGAGTCGATTCGCTACTAGCATTAGAAATGCCTCGCCATAGGTCAGAGTAAGTGCAACGGATTTTTTCTAACGGCTCGGAGGTAGCGATTGCAAGACTTCCCATTTATGAACGTTGCGCAAGAAGTTTTTCTCGTGGTCGCCCTGTCAGTGGTCGCTCCATGTCTGTCGGTTTGCGTTATACCTTGTAAGCAAACCATGTTGCCGGGGAGTAATCCCCGGCTTTTTTATTTATAGCAGTGGCATATTATGAGTGTTCAGAAAGCTCGTTACATCGCGGCCGTTGAAGCGGGCGGTACAAAATTTAATTGTGCGCTGGTGGATTTACATTTCAACTTGGTGGTGCAGGGCGCATTCCCAACGACCCACCCCGAGGAAACCTTGCCAGCGGTGCGCGATTTTTTTAAGCACGCGGCGCGTGCGCACCATGGTGAAATTATTGCGATGGGAATCGCCAGCTTTGGGCCAGTAGATTTATTCATTGAGTCTGAGTTGTATGGCTACATTACCAACACGCCCAAACCCCATTGGTCCAATGTGGATATTTGCGGTTTTTTCGCGCGTGAATTTCAGGTACCAATAGTGTTTGAAACAGATGTTAACGGTGCAGCCTGGGGCGAAAAAGTAGCGGGTGCTGGACAATTTCTGAATGATTTTGTGTATGTCACCGTTGGTACGGGTATAGGCGCTGGTATTGTCGTTAATAATGCGCTGGTGCATGGCATTCGTCATCCGGAAGTCGGGCATATGCTGATGCCGCGCGACCAGGTATCCGATAATTACGCGGGTTGCTGCCCTTATCATCTGGGCTGTTTGGAGGGGTTGGCATCGGGTAAGGCCATTGAGTCGCGCTGGGGTGTTGCTGGAAAATATTTACCGGCGGATCACCCCGCGTGGTTATTGCAAGCGCAGTATCTGGCACTCATGTGCGTTAACCTCACGCAAATACTTGCACCGGAGAAAATTATTTTTGGTGGCGGCGTCATGGAGCAGCCACAGCTACTACCTCTGGTGCGGGAGTACTTTTCCGCCTACGTCAACGGTTACGCCCCCAATGCAGTACTGAACAACCTGAAAGACTATATTGTTAGAACGCCCCTTAATGGCACTGCCGCAATTTTAGGTATTTCAGATCTCGCGTTGCAGGAATTGCAGCGCCGCTTAGCCTGATGAATTTTGGTTTGCGCATTTTCAATCAAATAATTTTTGAGTAACGAATAGTTTTGTTGTTATCCGTTTGTTGTAAATACTCATCAAACACCATGCAGATACGGCGAATGAGCAAGCGGCCCTTGTTTAATACTTTTATCCCATTGTCGTCGATTTGTATGAGCCCATCTTCAGCCATTGGTTGTAATTGTGCCAATTCGGAACGGAAGTGTTGTTGCGCGGTGATATCAAATAGGCGCGTGAGTTCATGGAAGGATAATTCGCAATAGCAAATCAACCGGTTGATGACGAAGCGGCGCAATAAATCCTCTTGATTCAAGGTAAAACCTTTAGCAATGGGTAAAAGTCCCATATCCATTTTCTGTTGATAGCTGTTTAAATCTTTTTCGTTTTGTACGTAGACATTGTCGATCATACTGATGGAAGAAACTCCCAGCGCCAGCAAGTCACAGTTACTGTGAGTCGAATAGCCTTGAAAATTTCGCTGTAATTTTCCGCTTTGTTGAGCGTTAACCAGTTCATCCCCCGGTTTGGCAAAATGATCCATACCGATATACACATAACCGGCACGCTGCAGCGTTTCAATGGCGTGATGCAGCATCTCCAGTTTTTCACCGGCGCCAGGAAGTTCTTCGGCACGAATTAATTTTTGGCTTTTAAATAAATGCGGCATGTGTGCATAGTTAAACAGGGATAATCGATCAGGTTCCAATTCAATCACTTGCTGTAGCGTTTGTTGCAATGACTGTTGATTTTGCAGCGGCAAACCATAGATTAAATCCATGCTAATAGATTGATAATCTTGTTTGCGCAAGGCATGCACCATGTCCGCAACCTGTGCAACAGAGTTAAAACGATTTACGGCGCGCTGCACATTTTCGTCAAAATCTTGCACGCCCATGCTCACGCGATTGAATCCCAGCTGGCGTAGATGCGCCATGGTGCTTGTACTTACGGTGCCAGGGTGTATTTCAATTGAGAACTCGCCGGTTTCATCATCCGCAAATTTGAACAAGCGCCTGCTGGCATTCATGAGGAGCGACATTTCTTCATCGCTGATAAATGTTGGTGTTCCACCACCCCAATGAAGTTGTTGAACTTCCTTACCAGGTTCAAACATTTCTGCATAGAGCGCAAGCTCTTGGATCATGCGGTGAATGTAGGGTAGGGAACGGCTTTTGTTGTTGGTAACAATTTTGTTGCATCCGCAGTAGTAACAAAGGCTTTCACAAAATGGTATGTGGAAGTATAAAGAAAGCGGACGATGTGCAAGGTTGCTGCGGACGATCGCCCTAAAGAGTGCGGACTGGCTAAAACTTTCCTGAAATTGTGGTGCCGTTGGGTAGGAGGTATAGCGCGGCCCTGCCAGGTCATAGCGTTGGATAATTGATTGATCCCATTCAATGGGCTGCGTAAAAATGGACATGGCGGCTCACCGGTAGTCTGCTTGATGCCATGGTAAAACTTACGTCTATTCCCGAATTGATGTGGATCAAGCCTATAATGGCTCTTCGCCGTAAACCTCTTAATGCGGCGTGTTAATTGGCGTCGCTTGCCGTTGTTTTTTCTGGTTTGAGTTCTTATGTCTCGTTCCCGCCCTTTGCTACAAGATAATTATGATGAAATTGCCGATGCCCTGGTGGGCCCCGGATTCATTATTCTCGATGGTGTTTTTCCTCCGGAAATAACGGATGGCCTGGTTGACCTGATTGCCGCCCGCGAAGGCCTGCTTACACGTGCGGGTATAGGTCGCGAGGGGGATTATCAAGTCAATGATTCGGTGCGTGGCGACGCGATTCAATGGTTGGAGCCGGGCGATGGTGCTGTCACAGAATTTTTATCTGCGATGGATAAACTGCGGCGGGCTTTGAACGAGCGCTTGTTTCTCGGTCTTGCCGACTATGAAGCGCATTTTGCCAGCTATGCGCCGGGCGCCTTCTATAAAAAGCACCGCGATGCCTTCCGCGGTCAGCCTGGGCGCAAAGTCTCCAGTGTCTTTTATTTGAACCCGGCTTGGGACTTGGCGGCAGGTGGTGAATTAGTGCTCTATGATGAAGCAGGAGAACAGGAGTTGGTTCGTGTTGCACCAGAATGCGGCAGGCTGGTGTTGTTTCTTAGCGAGGACTTCCCGCATGAAGTCCTGCCAGCGAGAAACCCGCGCCAGAGTATCGCGGGATGGTTTCGTATCAGCCCCTAACAATTTTGAAGATTGAAGGGTCATTAGCCTAATGTCTGATTATTTTTAGGAAATGAATCCTTTGGTTATTTATAAATGCGGTCAAACAGCCTGCTTGAAACGGGTATAGGCGCTCTGGCTTTGTCAGGTAGAGCAATGGATGTTGTTAGTTGGCAATGCTTTTGCAAGTGACTGCATGTAGCCCGCTAAAACTCTTCCGGGATGGAAGAAATGGAAACCAGGGATGCGTGTTTGGCGGGCAACAACCACAACTATATACAAACAAAAAAAGAACTAAAAAATACTCAGAGAACCGCAAAACGAGGCCGCGCATGCTTAAGGAACTCACCATGAGTGAAATGAAGATAGATTGGCAGGGTTATGACTCCGGCCATTTCTACGACGAATTAATTAGTGCTCCCGGTAAACCCCGCCCTGAAACCAAACACCTTGCTCAATACCTCTCGTCACTTTCTGGCGAAGAACTGCAGGAACGTAAACTCTCCGCTGAACTCGCCATTAAAACCATGGGTATATCGTTCACGGTGTATAGCGATGCTGGCAACATCGATCGCGAGTGGCCCTTCGATATTATTCCACGCATTATTCCGCAGCGTGAATGGCAAAAAACCGAGCGCGGATTAATCCAGCGTTTAACTGCCCTGAATTTATTTATTAACGACATCTACAACGATCAAAAAATTATCAAAGATAAAGTCGTGCCTTCCTATTTATTTGAGGATTCGGTGAATTTCCGCAAAGAGTGTATGGGCATGAAGCCCGCTTACGGTGTTTGGTCACACATCTGTGGGAGCGATTTAATTCGCGATGACAAGGGTGAATTTTTTGTACTGGAAGATAACTTACGTGTTCCCTCCGGCGTATCTTACATGTTGGAAAACCGCAAAGTGACCAAACGCGTATTTCCAGAGTTATTTGAAAATCACAACATTGTTCCGGTTACGGATTATCCCAACCAATTGTTCGACACGCTTGCGTCGCTGTCGCCCCGCAAATCCGATCGTCCGGAAATTGTGGTGCTCACGCCTGGTATTTATAACTCCGCCTATTTCGAACATTCCTATCTTGCGCAACAAATGGGTGTGGAACTGGTGGAAGGAAATGATTTGGTGGTAGACACCGATGATTGCGTTTATATGCGCAGTATCGACGGCTTAAAGCGTGTAGATGTTATTTATCGCCGAATTGATGACTTATTTTTGGATCCGGAAATGTTTAACCCGGATTCTGTGTTGGGTGTGCGCGGTTTAATGCGCGCCTGGTTAAAGGGCAATGTAGCACTGGCGAATGCCCCGGGTGCCGGCGTAGCGGATGATAAGGTGATCTACACCTTTGTGCCTGACATGATTAAATATTATTTGGGTGAAGAGCCCATTCTGCCTAATGTACCCAGCTATTTGTGTGTCGATAAAAAGCAATGCGATTACGTACTCGCCAATTTGGACAAGTTGGTTGTGAAACCTGCGAATGAATCCGGCGGCTACGGCATGATTATCGGCCCGCAAGCGAGCAAAAAAGAATTGGAAGAGTTTGCGTTGCGTATTAAAGCCAATCCGCGCAATTACATGGCACAACCGTTAATTTCATTGTCCACTGCGCCCATTCTCACCAATGGCAATGCCGAGCCGCGCCATATCGATTTGCGTCCCTTTGTACTACAAGGTAAGGATCATTGCGTAACGCCCGGCGGCTTGACGCGCGTTGCTATGCGCAAAGGTTCTTATGTTGTGAACTCGTCGCAAGGTGGCGGTAGTAAAGATACCTGGATTGTGGTGGAGGACTAAATTATGTTGTCCCGTGTTGCTGAGCGAATTTATTGGTTAGGGCGCTACATGGAGCGCTGCGAAAATACCGCACGTCTGGTGAATGTGAATTCCAACTTGTTATTGGATTTGCCCAGTGGAGTGCGTGTTGGCTGGGGTTCGTTAATTGATATTAGCGGTACTGGCAGCTACTTCAAAAAAGATACGCTGAGTGCCGACGAGAAAACCGTCGTGCATTTTATTCTGGCAGACAAAGACAATCCTGCATCGTTAATTAACTCACTCAGTTTTGCGCGTGAGAATTCGCGTATCACTCGCGAAATCATGCCTATGGAGGCTTGGGAATTAATTAACGATTTGTATCACTACATTCGCGATCGTGCAGACAGAGTTACATCGCGCCGTGATCGCAATATTATTTTATTACACGTTATTAGCAGTGTGCAGCAATTTACCGGTTTGTTGGCGGGTTGTATGAGCCACAACAATGCGTACGATTTAATTCGCATTGGTCGCAACATCGAGCGTGCGGATATGAGTACGCGCATTGTGGATGTGGGGCTGGTAAATTTATTGCCGCATTTATCCATCGGCGGCACCGAAGTGCTTGAACCGTACGACAATATCCTCTGGATGAGCGTGCTGCGCTCTTTAAGTGCATATCAAATGTATCGCCAGCACATTCGTGACCGTGTTAATGCCAATGCGGTGGTTTCGTTTTTGTTGCAAAATGAAGATTTTCCCCGCGCTGTGGCTCACTGCTTAAAGCAGTTAGAGCAGTGTTTATGGGCCTTGCCGAACAGCGAGAATGTGTTGGCTGCTATCGTAAATATCCAACACAAACTCGATGAAGCAAATCTGGATCAGTTATTGCAAAGTGGATTACATGAATACATTGATGAGTTGCAATTGGAAATCGGCAATGTGCATTTCAGAATTGCAGAAACTTGGTTCCTGCCCGTGGTGATGGCACAGGAACAAAAGACCGCCTGATTGATCTGCTTGTTTTAATGTGCTGGACGTGAACTACACAATATCCAGCACTACCATCTTGCGTGTTGTCTCTCTGAGACCTGGCCCGTTGTTCGGGCCTTTTTTATTCTCATCCCAAAACCACCTCCTATGGAGCTGGATGTTTTATTGCAAGTAATGTCATTCAATATAAATAATCTGCGTCTATTGAAGTCTGAAGCCCGTCACTACGAAGATTATTTAACCCTCGCCAAACGTGCCGCCGAAGTCGCCGATATTTCTGCGCGAGTGCGGGAGTTTTTGGTGTTGAAGAAAGCCTTGATTGAAGGAGGCGATGAGCAATTTCGGTTTCATTCGGGGGGGATTGAATTAATTGTAATTTACAAAAAGGATGCTTGTTAGCTGTTAAGGCGATAAATGCTTTTTTTCATGGCGCTACAATCGATATATCAAGAGCCTTTAAAAAATTCTGTGTAACTGCCAGCTCAACGATAATCCATCAATCGCTCATCAAACACAATCATAAAATGATTGAGCGCTGCTCTCCAATTGCGAATGGGCATAGTCCATTTTTTGGAGGCATCTTGGATCGCCAGGAAAATCACTTTCTTGGCTGATTCATCCGTTGGAAATAATTTGCGCTTTTTGATTGCCTGACGGATTACGCTATTCAGCGATTCAATCGCGTTGGTGGTGTAAATTGCGCGACGAATGTCTTCGGGGTAAGCAAACAAGGTGCGTATATTTTGCCAATGGGTATGCCAGCAGCGACTAATTTGCGGGTACTTTTCATCCCAGCGCGCACCGAGCTGCGCGAGCGCCAGCAGTGCCTCTTCTTCAGTGATGGATTGGTAAATTCGCTTCAGGTCTGCCGTAACGGCTTTGTAGTCCCTCCACGGCACGTATTTCACTGAGTTGCGTACCATGTGTACGATGCACAGTTGAATCTGCGTTTCGGGAAAGGCCGCGTTAATCGCCTCCGGAAACCCTTTTAGCCCGTCAACGCATGCGATCAAAATGTCTCGAACACCGCGATTCTGTAGCTCCGTCAGCACGCCCAGCCAAAATTTTGAGCCTTCATTTTCCGAGAGCCACATGCCTAATAATTCTTTCTGGCCCTCCATGGTAACGCCCAATGCAAGGTAAATGGATTTGTTGATAACCTGCTTATCCTGGCGAATCTTTACCACGATGCAGTCGAGATAAACAATAGGATAAACCGAATCCAGCGGGCGCGATTGCCATTCGACGACCTGCTCAATAACAGCATCTGTCACTTTGGAAATATGAGTAGCAGAGACGTCTGCACCATACATGTCCTTGAAAGTGGCTACGATTTCGCGGGTGGTCATGCCCTTGGCGTAGAGGCTTAGTATTTTGTCATCCATCGACGTAAAGCGGGTTTGGTGTTTCTTCACCAACTGCGGCTCAAAGCTGCCTTCGCGATCACGCGGCGTTTTGAGCTCCATCTCACCGTCTTCCGTTTTCAGGGTTTTAGTGGTGTAGCCGTTACGGCTATTGGCAGCACCTGATTTTTGGTGTTTCTCGTAGCCAAGATGAGCATCAAGTTCACCGTTGAGAGCTGCCTCAACGGTGATTTTGGTGAGCATTTGACTGAAGTCGCTCAGGTCTTTCTCAGTCTTCATGTGCTTTGCTGCTTCGCGCGCAAAGGCTTCAAGGTCTTTTTTGTTCATACTGTTTATCCTGCCTATATGAGGTTAATGATAAACAGTTACACAGATTTATTTACAGTCTCTATATCAATTTTATATATGGGTTCTGAGAAGTTGCTTTGCTAATTACAGTATTGTATTCTGGCGTGCAGTTAATCGTTTATGTTTAGGGATTGCATGTCATATGGAGCTTTAATTCCAGATAATACCTATCTCTTTCCCCCGGTTTTTACAAAAAATAAATCTTGTAACCAAAAATTTGTCTTTAGTCTCTCTTCTGTTGTCATTGGTATTTCAAGTGCAACTATTCATTAGTTCGCTTGTTCCGCATATTTTTATCGTTAAAACTTACACATGGAATATAAATATGATTCGTTATGGTTGCGCTGTATTTTTAGGTGTTCTTTTAGCTTCCGCATCCCAGGTGGCCTCTGCTCAAATGAAGCTGGCTTTTAAAAAAATTAATAAGCCGGTGAAAGTTATTGATGTTAATTATTATCAATGGAACAACACGTCTTCTGATCTGATTTATCTTGATGCGAGTAATTCGCCCGATGGCGCATATGGGCCAAAAATTGGTTATGGCAATTTGCAGTTGAGCTTTGCCACTCCTTATGGAGGTGCAAAGCCTTCAACAATTGTGACGCTAACGTTGGATCAACCTATTGCTTGCCGGGTAAATCCTGATACAGGTGCAATCTATATGGCGGGAGATGTTTTTTTCTCTACAGATAAAGTGACTCTGATGGGGTTTCATCAACGAAGCGCTAGTTGGAATGATGCCGCTGTTTACCACAATCCGACAAAAGTTGAGCAGGCAATAAGTAAAGCACTTTATGCTTATAACTCCGGGCAAAAAATATTTATTAATAGAGTTATCATGGCCCAGAACGTTCTTGATAATAGAAACGATTACACCGGTGAATTTACTTCGTATCCGTCTTACCGAACAGTTCGTTGTGTGTTGAATTATGATGATTTTTATTTGATCGGTAATTCTGATTCCAATCAGTCTTCCTGGATAAATGGTGTCGTTGTTAACAGTGGTGGTAGTGCGCCGGCTAACCCTGTTAGTACGAATTGGGGTTTTGAAATTACCACGGCGGGAGCCTATGAGGTTTACGCTCACTGGGTCGCCAATAAAAATACCGTTAGTAATATTTCTTACGCATTTGATGGTCAACCAGCCACCTCCGCAAATCTGGATCAAAATATCAGTTCCGGTATTTGGGTGAAGTTAGGTGCTAGTAAGACGTTCACGGTTGGAAGCCATAACGTAACTATCGCTGTTGATCCTACTGCATTCTATGTTGTTGATGGGATTAAGGTAGAGCGAGTTCAATAGCTTTTCAAACTTGCATCAGTATGAGGCCAGCGTAAATTGCTGGCTTTTTTATGCGTATTTAATGTAAATGGATGATCAAAGTGGCCAAGCATACAAAGGGTAGTAGAGTTGTCGCGTTATTGCTTCGACAAGTCATGGGATTATTAGTAATTGCATGTGCAGGGGTGGATGCGGCAGTTCTCGCCCCCAATTTGCAGCCTATTATGAACGTGTATTATTCACCTGCGGTTGTTGATGTCGGTAAAAATTCTCGACTCTATTGGTCGACTGCGAACATTAGTCGCTGTGAATTGCTTGACGGTACCTTATTGCCTCTCGATACGAATGGTAGTGGAAAAGGAAATCCTGTTATTGAGGGATATACGAAAACAACGAGTGTTCGTTGCTACAGTAGTAAAGGTGTAATTATCCGTAATGCCACGCTAACGGTTAACGGCACTCCGCCCTTGCCAAAAATTACTGCTTTCAATTCAAATTCCTTATCAATCAATCGCGGTCAAACAGCCACGCTTTCCTGGTCTGCAACTGATGCTACCAGCTACAGCATGGATAACGGCGTTGTTATTGCTGCAAATGCCACTTCGGTAACGGTAACGCCCGCCCAAACCACTACCTATAAGTTAACCGCAACCGGGCAATGGGGTAGTGCTTCGCAAACAGTGATTGTTGTAGTAGTACAGCCTGACTCCGACGGTGATGGAGTTCCTGATTATTGGGAGATGCTGCATCAGCTAAATCAAACCTCGAATGATGCACTGTTGGATCTCGATGCAGATGGGTTAACAAATCTTGCAGAATATGAAGCGAACACCAATCCTAAAAGTGCTGATACGGACGCGGACGGATTACCTGATAAGTACGAAATTAATTCTGGATTAAATCCGTTAAATGCAAATGATGCGGCGCTGGATACTGATTTGGATGGGGCTAATAACCTTTACGAGTTTTATGTAGGGACTTTACCTAATAGTGCGTCATCTCATCCATTGCTGCAAATTGTTGAAGAATTTAAAATGGAATCACTTCCTTGTCTCATTGATGAGGTTTGTTATGCGAAGGTTTATTGGCGGATTAAAAATTACCAGTCCGCATGTTTAATGTTGTTACCTAATGCGGTTTTGGCATGTGGAAAAGAAGGTTTCATCGAAGTTCCTGTTGATAACTCCAGTAAAGAATTGCAGATTTGGAATACTCCGACCTTAGGAACAGGAACTCTTTCGAGTTTGGTTGTTAAAAAGCAATTGCTTGCCTTTGGTGAGATCGTCCCCTCAGTTATGGGGCCATGTGAGGGGGTGGATCCTTGTGCAAAGTCTGTGTCAATAAGATACCAGCCATCAACAATTGCCGGCAAATATTCTGAAGCGGCGACTTTATGGCGTCTTGTAGATGGTGTGTGGAAAAGCTGGAAGGTCGTATACCAAGGTGCAACTGATTTGACGGTCTATGCCTCCTTAAGCACCGGTCATTTATTTGAACTGCGAGTTGGAGCCAATGATTTACAAGGCGAACTTCTATCGAGTTATGTGTTGTGGAAATCTGGCCAACAAAGTACACCTGCGTTAACAGCTCAGCTCTGTGAAAGGGATTCGTTGGGTGACAAGTGTCATTATGATGTTCGCTGGAATAAGGCAAGTGTCGGGGGTGAGGGCACAGAACAGTGTTTAATGAACGGAAATATATTGCTCGGGTGCACATCAGGCAGCCAGATGGCGGTTGTTACAGATCGTCCTATGAATTTGCAGCTCAGAGTGGGAAATATTTCAACAAACATTTTTGCTGATCTGCGTTTAAGTCCTAAGCTAACGAGCAGTCGGAAGCTCGCCGCCAAGTCCTGTCTAGCTGGGCAGGATGGATCATGTGCTACAGTCGTAAATTGGAGTGCAGCTCCTGCAGGTGCATGCATTTATCTAGATAGTAAACTACTATCGTGTTCGATTTCTGGTTCAATGCAAGTGCAGCTATCAAGCGCGAGTGATTCAAAAATCGCTATGCGTGTTGGTGCGGACTATCTGTCTTCGCAAGAGTTAGAGTCTGTAACTGTAAAAGCACTCAATGGAGTGTTAGATGTATCCGCTTCAGTTTGTAATATTTCTTATCCTAAAGAGAAATGTGATTTACATGTAGCCTGGGCGGTAAACTCTATTGATCCAGTGTGTATTTATTCAAACGATAAGCTTCTTTCCTGTGGTAACACTGGTACGTTGGATTTGCCTCTTTCGCAAGGAGTTTACAAGCTTGAGTTGCGAGGGCCGCAAGGGGGCGTTAATAAGGCTATCGTCACGCAAGCAGTCAATGTTATTACCCTGCCATGGGGCAAAATATCCTTTCCTTATTCTACAGATCAAAGCGGAGCTCCTGTAAATGGGGTTTCCGGAAGTGATGTCTGTGTACTTCAAGCCGGGACACAAACTTGTACTATTCGTGTGCAGGGTATTTTTCAGCGCGCACCTAAAAATGGTTATGCCACCTTGTGGCGTAAAGTAAATGGAGTGTGGGTCAATTACTTTAGTCGGCCTGTCTCAGATCTTTTTGTATTGGATTTGCCCGCGATTAGTGAAAGTCCGTCTGAGTTCAAATTGACATGGCGTGATAGTTACGAAACACCAGTTAGTGCTAATGAATATCTTTTGGATCAGGTGACATTAAGGGCAGTTAAGGAGACCCCCTATGAATATTTGCTTAAGCCATCAAAGACTTTTTGTTACAGAAATAACGATGCTTCAAGTTGTTCGTTAACTGTAGGCTGGTCGACAAATGATTTAAGAAGCAACTCGTTATGTATTCAACTTGTAAATGAAGTTTCATCAGAGGTGATTCAACAAGTATGTAAGCCTACTGATTTGGTTGTTGGAAGTTGGAAAGGTGAGTATCAAATTGCTGTTGGTATGGAGCCGGTATCGGTTAGGATGATCCAAACATCGCCCCAAGATGTTAAAGCTAATATTAGGCTTACTTCAATTGTAGGTTTAAAGAGTCTAGAGGTGGGAGAGTGTAAACGGAAAACTAATACGCGGTGCAGCGTAGAGTTAACTTGGCAATCAGACCTACCCAATACCTGTATTTATGGTGGGGAAAGTGTATTTTGTTCAGGTAATTCCGGAAAAGGATACGCAGTAATTGATATTGATTATGAGCTGTCTGGGTTTCTGGAATTACGCGCAGGCGATGTTAGTGGTGACTTGTTGGCAAAAATCAAAGCGGTTGCTTTGAAGCCAAAAGTTGAACTTGATTTCGTAAATGGTGCTCGGGTTGAGGCAGGTTCTTTAGTGCAAATAAAGGCCAGGATTACCGATCCAGATCAACAATTTAAGTCAGTGAGTTTTTATATAGATGGGCAGTTGATTAGCCCTACTAGTATAAGTCCGGAAAGTCAGGGAAGTTGGGTTCCCGTCCTGCCTGGTAGTTACACCGTTAGTGCCGAGGTGAGCGATAAATGGGGAAATGTCATTAAATCAACACCTAAAGTGATTCAAGCTACTCCAGCAATATTACCTGACTTTGATGATGTGCACGGTGTTTCTGATTTGGGTGATGCTCTATTGCAGGGTTTGAAATGGACTCCGTTAAATCATGCGGATATGTTGGTAGCTAAAACGCCAAATCCATCAAAAATCAGTTACAACAAATTGACGAAGTTTACCGTCAATCGTCCATTGAAAATTCTTAACACTAGTGATGCTTATACGAATGGTTTGCAAGCCGCTAAGCTGATAATTGTTGATGCTGCAGACATTGCCCTAAATAGCAGTATCGAAATTATAGGTGAGCCCGCCGATATTCTTTTGATTAATTCTGCTGCTTCCAAACGTATCACATGTTCCAAATGTGCATTTAAAAATGCAGGACGTGTGACGTTTGCCGTGGCTATACCTTCGACACCTTTAACAGCAGCTACCAGCAACATAGATGCGCTAACCTCGCAGGTGGGTGGTGAGGTTTTCGTCGATCACTTACGTGCAAGTGATGTGGTATCGGTAGAGTTTTTAGCTGAAGTTGTTCACACCAGCGGTATTATCAACACGCAGCAATACACCACCGATGTTAACGGTAAAAATTTTGGTGATGCAATTATTCCGGGGGTTAGCAAAGTAGTTGCTTCAGGTGGTGTTAGCCTGCTGCACGGCCGTATGGATGTTGATTACACGACATTAAAGGTGAATCAAATTCGTACTGGTGCGGCTGAACTTAAGGTAGATGCAAATATTAGCTCAGGGGCGATTAACCTCATTGCTGCTGCACCTATAAATCTTAGTGGTAATTTGAGTACGGCATCGGATTTTAAAGCCATCACTAAATACCAGGGCAAAGTCTATGCGCAGCCTGAATTAATAATGATTAAATCCTTGGCGGCTGATGAGGTGTCAAAGAATTCTATTGTGCTTAATTCTGCTGTGATTACAGACGGAAAAGCTGAGTTGATTAGTCAGGGAAATATTAATCTCTCGTCGGCACAAGCCAGCATTAGCGGTCACACACTTGCAATCAACGCAGTAGGTGATTTCAAAAGTCTGGGTAATCTTAGGGCGAGCCGAAAATTTAAGTTGATTGGATTAAACACGGATGAACCCTCAATTCAACTGGGTGCTAACTTGGTTGAAAACCGCGGCAATATTGATGTTACAGAGCAAGAAATAATCAGCGAAAACTCGTGGGGTACTCCCAAAGTAAGTGGAACTCTTGCAATAACATCAAAAACGGATGTGTTAAACCGTTTTGGTGGGTTTATTAAAGCAAAATTAATAACTGTTGCCGCTCAAACAGGACGTATCCGCAACGGTTCTCTTTACGCATTTGATGATCCTGCCAGGGAACAAGAACCCATCCTTCCTGTAGGGCATGATACGCAGACGATTAGTACTTTGACTGTATTACCGGTATCTGATGTCAAGCCTTACCTGGCTCCTGCAGCAGTTATTCAGGGTATGGAAATAAAGCTCGAGGCCAATACCTCGATTGAAAACATAAACCCCTATATGGAGCCAATCAAATTAGGTTCGGATGAAGAAGTTCATGCCCGTGTTTCGCGCGATGCGCAAGCGCATGCGGATGATGTTCAAATTCAAGCGCTCAAGAAACTTATATTGGTTGCACCGAAGTATGTGCTGAATAGTTCGGCGAACTTGGGTGTCAGCGAGTTTTCTTTGTTGCCCTCATTAATTATCCAATCGCCGCAGGTGCGCAACGAACGTTACTATTCGTATACCGTTTTGGAGTCTGTGGATGAAACCAAACAAGTGGAAGAGCAAAACTCAGGTGCAACCACGACCACAACATCAAGTATTAAGGGAGTTAAAGCGCGCTATGGTTTCTACTCTCCTCCAGGGCTTATTTATTCCTTCGCACCAGTGCATATGCAATTTGGTACCGATACCAATAACCCAAATGCAGGCTTATTAAATAACGCTGGATTTGTGGATATTTACAGCACAGTCAACCTTTTTGGTATTGGAAAAATCACCACTCTTGGGGTCAAGCTCGACAAGTTGGCTTATGAGACAACTAGCACCACGCGTACTGTGTTGGATGAATGTGTTGAAACATCCTACTGGAATGGTTATGACTATGAACCGGAGGTGATTTGTGAGTACGGCAGTTATAACCGGGAAAATAAGCCTGAGGGGCAATATTTCGACCCTGTTCTGGATAACACCTTGTTTGCTGTTGCTGGTCGACTGGATGCACCAGGGGTTTTCTTTAATGCTAGCAACCACGAAGTGCTTAAAAATATTCGTGAGCAAGTCATTAATGATTACATGGCTGAGCAGCGAGCTCGTAAATATTTGCACCAAGTGCCAGATTATTGCGAGGAAAAAGTCGATGTGAATTTATCGCCGGATGGTCTGTCTGTTGTTACCCGAGCCTATTTCATATCTAAAGCACCTGTAAGCTGTCCTGGTAATAGTTACGCGCTAAAGAAAGCAGTATCTGAGTTGGTTGCCGCCAGAGTGAGCAACCTGCCTTACGAACTAAACTCCATGATTTCCCGCTACAACAGCTGGAAATCCAGGGTTGCACAATAATCACGGAGGATCACAAAATGATACTGAATAAAATGAAACGTAAAAAATTTAAATCCTATATTTCGCTGAAACAACGCATTACTGCCGCATTTATGGTGGCGGTAATGTTGCTGCAAATTTGCGTTCCCACTGTTGCGCTTGCTGCTACTGCTTGGGGTACACAGGCAGAGTTCAATCGCCAATTGCAACTGCAATTGGAAAGTGGGTTGTTTAGTCGGGTAGAAAACACAGCGGCAGATGATGCCTACAAAGGCGCGTATTACATCTATCAAGAACCTCAACCCACCACAAACCTGCTGGATTTTTACCGTGACTACAACCAGATAAGTGATTCGCCAGTTATTAAAATGGTGGGTGACACTTTTGTACAAACCCGTTTGATTCGCAGCCAGATCAAGGCGTTGCTTGGGCGCTTCTTGATACCAAAATCCATTGCGCCGTTAACAGTGTACGCCGCTGAGGCTGAGCAAATTAATAAACTGTATGCGGCGGGAATAGGTTACGGCGGTCCAAAGGACAATAGGATACCAATGGGTACGCTATTGGCAGCTAATGCGTCTGTTGCTACCGATATGATTTGGCCTGAAGTACGTACTATTACTACTAGTACGGGTGATGTGAATGTGTGGGTTCCAGTGGTGCACCTTTCGCAAGCAACTATGGAAAGTAAAGTTGATGGTCATGACATCAATTTATTCGGTGACACTAAATTTGCTGGCCTTACATTAAGTGAAGATGTTTTATTGACCGGCGGCAACAACACCATTACTGGTGTGAATGGGATTATCAATAATGGTGGCAATATTCAGGCGCTGGGTAATATTACGCTGTCAAGCTCGGGAACCATTGCCAACCTGGGAGGTGTATTTAGTGCAACGGGCAATTTAAAAATCGTTGCAGATAATTTTTACAACAAAACCCTCGTTGTTCCCTACAAAGATAAAAATGGTGAAGGAACCAAAATTGGTCGTGTAGCCCAAATTACTGGTTCCAGCATAGAAGTTGTTGCTGCAGATGGAATTACCTTTGAAGGGGCATCTGCTGTTTCTACTGAGGGAACGCTAACTCTCAGTGCTGAGAACGATATCAACATACTACCCGTACAAACTGGTAGCTCCGGTCAATCCCAAAGTGGCCACTGGGAAATCAATAAATCCACTACAGATTTATTAATGTCCCGCCTCGTAGCAGAAGACACGCTGAGTTTAATTGCCGGTGGCGTAATTAATATCACTGCATCCGAATTGATTAGTACGCGTGGTGGGATTGAGCTGCTGGCCAAAAACGGCATTCATATTCTCGATGAGCTTGAACAAACTACTATCCAAAAAGAAGACCGCAAAGGGAAAACCACGGGCACTTCGTCGGAGTTTCGCACTGAAGCAGTTCGTGCAATTTTAAAAGCCGGTAAAGGTGTATTACTGGATTCCGATTTTGGCGATGTAACTCTCAGGGCAACAGAAATTACCAGTACCGAGGGTGCTCAGGTCAATGCTAAAAATGGAAAAGTTCATTTGTTAATGACAAAAGAACTGGAAGAGTTCCATCTGCAAACAGTGAAGAAAGGCTCATGGACAATCAAGACTCGCACAGAAGATGTGATCCACGAAAACAATATCCAGAATGCGATTATTGGTGGGTTGGAGGTTCAAGCTAAATATGGAATCAATGTTGAGTACACAGGAAAAGAAGATGCCTCACTGCGTCAGCAATTAGATGAATATGCCAAGATGCCAGAAATGGCTTGGATGGCGAAGTTATACAATAAATGCTGGGTAGAAAAAGAAGATGAGGGTATTACTTTAGGGGCAATAAGTGCGACTGATCCTGCTAATGCAACCAATTGTGATGGGCCTAAGGTCAGTTGGAAGCAAATAGAAGAAGTACATAAGGAAATTCGAAAATCAAAATCTACTCTGAGCCCGGCAGCAATGGCAATTATTGCTATTGCTGTATGCATTGCTATGGGACCAGCTGGAGCTGGTTTGATTGGTGCCGGTGGTATCGGAGGTGCAACGGTAACTGCTACCTCTCTTGCAGGGGTTACGACTGTAACTACAACGATTTCTCTTTCAGGGGCAATTGCTCAAGCTGCTATGTTAACCCTTGCTACTCAAGCTGCACAAAGTTTAGCGGCTGGAAATAATTTGCGAGAAACCATAAGCAGCTTTGATAGTGATGAAAACCTCCGGTCGCTGGCTATATCTATGGCTACAGCGGGTGCGATGAATTATACAGGTGTTGGAAAGTTAGAGTTGTTTGATGTTCCGCCAGGTACTGAATACAACTTTGCATCATTTGGGAATCAAGCATACAACGCTGTTGTTGGTGCAACAATTAATTCTGCAGTTTCAGTAACTATTAATGGCGGAAACTCTGATGCATATAAAGATGCATTCAAACAAAGCTTGGCACTGCAGGCGGTAAATACAATTGGCGATGTGATGACCGAAAAAATTGGTGGCTTCGCTAGTGGACAAAATCCTCAGATTAATGAAGCGATGAAATATATCGCATTAGCGGGTACCGGTTGCATAATCGGATTAGCTTCCTCATCTGCAAGTTCTAGCTCGTCGAATAGCTCTGTTTGTTATTCGGGGGCTGGTGGCGCTGTAATCGGTGAATATGTAGGTGAACTGTATAGTGAGAGTAAGCAACGTGAGCAGCAAGCTCTTATTGAGAAGTACCTGCTCGAAAAGGGAATAGCAAATACAACAGATTTTTATAATTTAGATCCCATGGCATATGGGCAATTAGTAGCCCAACGCCCTAAGTTTACTCATGAAGAAATTTTCAACATGAAGCTAATAGGGGTTGATCTAGCTAAACTATCAGCCGCTCTTACTGCGTTTGTTGCTGGTGCTGATGTGAATGTTGCAGCAGATGCAGGCGAACGTGCTTCACGGTACTCAGCATTTTATAATTTTGATGCGGCAATGGAGGCGGTTGCTGCAATTGATCATTTTATGAAGCTGGAAGATGTTTCAAAAATGGTGGCCGAACTCCAGTTGGTTATGGGGGATGAATCGAAAATCGATGTGATAATCAAAAAATTTATAGCAACAGGTAAGTTTGAGTTTCTGCGTGGGTTGTCAGTTGTAGAGGCTCTTGATGCATTGATTAAGTATGTGAAATTAAATGGCGACTCCCTAAAGTTAGTTGATGTATTGAGATCTGTAATGGATTCCTTTCCTTCGGGTCGGATTAAGTTATTTGCTGCGCCGTATCGGGATGGCACTAATGATCAAATTAGTAGTTTACAGGACTCACTGTTGCGAGCTAAAAATAGTGGGTTATATGATCCTAGAGTCCATGTTGAGTCTGAAAAGCTGTTAGGCTTAATGGCCGCTGCTGGGTTTGACCCCAACGATAATGAATTTGTAAAAACATTAAATAGACTCATTGAACTTGCTCCTGCTGAGGATAGAAGGGCAATCAAGTACGTAGTTGGTATGGCTTTGGGGGTTAATAAGTTTTTGGTGGACACTGGTGGTGATCTTGCTAGCACTGCTGATTTTGTTGCTGGAACACCTGTGGCTGCGACAGAAATGATCCTTTTCTATGTGACTGGTGATCCCGTATATCACGACGGTGCCGTTAACTTTATGGAGGCCTTCGGTCAACTGCAAAATGTGCTCAGTAGTCTGGACGATGTTCCAGAAAACATAATAAATAGTTATAAGGAAGAAATCAAAAAAGCGGAAGTTGAAGAGCAAAATGGGAATTATATTGAGGCTGGAAAAATTCGAGCAGCTGCTGGGTTAACGGTGGTTTCGTTAGCTATTGGTGTTGGAGCAGTAATTAAATCTGTTGGGCGAGCGGTTGCTAAAAATGGATCTCATGTTGATTTTGGGGATTTTGCAGATGAATTGGATGAAAACATTAAAGCCAATGGAGGGAGGGTGGATGGTGAATTTTATGGTGTGGATGATATTATTCCTTCACACATATTTACTTCAAAAACAAAGCTTCAGGAGTTTATTTCTGAATATGATATTCCATTAAAAAATGGGTGGACTGTTGAACGGCTGTACAACGAGGTGTTATCCAAGCCTAAAGGTCAGCGACCATTGCCAGAAGAGTATTTGCCTGCCAATTATATCGCATCGCAACTTAGTCAATTTGATCCCTACCGCCAACTTCGGACAGTTAACTAACATACATTTTTTGCCTCAAAGCGCTCGGGGCTAACAAAGCCAATAGCGCTGTGACGGCGGTAGCGATTGTAATCCACTTCGATATATTCAAAAATAGACTCGCGCGTGTGCTTTCCATCTAGCAATGGCTCGCCGTGAACCAGCTCAACCTTAAGTGAATGAAAGAAGCTTTCCGCACACGCATTGTCCCAGCAATCACCCTTGCGACTCATACTCTGTATTAGCGAATATTTTTCCAGTAAATCCCTAAACGCATGCGATACATATTGGCTGCCACGGTCACTGTGAACAATAACGCTTTTTGGGAATTTTCGTCGCCACAACGCCATCATCAATGAATCACAAACCAATTGCGCATCAATATGTTTGCTCATCGACCAACCAACAACTTTTCGAGAATATAAATCAATCATCACGGCCAGATACAACCAACCTTCTGTAGTTTGAATATAAGTAATATCGGTCACCCATTTTTCATTAGGTTGTTGCGCAGAAAAATCTCTAGCCAACAGGTTGGGCGCAACAGGTAGTGTATGATTGCTGTCCGTAGTCACCTTGAACAGCTTGGCCGCTTTTGCAATTAACCCCTGCCGTTTCAGGCTTTTCCGAATGGTTTTTATGTCGAGCGGATTATCTTGCTCCGCCAAATCATAAAAAATCCGATCCGCGCCATACCGGCCTTTTCCAGCCTCAAATGCTGCCTTTACCAACGCATCAATCGCTTCTCTTTGCTGCATGCGCCAACTAACCATTTCACGATTATCAAGCCAGCTGTAATACCCACTTCGCGAAACCAACAGAACGCGCGCCATCATCGCGATTGAATATAGCGCGCTATTTGTCAGCATAAATTCGTAGCGTTTTATTTTTGATGCTTCGCGAAGTAGGTAGCCGCCTTTTTTAGGATTTCAAGCTCCTCTGCTTGCTCGGCGAGCTGACGCTTGAGGCGTGCATTTTCAGCGGCGAGGAGCGATTCTCTTTCAACATCAGTACGGCTATTGTTGAGTGCGCTACGCCAACTGTAAATTTGACTGGCATATATGCCCAGTTTTTCGGCGGCTTCCGCTACGCTCAATCGTTCGGCCAGTTTAATGGCCTCACTTTTGAACTCGGCTGTATACTTCTTATTCTCTTTTGGGGTTGGTTTCTTGCTCATGGATCACCTCTGGAGTAAGTTTACTCAGTTTCTAAGGTGTCCGATATTCGCGGAGGGGATCAATTTGATACTGGTGTTGTTCGTATTGCATCTCGCTCTTTTGCTCAAGAAGGAAAATATTACTTTGGTGATGAAGGTTTTGCTATGCCATATTCAGAATGGCAAAGGATAAAAACAGAAGCTAACGGTGACTATGCGATTATTTCTAAACGACTTGGATTTGTTACTACTATTGATCCGGAAAAAATGGTGATACTTAAGTTTAATAGAAGTGATGTTTCGAGCTTAAGAATTCCTACTGGAAATGAAATTCCAGACAATCCATCGTATGGAGCAAACCAGCTTTGGGTTCCAGGCATTAAAACAATAAATGGTGTAACTGAAGCGCTTTTTAAGGTCCCAAGTAATGTAAAACCTACTGAAATTCCTTTTTAGTTGAGGTATAAAAAATGGTAATATATTTTTCTCAAGATGGATGGAGATTGTTACAGGAAGATGAGGGAGTGTTTTTCAGCTTTATTGATCCCGGCCATTGTGGTGCGGAAATAAAAATTGAAATTGACAATGAGATGAAAGATTATCTGCTTAGTAACAAGCCAGGCCCAGATGTTATAATGAAAATGCTTAAGGATAAGGGGTTTTTTAATAAACATAAAAGATAGTTGACTTCTTAAATGTTGGTTATTTTTTATGGGGGCAATGTATATTGTTGTTCGCTCGATGTTCCTTAAAAAACGCCTAGGGATATGCGGTAGTTCCCGCAGGCGAAAATCACGATTGCATCGAGTATTACCTCAAGCACGTGAAGCACCAAAACCTACTGGAATACCACCGCCAGGCAATTATGCCCCGGTGGTTTTTAGGTTTCCTATAATAAAAAACATACCCTGAATTTTGATATACAGCTGCGTTCGGTTACGCTGGTGAGTGACCGTTGATTGACACATATAAATAAATACTTTCAGTGCCATTCCACCCAATGAATCACAAATCTGTGATTCATATCTCCCATATTATTCCCGCTTATTTTAAATCCCAGTCTAGATTTATTAACTCCTTCCCGGTTCGTGGTTGCGGGGCGAAGGTAATTTATCAACCTGATTATTGTGGAGATAAACGTGAAATTTATTAAACACATACCCAGCTACACGTTCTTGTTATTGGTTTTTCTGTCCGCTTTCTCTCACGCGGAAACATGGTTTTTTGATTTCGGGCCTGCTACGCAAAATACTACACCGGGTTATAACAATATTAATCATCCGGGGATTCAAACCCATACCGGGTTGATTAATGCGGATGGTTTGACGACTGGGGTTTCGTTAACCATCAGTATTCCATTTAATACCGATGGCACTAATCCGAATGGCACTACAACACCGGCGCCGGAAACCGGGTTTTTGAGTAGTGCAACGCGCGATAGTTTTTTTGGAAATGTTGCTGTATTTCAAGGAATTTCTGCGCCCAATGCGCAAATGCGTTTGACTGGGCTGGACCCGGCGCAGCGGTATGATTTTTCGATTTTCGCATCGCGTATGGGTGTGACTGATAACCGTGAAACCGAATATAAAATCACCGGTGCTAACTCGGCAGCTGCGTATCTGGATGCTTCCGGAAACACGGCAAATGTTGCAACCATCATTGATATTCAACCCGCTGCCGACGGCAGTATTGTTATTGATTTAGCGCCGGGGCAGCAAATACCAATTCCACCAAATTCTATTATATTGGTGCGATGAAAATTGTCAGCCGCATCATTGTTCCTGATACTTGCGAAGCGAGTGATACAGCACTTGATGATAAATTAACAAAATACACTTATATCGATGGTGTATCGCCTTACACCATGGGGCATTGGTTGTATCGTCCGGCGGGTTATTCCTATGCGCCTTGTAAGAAATATCCGCTATTGGTTTGGTTGCATGGGCTTGGTGAAACCTGTAGCAAGGGCTCATTGGATATATTGAATAAATCCAGCCTGAATTCACCGGGTTATCAAATTTTGCAGGGAACTGCTTATAGCAACCAGCGCCCATTTTTAAACGGAATTATTTTACAACCACAGACATGCAGTAGTTGGAACGCATCGAATATTGATGCAATGATCGAATATGTTAAAACCCAGGTGCGCGTGGATGATGAGCGGATTTATGTAACTGGTTTGTCGTTAGGTGGTGGTACCTGGGCTTACGCTGCGAGCAAATACACCAAAGTCGCAGCGATTGTTCCTGTTGCGGGTACTGAATCTGCATTGAGTTCTATTAACGCGGCGAGCCATGTTCCTACCTGGGCATTTCATAATTATAACGATACTAATGTCGGGCCGGGCTTGGGGCCAGTGACGGATTTATTCCGTTGCAAGAGTTATACGCATCGCGAATGTACAGTGGAGCATATTGATCGCATGATTCCATTTGCAACTGCAAAAGTAATGCAAAATTATTCCGCCAATGGCGGTGCTACACAAGCAGCGACGGATAGAACGGCAGCCTTGGGGAAAATATTGCCCGGTGATTTGTTACCAACCCAATGGAATTGGAATGATGGCCGTGCTCCGTTGGATAGTTCGGCAAAAACACTCATGACTATTTATGCTGCCAGTGGACATAGCGGTTGGTCGACAACTTATAGTTCACAAGCAATGTGGCAATGGTTGTATGCACAACAACGCGAGCCAGCGCCGACATTAAAAATAAGTTCGCAAACGATCACGCCGGTTAATGCAAGTATTAGCTCTGCAGCAACGCTGGTGGTTAGCGCAAAAATTTCCTTGGGTGGAATTCCGGTAGCAAGTGTCTCGGCTGATTTAAAAGCGCTGGGTGGCTCCAATGTTCAACCAATGATTTATGACAGTGTGAGTAAAACCTATAAATTAACTTACACACTACCTGCGACCGGCGTTTCTGTTGGTGTTAAGGGCGTTGGAATAGTTGCCGTGGACACCAGCGGTAATCGCACGCTCAAGTTTGTGACTTTTACTGTTGATCCATAGCCTTTTAATCGCGACCAATAGTTAAAATTGTGCTGGGGGAAATAGGGGTTCAATAAATTGAACCCCTACGGGGTGAATTATCAAATGCTGACCGTAGGGGCGCAATTTATTGCGCCCTGATATTTCTCGAACATTTTGCTTATTCGTTTTCTGTTTTAAGGATTTTTCTCGTTAGACAAGTTTTGATTCACCTGCAGGTTAAGAATGACTTCAGTTATGGTGGTAGTATATTATGCTACTGAGTAGTATGTGTATGGCGAATCTGAGGCATTAGTATGGGTATGGTAAAAAAGAGTATTACGGTAACCGACCAGCAAGATAGCTGGATTAAGGCCCAGATTGAGATGGGCCATTACGGCAACGAAAGTGAGGTGGTCAGGGAGCTCATACGTGAACGCCAATTGCGAGAGCAGGAAGCCGCAATGGGAATTGAGCTGATCCGTGGAAAATTGATTCAGGCGGAACAAAGCGGGTTTAGTGAACAAAGCACGGAAGACCTGTTAAAGGAAATTAAGAAGGGATTGGGGCGTAATGCGGTATCGACTAAGTCATGAAGCAAGGATGGATCTGGCCAGAATTTACTGGCACGGCGTAACGGAATTCGGCGAGCATCAAGCGGAACGTTACTATCATGCACTGATCGCGCGATTCGAAAAAATAAGTCGTGCCCCTCTGGTTTATCCGGCTGTTGATGATATCCGCGAAGGTTATCGGCGCAGTGTTTGCGGTGTTGATAGTATTTATTATCGCGTGAACGCCCAAGACAATTATGTTGAAATAATGAGGGTGCTTGGTCGGCAAGATGCTTTCGATAATCTGTAATTTGCTATTTCTTGGCTGACGTCGAATGGTTGTGAATAAAATTACACTTTCATTTTTATCGTTGCAGATCTAATCCTTGTATAACAGTTTTATATTCCGTAGGGGCGCAATTTATTGCGCCCTTTTTTTTGTTGGGGCAATGCTTGGCGATTATTTCGAATAACTGCTGTCAGTTTTAAATGCTTCGCCGGTGGTATAAAACTCCCCGGCAGCCATATAGTGGATGCTGCGTTTTTGTGGATCGTCAGAGAAATGCCAGCGACCATTAAGAAATTGTTCGGCATCGGCATAGGCAGCGACAACTTCGCCGACGATGAGATCAATGTCTTCTGCGCCTTGCTTGATTACTTTGCACTCCAGCCAGCCAATGCAATCTTCAATAAAGGGTGCAGCGATTTTAGCGGCGGGGAATGTGTTGATATTGAAGCGGGAAAATTTATCCAGCTCGCGGCCGCTCACATCACCAACATCCAATGTGAGCTGCGCAATTTTGCGCATGGGAAATTGCAAACCAAATTCGCCGCTGGCGTTGACCAATTCGCGCGTGTAGGTGTTTTTATCAATCACGACTGCAACTTTGGCGGGCGAAAAATCCAGCGGCATAGTCCAGGCGGCAGCCATGATATTGCGTTTCTCTCCATGGGCGCTGGTGATAATGCTGACCGGGCCATGGTTGAACAGCTTGTAACTGTCTTTCAGCGGTATTGATATAGGCTGGGTCATGGAGCGGATAATTCCTGGGGATTAGAGGCCCTGAATTATATCCTCGGTGACCCTCTGTACGTCTACCGATACCATCAGCTGGGGCGAGATCCCGCCGCCAAAAATGACGCCTTTGAGCGGCGTGACATCGGAATAGTCACGTCCCCACGCGGTGGTAACGTGTTGTGCACTGGTAAGGGTGTTGTTGGTGGGGTCGAACTCGTACCAACCTTCGCCCGGCGAATAAACCGCAAACCAGGCGTGACTGGCATCTGCACCTACCAATTTTTCTTTGCCGGGTGGAGGTAATGTTTCCAGATAGCCGCTGACATAACGCGCTGGATATCCCAGCGAACGCAAACACCCAATAGCCAGGTGCGCAAAATCCTGGCAGACGCCGCGTTTATGTTTGAGCACTTCGGCCAGTGGCGTGGCGACATCCGAGAAATTTGGATCGTAGGTAAAATCGTTAAATATGCGTTGGGTCAAATCCATGACTGCCGAGAGAAACGGGCGGTCATCAGCAAAACTCGCGGTCGCGTATTCGGCTAAATCCGGGTGCTGTTGCACCATGGGAGAATCCAATAAAAATTCGCGTGCGCACAGTGTTTCCCAATCCTTACTATTTTTGAGCAGGTATTTGACGTAGGCACAAGGTGTCCCAAAGTCTAAATTGATGTTGCTGGTGTTTTCCTGAATGGTTAATTCACTGGTTATGCTGACTTTCAGTTCCTGATGATCTTTTTCGATCGCAAATTGTAGAAAACGATTGCCAAAATAATCTAGATGCTGGGACTGGCTGGAAATCGCCGGCGACAATTTAATCTCAATATTTTCTACGCGCTGACGTTCTGTCGAGCGCGGTAGTACGTAGGCCAGGTTGTAGCAGTGGCTTACGGGTAGCGCATATTTGTAACAGGTGCTGTGATGAATACGGTATTTCATAGCTGATCTTGCCAGTTAGTATTTTTTACTAGCAGTTGCGGGCCTTCGGCGTGATCGAAATAGCGTTGGCCAATCGCTTTCGCGGTGTTGGTAATAAGATATTGCAAGCGTGACAGTAACTGGTCCAGCTCGGTTCGAATCCCACTTTCGGTTTTCGCTAACAGTTTTACATCGCTGAGTTTTAATGCAGTAGTCGCTTCCAATAAAAATTTGTGCTCAGCCAAAAGTGCTTCGCCGTCGTTAGGTAGTTCAGCAAAGTGTTGATCGAGACGATCCAATTGATAAATTAATGAGCGTGGGTTTTTGGAGTTGAGCATCATCATCTCCAAACCTTGATCAATGCGGATACCGTTTTGATAGCGGCGACGATACGGAATTAGCGCCTCGCCGCACATCAGGCAGGACTCGATTAAAATTTCCTGTTCGGTCTCATCAAAACGGGCACATAACATTGAACGTAAACTGGAAATAATTTGCAGTGCACGCTCAAGCTTGCGGCCCATTTCCATAAAGTGCCAGCCATTTCCGCGTGTCATGCTTTCGTGGATAAGGCCGGCGAAGGCAAGCAAGGTGGTGATCATTGGGGCAAGCGCATCTTCCAGAGCTGAAAGTGACGAGGGTTCGAGCGTGGTTTTCAGTTGCTCCAATTCGTCGCCGATATCGTTGATAACACGTTGGGTGTCACTGGAAAGTTGCTCCTTTACTTGCTCGGCAGAATTGATCATCGCGAGAATATTATTAGCAACGCTGCCTAGTCGTTGCTGCTCCACAATAATGGCAATCATTTCCGGCTCGGGATTTTTTAGCAGTGCCGGCTGCAAACTGGTAAAGCCTGGGTAGGTGGAGGTAACGTGTGTGACTGCGCTGAGCAGCGTACGTTGAACCGCATCGGGCAATTTTTCGGTTTTGTTAATTTGAATGAACACCGTACGCAATAAACGCAGCGCAGATTCTGCGCGCTCGGCGTAGCGACCCATCCAAAATAAATTTTCCACAACACGACTGGGAACTTCTGAGCTGCTCTCTACTGTGGGTTGAACTTCCAGGGGGCGCAAACTGATTTGCTTTTCCGGTTCAGACGCCAGTATCCAAGTATCTTTGGATACTGAGCCGCGCTGGTTTGAAATAATTTTTTTGTTCGGATCTAAATTAACGCGTGTGAGTCCGCCCGGCATTACCGCGTAAGAACCTTCGCTTGCCACTGAAAATGTCCGTAATACCGCAGGGCGTGGTTGCACTTCGCCCTGAAACCAGGTGGGCGTACTGGCGCCGGGAATAAATTCTTTGGCCGCAAATTGATAAGGGTTTTTACGGATACGATTTTGCCAGGCGAGCAACTTGGTATCATCCATATCGCCGCCATAGACCTCATAGATTCCCGGGCGTCGGTAGGTTGGTTTAATCATCAGATTTTTTAAATTTGCGCACACGTATTCCAAATCATCCGGGTTTCCGCACCACCAGGTTCGTACTGACGGTAATTGCAATTCTCGCCCCAGCAGTGCTTTGGCAATAGCAGGCAAATAGCGCAATAGCGCGGGGTTTTCTAGAACACTGGAACCAAGCGGATTGGCAATCGCCACTCGCCCCGTGCGCGCGACTTCCAATAAGCCGGGTACGCCCAAGCGCGAGTCACCCTTCAATTCAACCGGGTCGCAATAAATGTCGTCTACGCGGCGCAAAATGACATCCACGCGTTTTAATCCATCCAGTGCTTTCATCCACACATAGCCGTTGCGCACGCTTAAATCGCTGCCTTGCACTAATTGGAAACCCAAATAGTTGGCGAGGTAGGCGTGTTCGAAATAGGCCTCGTTATAAATACCCGGAGTGAGAACAACAATACGGGCTATTCCACCGTTGGGATTTAATTCTTGTAGGCGCTGGCGCATGCGCGAAAAAAATAACGACAAGCGGTGTACATGGCTGTCGCGAAATAAGCTCGGGAAAACCCGATTCATTACCGTGCGATTTTCAAGTGCATAACCTGCGCCGGACGGTGCCTGGGTGCGGTCGCCCATGACATGCATGGTGCCGTTGGGTGCACGTACCAAATCGACGCCGTGCAAAATTAATTGATGGGTGCCGGGAAGTTTTACCGCGTGGCAGGGGCGTAAAAAACCTTGGTGAGAAAACAGCAGTTCCGGCGGAATAATGCCTTGGCGAATTAATTTGCGATCGCCGTAAATGTCTTGCAGTAAAAAATTAAACAGCTCGGCACGCTCAATCAAACCAGACTCAATTTGGCTCCATTCATCGCTGTTAATAAGGAGTGGAATGGGATTCAGTTGCCAACTTTGGTTAGCGTCAGGCTCATCATAAATTTTATAAGTGGCGCCATCGTCGCGCAGAATCCTCCGCGCTTTCTTTTGGCGTTCTTCGATGGTGTCTTGCCCCAATGTTTCCAGGCTGTGCAGCAGGTAGCGCCAATAGGGGCGGATGCGCCCGTCTTTGTCGTAGGCTTCATCAGCTCCATCCGTGGGTGATGGATAGCTGAATGCACGGTTATTGGTATTGACCCTTGTTTCCATAGACTTGGAATTCATTGCGTTGATTCATTGTAGTTATGTGTATGCCATTCATTTTAACCCCATTTCCTCATTGGCGACCCGGTTTCTGCGTAGTTCCCTCAACCCTGCGCGCACAGGGTTGAGTGGTTCAGACGTTTAGCGCCGTAGATCCAGCGTGTGGGGGTACTCATCGGCTGGTTCTTCCATCGGAGGTGCCATGGGGCGCGGCGGATGTTTGTGCTCGAAAAACTCGCGCAGGATTTTGCCGGCGGGTGTTATAGGCAAAGCGCCTGGCGTGTGGTTGAAGTCGAAGAAACGGTTGCCGCGACGTGACTCCGCCTCGTTGGCATTGACCGGGAAGCGATCATAACTGCGCCCGCCAGGGTGGCTGACGTGATAACTACAACCCCCGATACTCTTACCATTCCAGGTATCGATCAAGTCAAACACCAGCGGTGAATGGATGCCAATGGTGGGATGAAGGGCCGAAGGCGGCTGCCAGGCGCGATAGCGCACACCGCCGACATACTCTCCATGTTTACCGGTTGGGCTCAAACACACGCGACGACCATTACACGCAAGCACATAGCGGCCCGGTGTTAAGCCGGTGACTTTTACTTGCAAGCGCTCGACTGATGAATCTACATAGCGCGAGGTACCAAAGCTACTCACCTCTTCGCCCAGAACATGCCAGGGCTCAATGGCCCAGCGCAATTCGATTTGGATATCATCCAACTGCACGCGGCCATAATGCGGGAAGCGAAATTCTTCAAAAGCGGCGAGCCATTCGAGCTGGAAGGGATAGCCATTTTCATTCAAATCATTAACGACATTGCGTAAATCTTCCCACACATAATGCGGTAGCATAAATTTATCGTGCAGCAATGTTCCCCAGCGTACCAGTGGTTGCTTATAGGGATTTTTCCAGAAGCGGCTGATCAAGCAACGCAGCAATAAAATTTGCACCAGTGACATGCGCGCGTGCGGAGGCATTTCAAAACCGCGAAACTCCAAAATGCCTTGGCGACCGCTGGCACTACCCGGTGAATATAATTTATCGATGCAAAATTCCGAGCGGTGAGTGTTGCCAGTAATGTCGATTAGTAGATTGCGCATTAGTCTATCAACTAGCCACGGCTGCTCCACAATGCCTTCGGGCATTTGTTTGAACGCAATCTCTAATTCGTAAAGCATTTCATCGCGGCCTTCATCCACGCGCGGCGATTGACTGGTTGGTCCGATAAATAAACCGGAAAATAAATAGGAGAGCCCCGGGTGATGTTGCCAATAAGTTACCAGACTGCGCAATAAATCGGGCCGGCGTAAAAATGGACTGTTAGCGGGAGACCATCCGCCAAACGTGACGTGGTTGCCACCGCCGGTGCCGGAGTGACGGCCGTCGAGCATAAATTTTTCAGTGCCCAATCGGCATTGCCGCGCATCTTCATACAGCGCTTCGGTGTTGTTGACCAAATCTTTCCAAGTTTCAACCGGATGAATATTAACTTCTATTACACCTGGGTCTGGCGTAATTAAAAACTTCTTCAGGCGATAATCTTTCGGCGGTTCATAACCTTCAATGACGACTGGAATGCCTAATGCCGACGCGGTGTCCTCAATGGCTTCGATGAGCGCTACATAGTGTTCCAAATAAGTGAGTGGCGGCATAAATAAATGCATGCGGCCTTCACGCACTTCAAAACAGAGTGCAGTGCGAATGACATAGCCCGCTTCAATATAGGATTTGTTCGGTGGTTTTTGTTTGGATTGTGTCTGCGCGGGACGGAGTTGTAAGGTTTGCGAGTGCGGACCGGTTTTACCCGGGCCGGATTTTTCCAGGGTTAACTGGTTGTATTGCTGGCCACTGGGCGCCAGAGGTTCGCGCGTTTCCAGTGGATCATTTTCTGGTTGGTAACGCTCGTACTCATGTGCCGGAAAGTCGAGCGAGTTTAGCGGCAAGCGTAATCCCATGGGGGAGTCGCCGGGGATTAATAACAAATTATCGGCGCGCATTTTCCAACGGCCAGTGAGCCAATTGTGATGGATGTAATTCCACTCAATCGGTAATACATAACCGGATTCGGTATTTAACCCGCGCGATAAAATCTGGGCGATACGACGCCGTTCCAAGTCATCTTTTAAATCCGCTTTTAACGGGTCAATATCAGCGGGTAACTTTTGCTCGG
The DNA here is from genome assembly GCF_008806975.1 of Cellvibrio sp. KY-GH-1. NCBI lineage: Bacteria > Pseudomonadati > Pseudomonadota > Gammaproteobacteria > Cellvibrionales > Cellvibrionaceae > Cellvibrio > Cellvibrio sp. KY-GH-1. The sequence goes on from NZ_CP031728.1 coordinate 5,265,813, forward strand.
CCCACAAGTAATAAAGGGTGTCTTCATAGGCGGGAATAATATGTTCGCTGTTGACGTGAATTTTATCGCACAAGGCGTCCGCGAATTTTTTTGCATCCAGATGCGTTAAGCCGTAATCCTTATCGACACGCGCGAGTAGCGCAGGGTTGCGCCACAAAGCTTGGCCATCAGTACGCCAGAAACAGCCGAGAGCCCAGCGTGGCACTTCTTCGCCCGGATACCATTTTCCCTGGCCATAGTGCAGCAAACCATTCGGGGCAAACGTAGTGCGCATGCGCAGTAATAAATCTTTGGCGAGGCGCAATTTATCGGCACCTAATGCGCCTGTGTTCCATTGTTCTGATTCCATGTCGTCGATGGAAACGAACGTTGGTTCACCGCCAGTCGTCAAGCGAACATCCTGCTCAATTAATTCTTTATCGATGGCCGCGCCCAGTGCATTAATCGTCGCCCATTGCTCTTCGGTGTAAGGTTTGGTTACGCGTGGGTCTTCGAGTACGCGAAACACTTCGTTGCTGTAACTGAATTCCACTTCGCATTTACTAGTGGCACCAGTGATAGGTGCGGCAGAAATAGGATCTGGCGTACACGCGAGCGGAATGTGACCCTCGGTGGCCAATAAGCCGGACGTGGGATCGAGCCCAACCCAGCCGGCACCGGGAATAAAAATTTCGGTCCAGGCATGCAAATCGGTGAAATCTTTCTCCGGGCCGCTGGGGCCATCGAGTGCTTTTACATCGGCAGTGAGTTGCACCAAATAGCCGGATGCAAAACGTGCGGCATAACCCAAGTGACGGAAAACTTGTACTAATAACCAGGCGCTGTCGCGGCAAGATCCCTTGGCGAGTGTTAATGTTTCTTCACAGGTTTGTATGCCCGGTTCAAGACGCACGCCATAACCAATGTCCTGTTGGATTTGCTGATTGATGCTCACCATAAAATCGTTAATGTGCCAGGGATTTTCGGTGACCTGACGATGGCGAATTTCCGCTTTAATTTTATTGACCAATTTGCTGAGTAGGGGACCAGCTTCAGCAATCTCCAGATAGGGAATTAATTCGCGCTTTAATTGTGGGTCATATTCAAAGGGCACATGCTCGGCATATTCCTCGACAAAAAAGTCGAAGGGATTTATCGACGTCATCTCCGCGACCACTTCCACTTCAAATTTTAAATGGCTGCACTGTTCCGGAAACACCAGACGTGCCTGGAAATTACCAAAAGGGTCCTGTTGCCAGTTAATAAAGTGCTCTGGTTCTATCTTGAGCGAGTAACTGTGAATTTTGGTGCGACTATGCGGCGCCGGGCGCAAACGCAATACATGGGGGAACAGAGTGGTAAGACGGTCAAAACGGTATTCAGTCTTATGATGAATGGCAACGCGAATAGCCATAAAAAATTCCTTCCAATAACCGGAGAGTGAGCCAAACTGGTGCATTCAAGTGTGCACCAGAGTGGGAAATGGGCAAGTTATTATCATCCCCAATCGTTGTGATGCTGTGACAATCACTTTTATTGCAGATGGGCTCGCCTTTTCATGGGTTGGGGTTATTAAGGCAATATCTGCACCATATGCACACCTGTTCGTTCGCCAGAAGGAGAACGCGCAAATAAAAACGCCGCAGAGGTTGCGGCGTTTGAACGTGCGGGCCTTTAGTTCTGCGGCGGTGGCGGTAACTGCAAAAAAGCCTGAACGATCTGGTGATCCCAGGATTTGGTCAGGTTGCGCAGGTACTCGTTGTCGGCCGCGAAGGCGCTGTGTTTCATAACGCCGCTGTCCGTGGCGTAGGTCATCAGCTCAATTGGCGGGCCGACGGTGAGGTTGGAACGCATCGTGGAATCCATGGACACCAGCGCGCAGAGGGAGGCAGTATCCAGTGCGGTTTCGGGCTTAAGGATACGATCCAGAATCGGTTTGCCGTACTTGCTCTCGCCAATTTGCAGGTAGGGCGTTTGGTCCGAAGTGGTGATGTGGTTGCCCTGTGGGTAAATCAGCATCACTGCCGGCGTCTCCAGACCGATTTGACCGCCCAGCAAAAAGCTGGCTTCAAAGCTGACATTGCTATTGTGTTGGGCGTGTTTTTCCTGAATTGCGACGCTTATTTCACCGACGTAATCGGCGGCATCGTGGATACTAGCTACGGTGGCGAGGCTAATATCCGCACCATCTTTGATGTCTTTACGGATTTTGGCGATCACCGATTGGGTGGTGGCCAGGTTTCCGGCAGAGTTAATCACCAACTGGCGGTCGCCTTGAATACTGAAATGGTACAGCTTGCTATAGGTGCTGACCTGATCGACACCGGCATTGGTGCGGGAGTCTGAACAGAAGACTAAACCCGCATTAACTTTTATCGCGACGCAGTAGGTCATAGTTTGAACCGGTACTAAAAAAAGGGCGGTTAGGTTAAGAGCAGGTTAAACCACCGTCAAGGCAATTTTTGACGACGGGCTGATATGCACCAAAAAAGATCTTTTGTTTATGCCCTAAAACTAAGCTGCTGGAATCAAAGACTTATCGGGTAGTTTTAGGGGAAACCGGTGAGCTATTTTGGGGCTTGTTTGTTCCAATGAACATCCATCTGGGGAAACGGGATAGTAATGCCGTGTTCATCAAAGGCCAGTTTGATTTTTTCGTTAAGGGAAAAACGGACATCCCAATAGTCATCGGTCTTTACCCAGGGACGTACGTAGAAGTTAACGCTACTCGCACCCAGCTCGCCGACCACGATTTGGGGTTCTGGCTCAAATAAGATGCGCGGTTCGGTTTTGATGATGCCGGCGATGACATCGCGCGCGAGACGAATATCGTCGTGGTATCCGATACTGAAAATCATATCGATGCGGCGGGTGGGGCGCTTGGAATAGTTAATGATATTGCTGCTGTAGATGGAGCCGTTGGGGATAATCACTTCTTTGTTATCGCCGGTGCGCAAGGTAGTAGAAAAAATGCCAATTTTTTCTACTATGCCGGAGGTGCCAGCCGCTTCGACAAAGTCGCCATCTTTAAACGGGCGAAAAATTAATAACATGAAACCGGCCGCGAAATTTTGCAGTGAGCCTTGCAGTGCCAAACCAATTGCCAAACCTGCTGCACCTAACACTGCAATCACTGAGTTGGTGTTAACGCCCAGTTGATCCAGCGCAGCCACAATCACAAACACCAGTAATAGGGCATTGACCAATGATTGGATAAAGTCCACCAGAATTTTATCCAGCTTGGTGTGGCTCAATACTTTACCGAGTATGCGCGCGATAATTTTTGCCACCATTTGCCCGATCAAGAAAATTAATAGCGCGATGAAAATCTTCATGCTCCAGGGGGCTACGAATTTGTCGTAGAAGGCGATGAGTTTGGCTTCTTCAATATGAAACATGGTGGACCTCGAGTGGCAGAAACAGCAACGTGTTAACGCGAGTGGGATGTGATTCAGGTAGGGCATTAACAGCAGAAAAATGCTAAGGCCAGAGTGTGACCTTAGCATTACAGAAATGAATCAGGCAACGGTGCCTGTGGTGCGGACGCGCTTACTGCCTTTGGTTGCTTCTGTTTTTTGTGCGGCGGCGCGCTGTTTGCGCTTTTCGTCCACGACATTTTTAATGGCGATGAGAAAGCCCGCCACAATAAACGCGCCGGGAGGAAGGAGTGCAAAAATCATATTCGGATAATTTGCCCCGAATATATTGAGTTGCCAGCTGCGTGCTGATTCGCCAAAAATTAATTGCATGTCGGCGAACAAGTGCCCGGTACCCAACAATTCTCGCACGGCGCCCACACAGATCAGTACAAGCAAGAAGCCCAAGCCCATCATGAAACCATCGATCGCGGCAGGAAGAACTTTATTCTTACTGGCAAAGGCGTCGGCACGACCGAGCACAGCGCAGTTAGTAACGATTAGCGGTATAAATAATCCAAGAATTTGGTACAGCTCGAAGGTGAATGCTTTCATCAGCAATTCAATACAGGTTACTGCAGAGGCAATAATCATCACGAACGCCGGTAAACGCACTGCATCGCTAACATAAGAACGGATTAAAGAAACTACCGAGTTGGTGGTGGTTAATACCAATAGGGTCGCAAATCCCAGTCCCAATGCATTTACAACGCTGGAGCTGACTGCCAACAATGGGCATAAACCGAGCAACTGAACCAGTGCCGGGTTATTGCTCCATAAACCTTTTTCGACAATTTCTTTGTAATTCACATCGCTCATGGTGACCACCTCATCAAGGTTGTGTGGCAGATGCTGAAGTTACAGCAGTGCTGGTTTGGGTTTCAGCGAACAAAGTTTGCTGATTAGTAGCAATAAATTCCAGTACACGTTTAATTTGGCCAACGACCGCGCGGGGTGTAATGGTTGCGCCCGCAAATTGATCGAATGCCCCACCATCTTTTTTGACTTTCCATTCCTCAATCACCGGAACTTGCAAACTCTTGCCGTTGAAATTCAAGATCCATTGATTTTTTTTCAGCTCGATTTTATCGCCCAGTCCGGGTGTTTCTTTATGCAATAAAATACGCACGCCAGCAACTGTGCCATCGCGATTCACTCCCACGATCATACTGATATCGCCCGAGTAACCATCGTGCGCTACTGCAGGAATGATCAGCGCGGAAATCTCGCCGTTATGGCGCGCGCGGTGAATTTTGCTGTCGGCCGTTGCACCCAATGGCTCCCATGCCTCTTTGGGAACGGGAATGGTGTCGGTCAGCAAATCGTTGTCGTGTTGGCTGAGCGGTACAATTTCATAGAGCGCACGCTGCTGAGTCGCGCGCTCGGCATTGGCGATACGCTCTTGCGTGCCAAGGTTAGTCAGCGCCAAAGCGCCTGCGGTGACTACGGCGAAGGCGGTGAGAATCAAGGTGTTTTTGCTGATGGATTTACCGAGCATAGTTGTTCTCCATCAATGGCCGTCGCGTGGACTGTTGTCAGTCGCACGGCGCGGTTTTTTGTGGCCATAAGTGCGTGGCGTAGTGTAGTAATCGATAAATGGTGCAGCAAAATTCATCAACAACACGGCGAACGCAACGCCATCAGGGTAGCTGGTTCCCCAACTGCGGATGACATACACCAGTACGCCAATCAATGCACCGTAGACAATACGACCGCGCGTACTTACGGCGGAGCTAACCGGGTCGGTCACTATAAAGAATGCTCCCAACATAGTGGCACCAGAGAGCAGATGAAAAATGGGCGAGCCACTGGAGTTGGAGCTGCCACTGTCATAAAACAGCGCTGCCATCAGGGCCAGGGCGGTCAACATGGAAACAGGCGCATGCCAGGTGAAAACCTTTTTGTAGAGCAGGTAAATACCGCCGATCAAAAATGCAATATTTACCCATTCCCAACCAGCACCGGCCCAGCGACCATCAAACACCGGCTCTTGTTGATAGAGGTCGGACAGGGTTAATCCTGAGTTTTGTTTCATGATGTCCAGCACCGTCGCCGAGCTGTAGCCATCAATCGGTGTGCTGAAAAAGACCTTGTTCAGGGCGGTGACAATACTCGGAGTGGTCTGACCATCTGCCAGCAGTGGCAGCGGTGTTGGCCAACTTGTCATCTGTAATGGGAAAGACACCAGCAGCAGCGCATAGGCGACCATGGCCGGGTTAAAAGGGTTGAAGCCCATGCCGCCGTAAAGCTGTTTGGCCAACACAATCGCGATAAAGCTGGCACTTACCACCAGCCACCAGGGGCAATAAGCGGGCAGGGAAACCCCGATCAATACGCCAGTCACCAGTGCGCTGCAATCGCGCAGATAAAACAGGATTGGCCGCTGACGCAACTTCAATACTGCTGCTTCAAATGCAATGCACATCAGGCTTGCCAAAAATACATTGATCAGCACACCAACGCCGAAGAAATGGGTTAACGCGGCAATCCCCGGAAAGGTCGCATAAACCACCAGACGCATTACGCGCCCGGTACGATTAGCCCCCTGGGTGTGGGGGGAGGTGATATTTAGTAACGCCATCAGGCCATCTCGCTCAGTTTTTCTTCCAGCTTGGTTACACCGGCGCGGAAGGCTTCGATATTGGGATCATTTTCTGCTTCGGCTTTGGCCAAACGTTCGCGTGCTTTTTGCAAACGGTTTTGCAGGGATTGAATCTGCTCTGCACGCTTTTCATCGTCGCTCATACTGGCCATAGCAGCTGCCTTTGCTTTGGCTTTTTCGATTGCGGCCTGGGCTGCATTTTGTTCGGCTGTTTCCGGCGCTGCCGGCGTTTCTGCTGCAGCGGCGGGTTGCGGTGCTGTAACCGCTGCTGTCTCGGTGATGCCCAGTGTTTTAAGCTCAGCTTCGGCTTCGGCAATTTTATCGCGCAACTTGCCTGCACCTTGCTCTAGAGCATCCAGGTTGGCGCTGCCTTCGGCTTTGGCGGCAGCGACTTTTTCTTCCGCTTTGGCCAACCGCGAGCGGAGCGATTCCAGATTTGCGCGCGCCTTGTCCTCCGGGGACATGGTTAGCTTGGCTTGAGCGCGGGCGATCGCAGCGGCAACAGGATCGTTTGGATCCGCTATCGGTGCAGCAGCTGCCGGAGTAGCGAGTCCAGGGGCAGCGTTAGCTTGGCTCGCCGTAAACTCGGCCAATTTTTTCTCTGCTTCTGTAACTTTTAGTTCAGCCTGCTTGATGCGGGCTTTTTGCTTTTCAAGCTGTTCTTCAGTAATCGCAACACCGGTCTCATTGGGCACCAACGGTTTTCGCGCAAAGTCCAAACCGTTTTTGGCGGCAGCCAGCAGGCGCTCGAGCTTGGCTTTTTGTTCGTCGGGCGACACTTGTACTGTGCCGGCTTTGGCGACGGCAGCGCTGACGACATCCGTTGCCGATCCGGCTGCTGTAGTTGTAGGCTCAGCGGCAGCTTTTTCCGCCAGTTTTTTCTTGGCTTCTTCGGCCGCTTTCTGGCGCGCAAAGCGTTTCGCTTCTTTTTCCGCCTCTTCTTTGGCGATACGCAACTTGCGGAATTCGAAACGCTGACGCGAGCGGTCGGCTTTTTCTTTTTCTATCTCATGCAGGCGGATGCTGCCTTTGGCGGCGCGATAGTATTGCACCAGCGGAATACTGCTGGGACAAACGTAAGAGCAGGCACCACACTCGATGCAATCAAAAAGGTTGTGCGATTCCAGTCGCTCAAAATCTTCTGCCTGTGCGTACCAGAACAATTGTTGTGGCAGTAGGCTAACCGGACAAGCTTCCGCGCACATACCGCAGCGGATACACGCCTGGGCGGGTTCCGGTGGCGGCAACTCCTGCTTGCTGGGTGCGAGTATGCAGTTGGTGGTTTTGATTACCGGGGAATCCATATCGAGCAGGCTAAAGCCCATCATCGGGCCGCCCATCACTACGCGGGAGGCGCGGCTGGCATCAAACCCGTGTTGCTCCAGTAGATAGCTGATTGGGGTGCCAATTAGCGCGTCGATATTCCGCTGGGTTTGCAGTGCATCACCTACCACCGTGGTAACCCGCGAAATTAGCGGCTCGCCATAGCGGATAGCCCGCCAGGCAGCTACGGCAGTACCTACGTTAACGCAGATAACGCCGATATCGGCCGAGTGGTGGCCGCTTGGGATTTCACGCCCGGTAAGGATTTGGATCAGTTGCTTGGCGCCGCCCGAAGGGTATTTGGTCGGAAAGGCAACCACTTTAATGTTCGCTGCTTCCGGATCATTCACCGCCGCGCCAGCGACGGCGGCTTTCAATGCGGCAATGGCTTTGGGTTTATTGTCCTCAACGCCAATTAGCAGGTTTTTAGGGTGATGGAGGATGTGGCTCAGCAGCAGTGTGCCCGCTACCAGTTGATCGGCGCGCACCTGCATCAGAATGTCATCGGCCGTGATGTAAGGCTCGCATTCGGCGCCATTCAGGATCAGGGTATCTATCACTTGGGTAGACTTGGGGGCGAGCTTGACTGCGGTAGGGAAACCCGCTCCACCGAGGCCGGCAATACCCGCCGCGCGGATTTTCTTAAGCAGCTCCAGGCGATCCAGTGCGCGGTAGTCTGCGCACTCATCTAACAAAATCCACTCATGTTTGCCGTCGGGCTGAATCACTATGGATTCCGCAGTCATTCCCGAGGGGTGTGGGATGGCGCGCGCTTCTATTGCGATCACTGTCCCTGAAGTAGATGCGTGGGTATTGGCACTGAAGGTGCCGTCAGCCGCGCCAATGAGTTGGCCGGTTAGTACACGTTCGCCCACTTGCACCACTGGCTGTGCCGGGGTGCCCATATGCTGGTTCAAGGGAATGACCAATACCGGCGGCAAGGGAATATCACCCAGCGGCAATTGCAGGGATTGGTGTTTATTTTCTGGTGGGTGGATACCGCCGGGTAGTTCCCAGACTTTTATTAGGCTCGTCATTTAGGCAGCTTTACCTGTCTCATCGGTGTCTTTGCGTGTTTGGTCAAACGCCGCACCGCGCCCCTGGTCAGAGGCGATCAAATTCACTTCGCTCGCGATCACATGGAAAACCGGTTTTTGGTTGGTGGCCGGTAAATCCCATTTCCAGGTTTTGAGGTCCGTTTGCACCGGAATCATGTCGATACAATCGACCGGACAGGGTTCCACACACAGGTCGCAGCCGGTGCACTCATCGGCAATGACCGTGTGCATGTGTTTGGCGGCACCGAGGATGGCGTCCATCGGACAAGCCTGGATACACTTGGTGCAACCAATACATTCGTCTTCGCGAATGAACGCCACTTTTTTTACATCGGAGTGTTCACCATGCTCGGCATCCAGTGAAGGTGCTTCTACATCCAGCAGGTCGGCAAGGGCGTTAATTGTGGCTTGGCCGCCGGGCGGGCATCTATTGATAGCCTCGCCATCGGCAATTGCCTGGGCGTAGGGGCGGCAGCCGGGGTGACCGCATTGACCGCATTGGGTTTGGGGTAAAAGGGCATCGATCTGATCCACAATCGGATCGCCTTCCACTTTGAATTTCACGGCAGCAAAGCCCAGCACTGCACCGAAGAGTGCAGACAAACCACCCAGAGCAAATAAGGCACTGGTTACCGGATTTTGCAGGATAAACTCGATCATTATTGCGCAGGCTCCGTTTATTGCAGGCTTACCAGGCCGCCAAAGCCTAGAAAGGCTAGTGCCATCAGGCCGGCGGTGATCATGCCAATTGAAGCCCCTTTGAAAGGTGCAGGAACGTCAGCTACCGCGAGGCGCTCACGCATGGCCGAGAAAAGTACTAATACCATGGCAAAACCCAGGGCGCCGCCAAAGCCGTACATGGTGGATTCAAAAAAGTTGTGGACTTTCTGAGTGTTCAAAATCGCTACCCCAAGGACCGCGCAGTTAACGGTGATCAGTGGCAAGAAAACACCCAGTACGCGATAGAGCAAGGGACTGGTTTTTTCCATAAACATTTTTACGAATTGAACCACTGCAGCAATCACCAGAATGAAGGCAATGGTACGAAGGTATTGCAATCCCATAGGAGCGAGGACCCAGGTATCAACCAAATAGGTACAAATAGATGCTAGGGTCATAACGAAGGTGGTTGCGCCGGCCATCCCAATCGCACTTTCCAGCTTGTTGGACACCCCCATAAAGGGACACAGGCCGAGGAATTGGGCTAGCACAAAATTATTCACCAGCACGGTACTGAGCAGAATAATGGCTAATTCGCTGAAACTCATGATGTGTGTCCGATAAGGAAGGTCGCTGGGAAAGGGGATGAATTAGGGCTGCGTATTATCGACAAGCGGGCGCTGATTCTCAATAAAAATGACATAAAGCCTTATGGGCTTTATTTATATCCTTATAAATTCTGCTGATTTATACCGCTTCTCTGCCTTCCCCTTGGTGAGCAGAACTAGACCCCCTCCCAACCTCCCCCGTATCAAGGGGAGGAGCTTTTACTTCCTCCTCTTTTCAAGGGGAGGGCTGGGGAGGGGGGCTTTTTAAAGGGGAGGCTCGGAGGGATTTACATCACCCGTTGTCCTGGTTTGGCGCCGCTGTGTGGTTCCAATAAATACAGCTCGTTACCACCTGGGCCTGCAGCCAGGACCATGCCTTCGCTCATCCCGAATTTCATTTTGCGTGGTTTAAGGTTGGCAACCACAACGGTCAATTTACCCACTAACTCTTCAGGCTTGTACGCACTTTTGATGCCGGAAAATACAGTGCGTGTTTCGCCACCCAAATCGAGCGTCAGGCGCAGCAATTTATCTGAACCCTCCACATGCTCCGCATTCGCAATCAGTGCGATGCGCAAATCCACTTTGGCGAAGTCATCAAATTCGATCTCAGCGGCGATAGGTTCACCGGTCTTTTCTGTCGGCGCTTTTGCTGGCGCCGCAGCGGCCAATGATTCCTTGCCTGCTTCAATCATCGCGTCGACTTTGTCTTTTTCTACGCGTGTTAATAGCGGCTTGAATTCGTTGATTTTTTCACCCGAGCGGAAACTGATTGGGGCGTTCCAGTTTAAGGTTTCCCCGAGGAATTGTTCCGCATCCAGAGTCAAGGCAGGCAACACTGGCTTTAAATAAGTTAGCAGCGCGCGGAACATATTGATGCCGAGTGTACACACCGCTTGCGTCTGTGCTTCTGCACCGGCTTGCTTGGCCAGTTTCCAGGGCTCTTGCGTCGCAATGTATTCGTTGGCGGCGTCCGCTAGCGCCATAATTTCGCGCATGGCTTTGCTGTAATCGCGGCTTTCGTAGTAGTCGGCAATGGTTTCGCCTGCATCAATAAATTGTTGCCACAAGGCTTTGTCCGCAATTTCACTGGATAGGCTGCCGCCTGCATTGTTGATAAATTTGGCGGTGCGGCTGGCGATGTTTACCACTTTCCCAACCAGATCCGAATTCACCCGCTGGATAAAATCTTCCAGATTTAAATCGATGTCATCCACATTGCTGGTGAGTTTCGCCGCAAAGTAATAACGCAAATATTCCGGATTCAAATGATCGAGGTAAGTGCGTGCATTTATGAAAGTGCCGCGCGATTTACTCATCTTAGTGCCGTTAACGGTCAAGAAACCGTGGACGCAAATTTTGCTCGGCGTGCGCAAATTGGCAGAGTGCAGCATGGCCGGCCAGAAGAGCGCGTGGAAATTGACGATGTCCTTACCGATAAAGTGATATACCTCGGCCGTGGAATCCGGCTTCCAATATTCTTCCCAATCTTTGCCTTGTTTATCGAGCAGATTTTTTAAGCTCGCGATGTAGCCGATTGGGGCATCCAGCCATACATAAAAATATTTGCCGGGCTCCCCCGGAATTTCAAAACCAAAGTAGGGCGCATCGCGGGAAATATCCCACTCCTGCAGACCTGCATCCAGCCACTCGGCCATTTTGTTGGCCACTTCATCTTGCAGGTGGCCGGCGCGAGTCCAGGTTTTCAGGAAATCGCTAAATGCGGGCAGAGTGAAGAAGAAGTGCTCCGAATCTTTGGCGACCGGTGTTGCGCCGGAGATCGCCGATTTAGGGTTAATCAAATCCATCGGCGAATAAGTCGCGCCGCACTTCTCGCAGTTATCGCCATATTGGTCTTCGGTTTTACATTTCGGACAGGTGCCTTTGATGTAGCGATCCGCAAGGAACAATTGTTTTTCCGGGTCATAAGCCTGGGTAATCGCGCGGGTGGCGATATGGCCGTTGGCTTTCAAGCGGCCGTAAATCATGCTCGACAACTCGCGGTTTTCGTCTGAGTGGGTCGAATGATAGTTATCGAAACCGATATTAAATGCGGCAAAGTCAGCCTCGTGTTCCGCTTTAACATTGGCAATTTGCTGTTCTGCTGAATGACCGAGCTGCTCGGCTTTGAGCATGATCGCTGTTCCGTGGGCATCGTCTGCACACACATAAGTACAATCTACTCCACGCATTTTCTGGAAGCGCACCCAAATGTCGGTCTGGATATATTCAACCAAATGGCCAAGGTGAATCGAGCCGTTGGCGTAGGGCAGGGCGCTGGTAACGAGAATTTTGCGGGGTGATTGGGTCATGGGTATAGAACCTGTCAAATTCATTTGGCGGTAGATCCGGTCAAGGCCGGGGCGCAAAAAAGGTGGCGAACTATAGCATTTTTCGTCGCGCCTTTCAGGTTGCAATGATCGCTGGTTGTTTAATCGCCGGTCGGCTGCTATTAATAGCCAGCCGACCGTTATCACCGGCGAGTCGATTTCCAAACATAATGAGCGTCTGCAACCATCAAATTATGATCAATTAAAGGGGAAGCCTATGGAAAACAATGAAACTCCAAGTACCGAAGTGGCAACCAACGTGTCGCAAGATGCCAAAAATCTGGCCTTGTTGTTGTGGTTGGGTAGTATCTTTTTTGGTTTTATTCCCGGGTTGGTGTTGTATCTGGTGAAGAAAGATGACGCCTATGTGTTGGATCAAAGCAAAGAGGCACTTAACTGGTCCATCACTGCCCTGATTGGTTATGTGGCAGGAATGATACTGACGATTATTTTAATTGGTGTGTTGGTAATGGCGGCGGTAGGCATTTGCCATTTGGTGTTTTGTATTATGGGAATTATTGCGGCGACTAGCGGTAAACCTTTCCGTGTTCCTTTTGCGTTGCGTTTAATCAAGTAATTTTTTGCGTTACACAAGGGCAGTGATACTGCCCTTTTAGATTAGCCAACTTTTAATCTTGATCATATGGCTTGTATTCGATAGCAGCGATATAAAACATTTCTTCACCGTCAGGCTTCTTCAGTACGATTTCATCATCGAGTCGCTTACCGAGCATCGCCTTGGCGAGTGGTGAATCCATACTTAATTTTTGCCGCGCCACATCGAACTCATCTGGTCCGACGATTTGGTACGTCTTTTCATTGCCGTCGTCGTCTTCCAATGTCACCCAGGCGCCAAAGAAGACTTTGGTGTGATCATCAGGCAGTCGATCCACTACCGTCAGCACCTCCATGCGCTTGGATAAAAAGCGCACGCGCGAATCAATTTCGCGCAGACGACGTTTGCCATAAATGTAATCGCCGTTTTCACTGCGATCCCCATTTTTGGCCGCTTCGTGTACCACTTGCGTGACTTGCGGGCGCTCCACCTTCCAGAGTTGCGTCACTTCATCTTTCATGCGTTTAAAACCAGCTGCGGTAATGTAGGTTGAACCTTTGGCTGAGGGGGGTCGCCAGCGTCCCATTAGTTATCTCCGGAATTTTTTTGATCAAATACTTTTAAATAAAATGCCAGTTCGGATTCGAGCGCATGTTGAATTGTTTGTGCTTGGCGGAAACCATGTGCTTCTTCCGCAAAAGTAACATACTCAGTGTAAATTCCTTTTGCGGTTAACGCATTGACCATGGCTTCTGCTTGCGCTGGTGGAACAACTTTGTCTTGTAATCCCTGCAGGAAAATCACCGGGCAATTTAATTGCTCAATGTGATGGATCGGGGAGCGGGCATGATAAATGGCTTGCTCTTGGGGGTAGGCACCTACCAATGAATCAAGATAATGCGTTTCAAATTTATGGGTGTCTTTGGCCAAGGCTTCAAGGTCGCCAATTCCGTAAAGGCTTGCGCCTGCTTTAAAATGATGACTGAAGGTTAAGGCTGCCAATACGGTATAGCCACCGGCGCTGGAACCGCGAATGGCGATTTTATTGTCATCAACCAACTTCTGCGCAATTAAGTAATCCACGCCGCTGCAAGCGTCAATCACATCCGTAATGCCCCAGTTTTGTTTTAAGCGGTCACGATACTGGCGTCCATAACCGGTACTGCCGCGATAATTTACATCTAACACGGCAAAACCGCGGCTGGTCCAAAACTGGATTTTTAAATTCAACCCTGTTTCGGTAGCGCCTGTGGGGCCGCCATGGCACATCACTACTAGCGGTGGTGGCGAATCGGGTTGTACTGAAAATTGCACGTGAGTCGGGCGATAAAAAAAGCCGTGGGAAACTTCGCCGTCACGCGTAGGAAATGCAACGGCTTCAGCTTGCGCTATATATTCCTGCTCAACCCGCGTATCGCCGTGGGTGATGGGTAATATTTTCTGGTCGCTGTAACGATAGAGTTGCGAGCCTTGCGTGGCGCTGGCGGCGATAAACCAGGCGCAATTGTTGTTGCAATGTACGGCAGAGATATCGCGAAATTCGCTGGGAATCTTGCGAAGATTTTTTTTGGCAATATCGATGATTCCAATTTGCCAGTAACCGTGTTGACTGTAACAGCAGAAAATTTCCTGTGTGCTTAAAAAGCCATAGGTACTCATGCCGAATACCCATTGTGGCGTTGCAAACTCAGCAGCATATTCGTAAATTGCTTGGGTACTTGTACCGTCCCAGCGATAGATATTCCACCAGTTATTGCGATCTGAAACGAAATACAGTTGGTTGTCGGGCGACCACTGTGGTTGGAAAATGGATTCAGTTGTGCCGCCGGCGATTACTTGTTCGCTTACACAATCGCCATTTCCATCCAATTGCACAACAACACATTCGCTGCCATCCCATGGCATTTGCGGATGAAACCAGCGTACATAACTCAGTTGTTGTGCATCAGGCGAAAGGCGTGGATTGGAATAAAAATCGGCACCTTCGGCGAGGGTATTGATCACTCCGGTTGATAAATCTATGGCGATAATTCTGGCGCTTGGGTGATGCGAATTTTGTGTGTAGTCCTCGCATATAGCGAGCAATCGCTGGTGGATTTGGTCGTGATAAAAATCAGCGTATCTAAATGCCCCTTCCGGTGTTAAGGCTTTCGTTTGCTGGCTGGCCAAATCAAATTGATAAACCCGCTGGTCGCTGTCTTGCACATAAAAAATAAATGCCGTTGTTGCCAGGTACGAGGAGCCGCCATATTCCTGCGCGCGCGTGCGCACACTTAACGGCGCCGCAAATAACTCAGACCGTTTTCCGGCTTGTTCGCAAACCAGTACATTGCGGCCTTTTTCCTGCGGGCGAGTTTCCAACCAGTAGAGCCGCTCGCCCACTGCTTGTGGGTCGCTGTTTCGAACACCCTGAGCGGTGAGTAATTCCGGTGTAATAGGGGATGGCCAGTGGCCGTATTGATGGTTATTCATAAAACGAATTTTGTCTTGTTGGCAATTCCGCATTAATCTACGCATTTAATCCCACAATGCAAAGCCGAATTATGCCGGATTTTATTCCTGAACAACTGCGCGCCTGCTTGCCGCTTATTGATAAATCAACCCTTGGCGTGTGGTGGGTCGGTTTTAGCGGTGGATTGGATTCCACGGTATTGCTGCACGCACTTGTGCAATTGAATCTGCCGGTCAGCGTAAGGGCCTTGCACATCAACCACCAGATTTCTCCTCACGCCAACTCATGGCAACGCCAGTGTGAACAATTTTGTCAGCAATTAGGAGTGTCTTTTTTTGCGGAAAAAGTGCAGGTAATCAATTCCGGTAAAGGTATAGAAGATGCGGCGCGAGCGGCGCGTTATCAGGTATTTGAGCGGTATGTAGATTCGGGTGATTGTTTGTTGACCGCGCATCACGGTAATGATCAGGCTGAAACTATCTTACTGCGCTTGCTGCGAGGTGCAGGCCCGCGCGGTTTGGCTGCAATTGGCAGTGCGCGACAATTATCGTCGGGTGGAAAATTAATACGCCCGCTGCTGCAGTTTTCTCGCGCTGGGCTTGAGGCTTATGCGCGTGAGCAGAAATTACCCTGGGTGGAAGACGAGAGTAATCAGGACGATCACTATGACCGCAATTTCCTGCGCAATCAGGTAATGCCCTTGTTGCAACATCGTTGGCCTGCGCTGATCCGCAAGTGCCAACAGACGGCCGATTTGTGTGCGCAGCAAGAAAATTTATTGGACGAGTTTGCGAAACAGGATTTGGAGCAAGCAAATCCTCGTTCAGAACGAATGGGACGGAGTATTGACTTACTTTGGTTGAAGTCCTTGTCCAGTGCCCGACGGCAAAATTTATTGCGCTACTGGTTGCGTCAATCCGGATGTGACCTGCCAGAGGTTGTTCATTTACAGCAATTGGAAATTCAATTGTTTAATGCTCGCGAGGACGCGTCAGTGGAGATCGCATGGGGCGAATATTCATTGCGACCTTATCAAACACGTTTGTTTCTATTGCCGGCTGTGTTGCCACCAATGATATTGGATTTGGTTCAGCTGAGCGCGCCAGAAAATAATTCTGCAAGCTATTTGCGTGCTGATATCCCGAATTTGCATATTCGTTTTCGCAGCGGCGGCGAGCGTTGCAAACCGGCTGGTCGCGCGCACTCACAAACGCTAAAAAAATTATTGCAGGAGTATCACCTGGAGCCTTGGTTGCGCAACTCGGTGCCATTGTTATATAGCGGGGATCAGTTAGTGGCTGTGGGTGATTTATGGATTTGTGAGGGGTACGTTGCACCTGGCGGGGTCGCGGCCGTAAAACCGGTCTGGTGTAGTTAGTCGTAAATCACTACTTGGTAAAAAACACTGCTATAAAAAATGGGAGGCTTGTGGCCTCCCATTTTTTATAGGCGAACTCGTCAGTGATTAGAACAGGTATACCGCTCCTGAAGCTTCTGCACTGTTGTCGTTTTGATCCAATGCTCCTTCCGGTAAGCTCGATGTACTGCTGGATGCCTGACTGGATACTGATGTTGCAGAGGCATAGCCGCGACCTGCTTCACGATGCGCTCCGACTGCCAGGGTTTTTCCATCGCCGGAAATATCCACATTCAAACCAAAGCGATCATCTTTATCGGTGTTACTGGCTTTGACATAGCTCTTCTGGGTCCACACTGTGTTGGCGCGGGTGAATACAAACACGGCACCTGCGCGATCTGCACTGGTATCACCTTCGTCGCCATTAACTCCTTTAGCGTTACTGGCTTCACGGAATGAACCCACCGCAAGTGTGTTGCCATCTTGGGATAAGCTCACATCGCCACCAAATTCACCAGCAATAGTGATGGTAGATGGCTTGAGATAGGCTTCTTGTGCCCAAGTGGTGCCACTGCGTGCAAACACATACGCTGAACCAGAACCCAATTGCTTGACCACTTCTTGTACTTTGGCTTTATCGATATTTTTCGGGTCGCTGGTATTTACCGTGTCGGTGGTATCGCCTTTGGCGCCTACCACCAGGGTGTTACCATCACCGGAAATATCCACACTTGAGCCGAACAGGGTGGTAAAGAAAGTTGATGCGGGCTTTAGATAGGCCTCTTGTGTCCAGATAGCATTGCTGCGCGTAAATACATACGCGGCGCCATTGTTAATACCGTAAGTTTGATAGAACGCGTCTTCGCAACCCAGGTCCAGCACATACAAGCCATCGTTCCCTTGGTAGTAACAGGAGTTATCTGCCTGGTTGCCATTTACACCTTTGGCCTGACTATCTTCACCGATAGCACCTATTACTAGTGTGTTGCCATCCGTTGAAAACGCGATGCTGGCACCGAAGGCGTCTCCCTGCTGGGCATTTGAATTTTTCAAATAAGCCTGTTGCATCCAGCCATCTTCGCGGCGGATAAAAATATGGACTGACCCTGAACCTGAGCCGCCCGTATAAGCGCTGGCTGCGCTGTTGGAGCTGGACGAGCTACTGGTGCTGCTAGCAGAGCTATTGGAACTTGAAGAACTGCTGGACGAAGTCGATGAGCTGGAGCTTGATGGGTAGTACTCGAGACATTCGGGCATGGACGATGCCTGGTACATAAGGATGCCGCTTATCGCCAGGCTATCGCTGGTAGCGCCAACGGCGAGCGTCTTGCCATCGCCAGATAGTGCCAGAGTTTCGCCAAAGCGTAGCTCCTGCGCGACATAGCTTGATTTTACAAAAGCCTCTTGCGTCCAAACTTTATTGCTACGAGTAAACACGTACACAGCGCCATTGTTGTAGTCAACTGCAGAATATGTATTGCCCGACGGGTCGCCTGAGCTGTTGGAGCTGTTAGTGGTTCGCAATTCATAGTTGTCTTGGTTGCAATTAATCCCAGTAGATCGTGCGTCTTCGAGCAAGGCGGACACGGCAAGGGTGTTGCCGTCGTCAGAGATGGAAACTTTGTAACCAAAGCGGTCATTTGGAAGGAATCGACTGCTGTTCAGGTTAGGTTGTTCGGTGTTGGATGCCTTCAAGTAGGCTTCTTGGACCCAGACTCCATTTTCTTTGATAAACACGTATGCAGCGCCTGCGTTTACGCTGTCATTATTCGCGGTATCCCCATTTACCCCAATCGCCTTACTATCTTCTGCGGGGGCGCCTATGGCCAGCGTTTTACCATCTGCCGAAAGTGCGAAGCTCCAGCCGAAGTTGTCGAATGCCTCACCATTAGGCGCTTTTACATAACCAATCGCTTTGATCATTTCTGTTGCGGTAAAGGTCAGGTTGGATTTCTGACAGCCGCCAGCGTTACAGGCTTCAACGTAGTAGTAGCTGTTAACCCAATCATGGACGTGAACGCCAATTTCATCGCTGGCTTGGGTGACAGCTAAGTCACCACCTACTTGAGTAACGCCTCCGCTAGCAGCATCACGTTTGAAAAGTTTGTAGTAGGTTGCGCCTTCAACCGGGCTCCATTGGAAATTTAGCTGCTTTGGATTTTGCGATTCAACTTTCACGCTAGGCCAAATGCCTGAACCATTTGCAGGTACGGAAGCCGCGCTAAAACTGCTGCGTGAAGATGAGGAAATACTGGAAGATGAGGAGCTGGATGAGGATTTGCCGCCGCCGCCGCCGCATGCAGTTAGCAAAATTGAGCTTGCCAGCAGCGAGACAAGCAGGGTAGTGCGCTGAAACAGCGGTGAAAAGCGATCAATATTCATTCAGCAGGTTCCTGAGGGTTAAAACTGGTCGGTGATTCTGTGTGTCGCGACGCTTGGTGTCAATCAAATAGCCGGTAGAGGTGCAATTGATTGTGTCCAGACGCAAAAATAGCGTGCCTAAAGACCGTCAAATAACGGGAATGGTTCAGTTTGTTGTTTATATCTGCTCAATCTACCTTGAATGCGTCGCATGAAGTTGTGAGCAATTGTGAAAATTGGTTGGGCTAGAGCTTCTTTAACGCTAAATGCGGTACGCAATGGGATGGGGTAAATAAACAGGAGGAACCGCGAGCAATTGCTGGCGGTTCCTATGCGTGGATGAGATCAAAGCGTCTTCAGGTATTCCACTAGCGCCAGGCGCTGCTCGTTATTGATGGGCTGCAGTTTGCGCATTTGTGGTTTGCCGTCTGCCCCTTTAACCGGACGGCCATCTTGGCCCAATACAAACACAGGAGTAACGCCGGCGGCATACTCATGGCCTTTGTTGGAATTGCTTGGCAAGCTGGTATCAAACACAAACAGACCTGGGTATTGGGCCGGATCGCGCTGGACAAAGCCAACCTTTACCGGATCCAGTTCACGCGTTCCTACCGTGAAACGGTTGGGGCGGCAGGTCTTGCCGGAGGCGATTTCCGCGTCGCTGCAGCTAGGCATAAACAGCTCATATAAATTAGGTACTGAGCCGTTGTGCAAATAGGGCGCGGTTGCCCATATGCCGTTTAACGGCCGCGCTTTATAGGCGATAAGGGTTGTTAAATCAGCTTTATCAACCACCTCAAAATCCAGATGGCGCTCGGTCTTTTTAATTGGGTTATCACCGATGGCTGCTATCAGGTCATAGGCCTTCTCTGTGGTACGACGAAGAGCGGATTTATCGTGGTCAGGTTCGAGGATGACTCCTTCAATCGCCGTATTCACTGCAGCCACGACTGGCGTGGTCGCTTCAAACCGGGGGGAATCCTTCTTCCATGGCATGATTTTTTCACCCTCAAAATACCCACTTTTACCTTGGTATTTGAGCGCGTTGCCCGCCATGAATGGGTCGGTCCCAATAGTTTCCAGGCGCGAGAACTGGGCGGTAATGCGACGCTTGGGGTCGGTGCGATCTATAGCTTCGTGGCAGCTATGGCATTGGTACTCCACAAAAACTTCACGCCCTTTATCAGCCAGTGATTGGTTAATAGGTGGCAGAACCTTTTGCTCTGCCAACTCGGTCCAGCTTGGAGACCAGAGGCTTTTTAGTTGCCGCTCAATACGGTTGAGGTTGCGCACAGCAGTTGAAGAGCGATAGCCGATATCGCCCTTCTTCTTGTGCAGATCCATGGTGGCGTAAACCCCCAAGACCTCACCGGTATTGCGTCCCAGCGGGCCGGTGAGGGCGTTGTCACCCGCGCCATTCCACTGCACAAAGTCGTGTTGTGGGGTATCCCATAAATAGGGATAGCTGACTGGCGCGTTGGCGGGGTTAGCGTTGCTTGGATCCTTGGGCGTGAGGTGCGTCAGTATGCGGTTAAAGATCCGTCCGAATGCGTCCAGGCGTGCATAGCCGTAATCGACCACTTTATCGCCATGGGTTGGCTCATTGATTTGGTTGTAAAGGCGAATTTGTTCTGCTGCTGCCACCAACTCTTGGCGGAATTTATCTTTTTCGGCGGGGTATTTGGATTTCAGAACCTTTTGCGCCAGACGGTCGAACTTCTCTGGCTGAGTCGCGCTGGATTCCAAAGAGCTTGCAAGTGTTTTAAGCATTAACACCATATCGGCGAGGGTTGCTCCGCCATCGATGCGAATGGCTGCGCCCTGGTAGTTAACCTGACTCGTGTGGCAGGCAGCACAGGTGTAGCCGATATATTCCTTCCCTTGGTATTCATCTTTTACCCAGCCCACGGGCAAACCATCAGGGTTGGCGAAGGACGCTTTCTGGGGTAGATAGCGCAGTAGGTTCATGTGCTCATCGCTGCGGAACAGCTGTTCTGAATCAGGCATTTCCAGATGCAGAAATATGTCGTAGGGAATCAGATTGGAGCCTTGGGTTATGTTGTAAAACCACAGGCTGTCGGCGGCGCTCCAGTTTTGTTCCGGGTAAACGACACGGCTAGTGCTATCACCAAAACTATCTTGCTGGCTGGTTTTTGCATTGCGATCACTATCGACCACAACCCCCTGAGACATATAGGTACAACCCGATAATCCAGCTAGAGCAACTGCTGCTGTCAGGCGTGCGCTTAACCAGAGGGATGGCATAAAACGAGATGAGGTGCATGAGTCCATAATCATTCCTTTATGGGTAAAAACGAAGGTGGTTACAGGGCTAACTTCAAATACTTATGAGAGAGGATCAAATAAAAAACCGATAAAGGGTCCTTCTTTTAAGGAACTATTCAGACTCCTGTCGGCCTTAAGTAATGACATTAGCAGATTGAATGATACAAGGCATCAGTAAAACAGCGGTGTTTGGCCGATAAATGTCACCTTGCTGTCATGAAATTGGTAAGAAAGTAACACCTAAAGGATCGTTTGAGAGGATTTTGCGGTATTGGCAGCTTTTGCTTGAACTGTAATAAATAGTGCGTAGACTGCCGCCTCGCCGCAAAAGGGACTTTTTACGGAACCAAGTGGCGAATAATCAACCAGCGAAATATGCCTTCGGGTAGAGGTCGCTCAAAAAAGAAGCGCAGCGGAAAGTTCTATGTTATTGACTCCTATGTTTGTGGATGTTTCTTTAAACAATCGTTTGGGCCAAGCGGTACACCTCGGGGTTTACCATCTGCAACATCAAGGGCGCGATTACGTGTTCGTCGCCGCACCCACGCAACAAGCTTCCAGTTTTGTCGGCAAAAATGCTGAACCTTTCGCATTCCAATTGCGTGAAAAATTAGCGCTGGATGCGCGCCGGATGGAATTGATTGAGGTGCGCACAACCAACGACGGTGTGCACTTGTTTCGCTGGCGTTTTGAGTGGGTGGGTAATTCACCCTTGTCGGCGCGTAGTGAAGAAATTACCTCTCCTGGTCTACGGGGCACCCTGTTGAGTTTGATTAATGTGGGGCAGCCTGCGGCGGCCGCTAGCGCCTGATTGCAGTTGGCGTGTTCGAGTTGTTACTGCTCGAGTGAATTCTCGTTAGCGATCTCAGTCTTTTTATTCTTGCGCCAAAACCAGCGACTGGGAGCCTGGGTAAATTTTTCCAGTTGCTCTTGTTTGTGTGAGGCGTCGGTAAACCAATAGTAATCATTACTGGATTTCGGTTTAAACCAGCCCTTCACCGGTTCGATGAATTCGATAGTCAATTTAGGCATGCCCAGTTTGCGATCTGAGTTAAAACTGTGGTTCCAATGCACTAGTAAGTCCCGTTTGGCTGTCGCTATTGCTAGGTCCTCGGTATCCGTCTTAATAAGCTTGCATGCGATAAAACCAATAACGGGTTCTGGCGCATCGCTGTAATTTTCAAAAAAAATATTCTCACCAGAGAGTACAACTTTGTAATACGTCATAATTTACAATCAATCAATTTCTGCGTCGCTCGTGCCATATAAATGTTCTGGCATGGGCAGTTTTTCAAATAATTTGCTGAAGTGTTGTTGCACGCGTGCAATATTCATTACCGAAGACATACCGCTGGAAAATCCAAACCACACATAGAGACCGTTCAGGTTTTTAAACATTGGTGGTAAATATTTGGGGCCAGTAATAACCCCTTCCAAATAACGTTCGTACAACAGTGGTAAATCATCCAGCGTTACCTTGCCTACAAATAACATGGGAATAATTTCAGGTACGCCGGAATTAATTGCACTGCGAATAAAGTTTACATTTTCAACAAAGCCTTTTACGTAGGAAATATCCTTGGTAAATACCGAGCCGCCAGTCAAAGTGCCGCCGCGAAATACGCGTTGGGTAACGCGATAGCTGTCGTGCTCACTCACGCCTCGTTCGATAAAATATTTATAAACTTCGCAGAAGTCAGCACCTTGTTCTGCAAGGTCTACAGCAACGACACGGTCACTAATACGGCGTGCGCGCTGTGGAAACGAGCTGAAAGTCAGTGTTTCCAACAGTACTGCCATGCCTTCCTGAATAGCGGTAATACGCGGTGAGCCAACACTCAGCCAAGTGGCCCAAGGCTGCTCGCGGCCGTTCAGGGTTGTACCTATGTGTACCCAACCTTCATGCACTTCCAGTACTTGCAAATCGAGCTCAGAAAAAAACGAGCGGCGATTGACTTTAATACAGTCGCCTCCGGCAGAGGCGTCGGACACGATATCGTCACTAATTTGTACTCGCACTTCACCCGCGCCAAAGTAATCATTCATACGCTCGCGCAGAATTTTTACTGACTCTTCAGCACTAATATGATTAGTGTAAGGGCGATTCAAATGTTCAACTGCAGGCAACGAAAAAATATGGCACAGCTTCTCACCCATTTGTCGCAAGCTTTTGCGATCCCCGCGCAAGTTGTCGCTCGCTGAACCATATAGCTGTTTGCTGAAGTGGCCAAACTTATCTGTGCCGCGATGACGCAACAGCTCGATTACTATCTGGTATTGTTCGATAGTGGCTTGCAGTATTTTTCCCAGTGCATCATCGCGCCCCAACTGGCGACGCACATCATTTTTCAATTCTTTGAATAACTGTTGGATACTATCCGGCTCGAAGGCCAATCTCTGGCGCTGGTAAAAATCCTTATCCAGTGCAGGCAATTCCCGTCCTTGTTGTTCGCGAAAACGCTGCTCGATTCCCGCCGGCCATTTAATAGCATCGAGAATGCGAATCGGTTTTTGCAGGGATACCAGGCGCGTTGAGAGTTGCTTCAGTCGCTCCAGGTAGGCGGGATCGGTCATATCAAGGCTGCCACATTTGAGTGCAAGAATGCGCCGGTTGCGGAAACTCAGGCACAGCCATTCTATCGTTAACTGGGGCGTTTGTGGCTAGAATTTGTCGTGGGGTTCGTTGTTGTTTATCGAAGTTTGCGGTGTCGTGATTGCGTTGGGTGGTACTTTTACGTACTAATCGCCAGAATAGCGCTGCCGGTATCGAGACTCTGTTGGTCGTTAGATCGGATCTTTCTTTCGATCGTTTCTCTCTTCCGATCAGTGCTATCGTTAGGTCGTTTTCAAGTGAGGTTAATCAATGCCTTTTGTTGCGCTGGAAAAACTGCATTTACTGTATGACGGCTATCGCAAAGCGGTAACGGTTGGGGGCAAGCCTTTTTTGTTGCTGCAGGAAAATGGACGGGTCGTTTTGTTAAAAAACGCCTGTCCTCATGCAGACGCGCCGCTCACCCATGCTACTGTTAATGACGGCTGCCTGCGGTGCCCTATGCACGGTATTGAATTCGATTTGAACTCTGGTCGTTCGCGCAGCCCGGTATGTGCAAATGAACTGGTATTTTTGCCGTTAATTTATCAAGGTAACCAGATTGGTATTGATGGGTAGTTAAGGATATTTTTATGCGTTTATTGTTTAAGGCATTGGTTGTGGTGTTATTGGCTGTGGGTGTAGGCAATTACCTGATTTACCTAAAAACGGGTCAGTTTCCTATCAATAGTGTGCGCGAAAATTACAATGGTGATTGGTTGGCTGCCGTTAAAGAATCGATTACGTTTAATAAGTTTGCTGCTGAAGCGAAAAAATCCGTTTCAGACCTGACCGGTGAAGAGCCTGTTCAGCCTGTACCAACCAAAGTGTATAAATGGACCGACGCCAATGGACAGGTTCACTATGGTGATAAACCCAGAAGCGCTGATGCTGAGCAGGTAGAGGTAAAAATCCAGAATGCGATTTCCCCACCCGATGACCAAACAGCGGAGGCTGCGGCAGAAGAGCCTGCGCGGGCACAGCAGCAAACTCCATTGGAAAAGGCCCGTGCCGCCGCTGAATCTATGAAGGCGCGGGTGCAAGAGCAAGAATCTCAATAATTTTTAGCCATGAAAAAAATCTGGCGGTTTTCCGGGCGAATTCTGAAATGGTTGTTGCTACTGCTGGTGGCGTATCAGCTGTGGATTTTCGCTCATGTTGTTGTGTGGAAATGGGTAAATCCGGGCGAAACAAGCTTTATGGCAATTCGTCTGGATGAGTTACAACAAAAAAATGCCAAGGCTGAACTTAAGCACCAGTGGGTGGAATACGCGAAAATCTCCAATCATTTAAAGCGCGCGGTTGTCGCGGCTGAGGACGATAGGTTTATGGATCACAATGGTTTTGATTTGCGCGGCATTGAACAAGCACTGAAAAAAAATGAGCGGCGCGGAAAATCGGTGGCAGGTGGCTCGTCCATCACCCAGCAGTTGGCCAAAAATTTATTTTTATCGCCCTCGCGTTCCTATTTCCGCAAAGCAGAAGAGGCCGTAATCACCTTGATGATTGAATTGCTATGGGACAAGCGCCGCATTCTGGAGGTTTACCTGAACGTGGTGGAATGGGGCAATGGTGTGTTCGGGGCAGAAGCCGCCGCGCGCCATTATTATCGGGTTCCGGCGGCACAGCTTGGGGCATCGGCAGCGGCGCGTATGGCGGTCATGTTGCCCAATCCGCGCAAATACGAAAAATCCATGCCCTCCTGGGTGGTGCGCCATGCATCTGCCGTGCAGAGACGCATGCACTATTCACAAATTCCCTGATTGTCTTTGAAATTCCGGTGCCAGCCCCTATTTATGCCTGCGTTGTGCGGTTCTCGCCGCCAACCTTTTACGTTACAATCGCGACCCTTTTTGGGTCTTTGCATTCCGTGGCTGATGATTTTTTGAACTGAGGTGATAGACGTGCCTATCTACGAATACCAATGCGAATCCTGCAACCATGAACTGGAAGCTCTGCAAAAACTGAGCGATGCACCCTTGGTGGATTGCCCTGCATGTGGCAAGGCAAGTTTGAAAAAGCAAATCTCCGCAGCCGGTTTTCGCTTGTCGGGCGGCGGCTGGTACGAGACCGATTTCAAATCGGGCAAGAAAAAGAATCTCGCGGGTGAGGGCAGCTCCGGCTCTTCGTCTGCATCCAGCTCAGGAACTGCCTCCTAATCAGGCGCCGTGAGCTATCCATTTACTGTCGATAAATAACGGGAAAAACCTATGCGCAGCCAATATTGTGGCGCTTTAAATGCCTCTCATATCAACCAGGAAGTCACCCTCTGCGGATGGGTGGACGGCCGTCGCGATCACGGTGGTGTGATCTTTATCGACCTGCGTGACCGCGAAGGTGTGGTGCAAGTAGTGTTTGATCCGGATGGTAAAGAGAACTTTGCCTTGGCGGATAAAGTACGCGGTGAGTATGTATTGCAAGTGACTGGTAAAGTCCGTGCGCGCGCTGCAGCAACGGTTAACCCGAATATGCCTACCGGCGAAATCGAAGTTTACGGAACTGCGTTGACCATCCTCAACGAGGCGAAAACTATTCCATTTCCATTGGATGGCTATACCAACGTGGGTGAAGAAACCCGCTTGAAGTATCGCTTCCTGGATCTGCGTCGCGCCGAAATGCAAAAAAACTTGCGCTTCCGCAGCAAAGTGACCAGTGCTATCCGCAACTACTTGGATCGCAATGGCTTCCTCGACGTAGAAACCCCGATTTTGACTCGTGCGACCCCCGAAGGTGCGCGCGATTATCTGGTGCCTTCACGCACCCACGACGGCAAATTTTTTGCGCTGCCACAATCACCCCAATTGTTTAAACAATTGCTGATGGTTGCCGGTTACGACCGTTACTACCAAATCGCCAAGTGCTTCCGCGACGAAGACCTGCGCGCAGACCGTCAACCGGAATTTACCCAGATTGATATCGAAACATCGTTCATGAGCCAAGACCAAATTATGGCCGTGACCGAAGGTATGTTCCGCGAATTGTTCAAAGATTTATTGAACATCGAATTCGCCGAAATCCAACATATGCCTTTCTCTGAAGCTATTGCCAAATACGGTTCAGACAAGCCGGATATGCGTATCCCGCTGCAATTGGTCGATATCAAAGATCTCGTCACTGACGTTGAGTTTAAAGTATTTGCCGGCCCGGCGAACGATCCGAAATCACGCGTTACTGCGTTGAAAGTGCCCGGTGGCAATGAGAAATTAACTCGTAAGCAAATCGACGATTACACCAAATTCGTTGGCATTTACGGTGCAAAAGGTTTGGCGTACATCAAAGTTAATGACAAGTCAGATCTGGAAGAAGGCCTACAGTCGCCCATTGTGAAAAACTTGCCGGTGCCCGTGCGTGCAGCGATCCTTGAGCGTGTTGGTGCAGAAAACGGCGATTTGATTTTCTTCGGTGCGGACAAGCACAAAGTAGTTACTGAAGCCTTGGGCGCATTGCGCTGCAAACTGGGTGCAGATTTAAACCTCTACACCACCGAGTGGGCGCCATTGTGGGTTGTTGATTTCCCAATGTTTGAAGACGATGACAAAGGCGGCTGGACTTCAATCCACCACCCATTCACTTCACCAAGCTGCACACCGGCACAATTGGTTGCCAGCCCGGGTGACGCCTTGTCGCGCGCTTACGACCTGGTGTTGAACGGTACTGAATTGGGCGGTGGTTCCGTGCGTATTCATTCACCGGAAATGCAGCAAGCAGTATTCCAGATTCTCGGTATTAGCCCGGAAGAGCAACGCGAAAAATTCGGCTTCCTGTTGGACGCGTTGAGTTACGGCGCTCCGCCACACGGTGGTCTGGCGTTTGGTTTGGATCGTTTGATTATGTTGATGGTGGGCGCAAGCTCAATCCGCGATGTGATCGCCTTCCCGAAAACCCAAAGTGCTGCCTGTGTAATGACCGATGCACCTGGCACCGTCGACGAACTGCAATTGCGTGAACTGCACATCCGCTTGCGCAACCAGAAAAAAGTGGCTGATGCTGCAGCAGAATCGCCAGAGTACGGTATGTAATTAATGGATTTCTAATCCATAGAAAAAGGGTGGGCAATGCCCACCTTTTTTATTTCTGATGTTTGATATCTGAATGGGAGCTACTAATGGCCGGACATTCCAAATGGGCTAACATGAAACATCGCAAGGCGCGTCAGGATGCCAAGCGGACGAAAATTTTCACCAAAATTATTCGTGAATTAACTGTCGCCGCGAAAGGCGGTCCTAATCCAGCGGATAACCCGCGTTTGCGTGCAGCGGTGGAAAAGGCTTATTTAAATAACCTCAAAAAAGATGTAGTGGAGCGTGCAATTGCGCGCGGTGCCGGTACCGGTGAATCTGAGGCTTATGAAGAGTTGACCTATGAAGGTTACGGCGTAAACGGTGTGGCATTTATTGTTGAGTGTATGACTGACAATCGCAACCGCACTGCCGGTGATGTGCGCCACGCATTCGATAAAAAAGGCGGCAACCTCGGTACCAGCGGTTCGGTTTCCTATTTGTTTGCACGCAAAGGCCAAATCAGTTTTGCGCCGGGTGTTAATGAAGATGCATTAATGGAAGCCGCGCTTGAGGCGGGTGCTGATGACGTGGTTATTCATGATGATGGCTCGGCTGATGTAATGACTGCCTTTGAAGATTTCTTCCGTGTAAAAGATGCACTTGCCAGCGCGGGTTTAAAAGAATCTGAATCCGAAATCACGCAAATTCCATCGCTTACCGTGAGCCTTGATAAAGATGCCGCCGAAAAAATCCTCGCGTTAATTGATGCGCTTGAAGATCTGGATGATGTGCAAAACGTCTATACCAATGCCGATATTGCGGAAGAAATCATGGAGCAATTGGGTTAATTTTTACGTCGCTGGTATAAAAAAGCCGCCATGTCATATTGCTGTCGTATACAAAACGATTGAAATAATGAACTCTGGCGGCTTTTACATTGAGCGAGGTGAATGTCATGGATATGAAAATCAATAAAAGCCAATTGCGCCGCGAGCGCGAGCAGCGCGCCTGGACCCAAAGCCATCTGGCGGAAGTGGCTAATTTAAGTATGCGTACAGTACAGCGGATTGAACGTACTGGTGATGCGTCTATGGAGTCCGCCAGTGCATTAGCATCGGCGTTAAATTTGGAATTGGCCGTGTTGATAGAAACCCCGGTTGTGGCTGTTAAATCGATTCGCTTTAAATTATGGGGAGCAATTGGTTTACTGGGTTCAGCAATTATTGCCTTGGGTTGGTGGTCCAGCGCGGTTGCTGAACAAGTGATGGTTAGTCTATCCATCGAAACACCGGACAAAGTGTATTCCGACATGATGTTATTGAATGAGGTCGGCAAAGAAAGTGAAATTGAACTAGACCACCAATTTCGCATGATTTTCACCACCCAACGCCAAGGGGAGCATTTACTCATCACAACCAAAATTTATAATTTTATTGAAAACGAATACCGCTTGTTTTCGAGCCCCGGAATGCTGGTCGCGGACCGAGAGCCTGCTTCCTTGATTGTTACTTTCCCTGATGATCAACGTGTAAACCTCCAACTAAAAGCCGATTTCTGACCCTCGAAAAACGCGTGTGAAAGCTGAACTTTGTCGGTATTAAATTAACAATCTCGCTTGCGTCCACTTAATTCCCATGCAACACTGCGTCATAACCACTGTATAAAGATACAACCTATGGCGCTTATCCTCGGTATTGACCCCGGCTCTCGCAAAACTGGTTTTGGCATTATCAATGTCATTGGCAGTAAATCGGAATATGTCACCAGCGGTGTGATCCGGATGAAAGATGTGGATGAGTTGCCAGCGCGTTTAAAAGTAATTTTTGATTCGCTCACTCAAATCATCGAGCAATATTGCCCTCAGGAAATGGCGATTGAACAGGTGTTTATGGCCAAGAATGCAGCCTCGGCGTTAAAGCTGGGGCAGGCGCGCGGTGCGGCAATTGTGGCGGCGACGGCGCAAAATGTTCCAGTATCGGAATACGAAGCGCGCAAGGTAAAACAATCGGTAGTGGGCAATGGTGCTGCCGATAAACTACAAGTACAGCATATGGTGAAGACATTATTGTGTCTACCTGCATCGCCACAAGAAGATGCTGCCGATGCGCTGGCCGTGGCACTTTGCCACGCCAATACACGCGATCATTTAATCCGTATGGCGGGTTCATCCAGCTTCCGTCGCGGGCGGATTGTTTAATGTAAATCTTTCATTAATTCCAGCGCGTTGCCTGGGGTTTATCATCAATATCCAATCGGTGGCTTGCGCGGCTGTTGGCGATTAATAGCGATTCAAAGCGATAAATCGCGTGTAGTTTTGCCGCGTTGATGCCTAATCGATGACGCAACTCATCCAGCGTTACAGCGGAATATTTTTCAAAAGGATAATGGCCAAGATCCCGTACTGGAATGGCTTGGCCGAAATTAAATCCCAAATCAAACGCAATTAAATCTTGCCGACAAAATTGATAAGGCGCTGGGTAGAGGTGGGTGATAATCCAGCGAAAAAAATGAATTTGCCAACGATGGATGTGATCACTGGAGCCCATAGTAAAGCCGATTACAAAGGCTTCATCCTGATTTCGCAGGCCGCGCCCTAGCAATGCGTGTAATGCATCGTGACGAGTGAGATTAATGGCGCCTGGAAAAGCAATGGGGCTGGCGGGGTTTTCGAATAAACGCACCAGCCAGGGAATATCTTCCGGGTTGGCCGCGGGTAAGGTCGCAATTACCTCCTGCAATGTTAAATCGCCATTATGCAAGCCCGGGTTCCATTCGTACCACTTAATATCTGTAGCCATAAACCCCTCGCTAACGTGTTTTACTGAAGTTAGTCGTGTGAGGGCTTTTGTGTTAGCAGCTGGATATTGCCGCCGACAGCAGCCAAATAGTTGCTAATAGTTTTTTCACGCACAAAGCGCAACAGGTAGTGAGGGCCGCCCGCTTTGGGGCCGGTGCCGGACAGGCCGCAACCACCAAAAGGTTGGACGCCCACTACTGCACCAACCATATTGCGATTGATATACACATTGCCCACATTCACTTCATGAGCAATTTTCTGGCCGATTGTTTCGTTGCGCGTATGAACGCCCAGTGTTAAACCAAAACCGGTGCTATTAATACTTGCAATAACCTTATCCAGATCTTGAATGCGGAAACGAATTAAATGGCAAATCGGTCCGAAATGTTCTTCCTGTAATTCGTCAATGCTATGAATTTGTAATAACGTGGGTGCAACAAAACTGCCTTGCGCAATTGTCGAAGGCAAGGGTGTTTGGGCAATTAATCGCCCTTCTGTTTTGGCTTGCTCAATATGAGCGAGCAATTTTTGCTGCTCGTAGTTGTCGATGACCGGGCCAATATCGGTGCGGGTTTCGCGCGGGTCGCCCAGTATCAAACAGTCCATAGCGCCTTGAAGTAATTCAATGACTCGCTCGGCAATTTCTTCCTGAACAAACAAAACTCGCAGTGCAGAGCAGCGTTGGCCTGCACTGCCGAAGGCTGAGCGGATAACATCTTTTACCAATTGTTCGGGTAGGCAGGTTGAATCGGCAATTAGCGCATTTTGACCACCGGTTTCGGCAATTAATGTGGCGATGCTGGAATTGCGTGCTGCTAATGCGCGATTGATTGTCCAGGCACTTTGGGTCGAACCGGTAAAAGCAATGCCCTCAATGCGTGCATCGCCGGTCAAAATAGGGCTAAGTTCACCGCTGGGACCCGGTAAAAAATACAAAGCCACGGGCGGAATTCCCGCAGCGAGCATTAACTCAATAGCGCGAAATGCAATCAGGCAGGTTTGGCGCGCGGGTTTAGCGACTACTGTATTACCTGCAACCAATGCCGCAATTATCTGGCCGGTAAAAATCGCCAACGGGAAATTCCACGGCGAGATGCAAACAAAGATCCCACGGCCTTCCAATAGCAATTGATTGTGTTCGCCGGTGGGACCAGGCAAGGGGAGGGGGTTGGCAAGTTGTTCGCGCGCTTGCTGGGCGTAGTAATGGCAAAAATCGACGGCTTCGCGCACCTCATCAATCGCATCATTGAGTGTTTTGCCTGCCTCGCGCATGAGCAACGCAATAAGTTCTGCCCGGTGTTCTTCAAATAGATTGCCCACTTTGTCCATGAGTGCCGCTTTTTCGTTAACTGGATATATCCGCCAGTGCACTGAATATTCTGCGGCTTGATTGATCGCCGTGATCGCATTGTCTGCTGTGGCCTGCAAGCAACTGCCAACCAACTCGGCATTGTTTGCAGGGTTCACGACTTTTGTAGCTGAACCCGTCTTTAAATAATGCCCACCAATAAGAGGGTAGGCACTCCATTGGTGATTCAACCAGGGCGTGATGGCCTCCATGAGTTGCTCCCGTTGTTCGGTAATTTGCGTATTAAACCCCTGTGAGTTAGGGCGGGATTTTTTTTGATCGGCATGGAAAAATAATTCGCCGGGTAGTTTTAATTCTTGCGAGTATTCTTGAAGTTTTTGCAGCGGGTGCTGTGCTAATTCGGTTAACGAACAATCTTTGCGGTTAAGTTGATTGATAAAAGAACTGTTTGCGCCGTTTTCCAATAAGCGCCTTACTAAATAGGGCAATAATTCAGCGTATTGGCCGACGGGGGAATAAATCCGACAATGCACCTGCGGATGCTCAATCAACAGTTGCCGATAAAGCGATTCACCCATACCTTGCAAGCGCTGAAACTCCAATGGTTTACCGTTTACCATGGCCAGCAAGCTGCACATAGTCACTGCGTTATGCGTTGCAAACTGTGGTTGCAAATGTCGACTGTGCAATAAGTATTTCGCGCAGGCCAAGTAGGAAATATCGGTTGCGGCTTTTGCAGTAAACACCGGGTAGCCGCTAAGGCCTGCGCGTTGTGCCCAGTGGATTTCGCTATCCCAGTAGGCGCCTTTCACTAAACGAACATTTATTTTGATTTGCAGTTCGTCAGCGAGCTGGTCGAGAAACCCAAGCACAGGCAAAGCGCGTTTTGAATATGCTTGCACGGCTAATCCCAATCCGTTCCAACTTTGTAGCGATGGATGACGTAAACAGGCTTCGATAAGCTCGAGCGAAAGTTCAAGCCGTTCGGATTCTTCGGCATCTATCGTCAGCGGAATATTTCCAGCGCGCGCGTGTTGCGCCAGTCGCACTAAAATGCCCGGGGTGTTACCAGTTCCAATTAAATCAGCAAATACTTGTGATTGTTGCAGCGCTTCATAGCGTGGATGCAAGGCGCTCAATTTAATCGACAAGTTGTAGCGATTTTTCTGATCGGTGTTGGTCAGCTGTGCCAGCGCAGAAAAATAATTGCGTTGATATTGGTTGGCAACAGGATGGGTAATAGCGGCTTCGCCCAGCAAATCAAATGAATAGTGCCAGCGCAGTTCTGACTCTTTGCGGTTGATGCTGTGGGCCCGCTCAAGTGCTGAATCCATATCGGCGGCAAACACAAAGGTATCAGCGAGCCAGAACAACGCTTTTTCCAGCGCGGCGTGAATCACCGGCTCACCCAGTCGGCGCAGCAGATTTTGCAAAATGCCAGCGCTATCTACGGGTTCCAGTAAGCGTTCACCCCAGACTAATCCCCAGGTGGCGGCATTAATCATCCAGGGCTGCTGTTCCCCGAGTCGATCTTGCCAGTGGGCGGATGCCAGCTTGTCGGCGATAAAAGCGCGGGCAGAAGTTTTGTCGGGAATACGCACCAAAGATTCAGCCAGGCACATCAGCACCACACCTTCGCGGGTGTTAAGCCCGTAAGCTTGCAGGAACTCCTGTGGCCAGTCGCTGTGGTCGGTTGAGTTGTGTTTCCAGCGGGTGAGGAAGGCCAGTGATTGTTGGTTCACCAGCTGGATTTGTGCTTCAGTCTGGCCCAGTCCACGAATCAATTCGATGAGATAACTCGCCTCATCGATTAGGTAGTGAGCGCTGATGGTGCGACGCCAGTCACTCAGGGTGTGAGGAGCGGCAAAATCGCGAGAAGAAAACATAGCTATGTCCACCTTTTGGGTTCAATAACGTCTTCTCGTAACTGTCTTTGTCTGCAAACTAAAGCAAGTATGGCACCACAACAGGAATATTTCCGATCAGCGCTACTGGCGTGGATGACTCTTGTGTCTAAACTCCTTTACAATGCAAACCAATATACTGTTTATAAAAACAGTTGGTCCTTGTTAGGCCGCATCGGCCATGATGGAAAACCAGTGCTATGATCGGACGTTTGCGTGGAGCTCTTCTGGAAAAGCAGCCTCCTTATTTGCTGCTGGATGTAAACGGCGTGGGTTACGAACTCCAGGCACCTATGACCACTTTTTATCGTCTACCAGGTCTGGGGCAGGAGGTGGTGCTGCATACCCATCTATCGATTACTGAAAACCTGCACCAATTATTTGGCTTTAGTGAACAGCGCGACCGCTCGCTGTTTCGTACCTTAATCAAAGTAAACGGTGTTGGCCCCAAATTAGCGATTGCGATTTTGTCGGGTATGGAAGCGGACGATATTGCGCGCTGTGTGCGTGACGACAATATCAATGCGCTAACAAAAGTCCCGGGTATTGGCAAAAAAACGGCCGAGCGTTTGGTCATTGAATTACGCGATCGCTTGAAAAACTGGGATATGCCACAAGGTGATATGTTGGCGCACAGTGAAATTCAGAGTATCGCTACGGATAACGATGTGTTTGCCGAGGCAGAAAGTGCGCTTATTGCCCTGGGATACAAACCGGTCGAGGCGGCGAAGATGGTCTCATTGGCCAGCAAGCAGAAACCGGATGCGAAAAGTGAAGAGTTGATTCGTATCGCTTTGCGCAGTATTGCAGGCTAGTTTTTGTCCGCGGAGTTAAAGCCACAAGCGGCAAACTTACAGGGTTAATGCCATATGATTGAAACTGATCGCCTGATCGCCCCCACCGCCAAAGACCGAGAGGATCACCTCGATCGCACAGTGCGCCCCAAATATCTTGCGGATTACGTCGGTCAGCCCGCTGTTCGTGAGCAGATGGAAATTTTTATTGGCGCTGCCAAAAAGCGCAACGAAGCGCTGGATCATACCCTGGTGTTTGGCCCTCCCGGTCTGGGTAAAACCACATTAGCCAATATTATCGCCAACGAAATGAATGTTTCGCTTAAAAGTACCTCTGGCCCGGTGTTGGAGAAGGCAGGTGATTTAGCCGCGTTACTGACCAACCTCGAACCAGGTGATGTGTTATTTATCGATGAGATCCATCGCCTGAGCCCGGTCGTGGAGGAGATCCTTTATCCGGCAATGGAAGATTTTCAACTGGATATCATGATTGGCGAAGGGCCTGCTGCCCGTTCAATTAAACTGGATTTGCCACAATTCACTCTGGTTGGTGCGACAACTCGTGCGGGATTGTTGACATCACCATTACGTGATCGTTTTGGTATTGTTCAGCGTCTGGAGTTTTATAATGTCGCCGATCTCACCCATATCGTCGCGCGTTCAGCGGCTTTACTGGGAGTGAAAATGGATTATGACGGCGCCGGTGAGGTTGCAAAACGCTCTCGCGGCACTCCACGTATCGCCAACCGTCTGTTGCGTCGTGTACGGGATTATGCCGAGATGAAAGGAGATGGCACTGTTACTGCGGCGATGGCCGATAGTGCGTTAAATATGCTGAACGTCGACGAGCGCGGCTTTGATCATATGGATCGTCGTTTATTAATGGCTATGTTGCATAATTTTGATGGCGGTCCAGTAGGCGTAGAAAGTTTGGCGGCGGCAATTAGCGAGGATCGCGGAACTATTGAAGATGTTATAGAACCCTATTTGATCCAGCAGGGTTTTATGGCACGCACACCGCGCGGTCGAATTTTAACCAATAATGCCTATTTGTATTTTGGCGTCCCGGTTCCCAAGCGATTGCAAGATTCGAATGAATGAACCAATGAATAAGGATTTATTGCAGTTATGCAGCCTTTTAGTATTCCGGTAAGGGTGTACATAGAAGATACAGATGCCGGCGGTATTGTGTACTACGTGAATTATCTGAAGTACATGGAGCGCAGTCGTACAGAATTTTTGCGCGGTTTCGGCTATGATAAGCCCGCAATTTTAGACGGTGGTCTGTTATTGGTCGTGCATACCGCACAAATCTATTATCGCCGTCCCGCACGTTTGGATAATTTGCTCAGCGTAACTGCGCAAATCCACAAGCTTGCGCGAACCTATATCGAATTTCAGCAGCAGGTGCTGCGTGGCGAAGAATTAGTGTGTGAAGGGTTAATTCGTATCGCCTGTGTCGATGCGGAAACTATGAAACCCAGCGCGCTTCCTGCCAGTATGTACCAGCAATTGGATCAATCGTTTCGTCTTAATACTGAGAGTTAATCAAGCTTATGCCTGCTACGGATAACAGTCTGTCAATTGCACATCTTATTCTTAATGCCAGTTTTCTGGTGCAAGTGGTAATGCTGATTCTGGTATTGGCGTCAGTCATTTCCTGGGCCATGATCTTTCAGCGTGAACGTTATCAACGTAAAGCATCAGGTGCATTTAACTATTTCGAAAAGCAATTTTGGTCGGGGATTGATCTCAACCAGTTGTATCGCCAGAGCAACGGCCGTAATGAAATGGTGGAAGGTATTGAAAGTATTTTCCGCGCTGGTTTTAAAGAATTTACTCGTCTACGTCAGACCGCAGGTGCAGATTCGGATGCGGTGATGGAAGGTTCCCAGCGTGCAATGCGTGTAGCACTTGCGCGTGAACAGGAAAAGTTGGAAGAGAACTTGCCATTTTTGGCGAGTGTGGCATCAGTCAGTCCTTACATTGGTTTGTTTGGAACTGTGTGGGGCATCATGGTCTCCTTCCTCAATATCGCTAACGCGGGCCAGCCAAGTCTTGCCACTGTTGCGCCTGGTATTGCAGAGGCATTGATCGCAACGGCTATGGGTTTGTTTGCGGCCATCCCGGCGGTATTGGCCTACAACAAGTTTTCTGCGCGTGCTGAAAGTTTGCTGGCTAATTATCAAACGTTTGCCGAAGAGTTTTCCGCGATTCTGCATCGTCAGGTTCACAGCAAGTAACGCTGTTTTACAGTCATTGAAAAAACAGGTTAATAGCTATGTCTGGATTTGGTCCACCCATTAAAAAGAAACTCAAAGCTGAGATTAATGTTGTTCCCTTGATCGATGTTATGTTGGTGTTATTGATCGTTTTTATGATCGCAGCACCCATGATGACCCAAGGTATCAAAGTCGAATTACCCAAGGCGGCGTCAGACCCGGTAGAAAGTAAAGACGATGAGCCAATTACCGTATCGATTAAGGCGGATGGCACTTATTACATAGATTTGGCGGGTAATCCCGAAGCGCCGCGCCCTATTGCAGAAATTAAATCAATCGTTAGTAAAGTGCTTAAAGAGAAGCCCAACACGCCGGTATTTGTGCAAGGCGACAAGAAAGTTGATTATGGTGCGGTGGTGAATCTAATGGGTGAGCTTAAACAAGCAGGGGCTCCCTCAGTCGGCTTGATAACGGAGCCAGCGCGCTAACGATTATGAAGTTAGAAAGATCTTTATCGCTTCCCTTATTCCTCAGTATTTTTCTACATGTATTGTTGTTGGTGTTGTTTTTGGGAAATTGGGACTTCTTTAAAAAAGAGGAGGAACCTTACAAGCCGCATTTTGTAACGGCAACACTGGTCGATTTGAAGCCAAAAGCAAAAGCTCAGCCGCAGCAAAATAAAGAACAAGTGTTGGATTCCAAGGCCTATGAGGATTTGAAAAACAACAAAAAGCAGGAAGAACAGCGCAAAGTAGAGGCTGAAGCGCTTGTGCAAAAACAAAAAGATCAGCAGGCAAAAGAGGCTGCGGCCGCAGAAGCGGAAAAGCAGAAAAAAATCAAAGAGGAGCAGGCAAAAGTAGCCAAGGCAAAAGCAGAAAAAGAGGCGGCTGAAAAAAAACGCAAGGCTGAAGAAGAGAAGCGTAAAGCAGAAGCAGCCAAGAAAACCCAGCGAGAAAGGGAGGCTCAGGAGGAACAGCGCCGAATTCAAGCTGCGTTGCAAAAAGAGGAAAAGCACCTCAGCGAAAGCAATGATGACGCAAACGTAAAAAGCTACAACGAACTTTTGGCTGAACGCGTAGCTCAAAATTGGAGTAGGCCTCCATCTGCGCGCGCCGGAATGGTTGCTGTTTTTAATATAGACATGTTACCTAACGGACAGGTAGTAGATGTTAATCTGGCGAAAAGTAGTGGTAATTTTGCGTTCGATAATGCGGCAGAGCAGGCAATTCGCAAGGTGGAACGTTTTGTTGAGATTAAAGATGTTCCAATAGACGTGTTTGAAAAAAACTTTCGTCATTTTCAGTTTTCATTTAATCCAGAGGATTTGCGTCAGTGAGATATTTACTTAGTGCACTTTTATTGATGCTGGCGGTTACTGCCAATGCGCAAAACATCGTGTTCGTTACCAAAGGGGTGGACAATCCAACCAAGATTGCCGTAGTCCCATTTGCTTGGGCTGGCGGACGTTTGCCAGAAGACTTGGCGAAAATTGTTGGTAACGATCTTGAGTTTTCAGGGCAATTTGAAGCAACCGATCCTGAACGTATGCTGTCATTTCCTCGCTCTGAAGCCGAGGTCCATTATCGTGACTGGAAGGCCTTGGGGTCAGAGTATTTGTTGCTTGGTTCCATCAGCCAACAGGCTGGTCGCTATTATGCGAGCTATGAGTTGTTTGATGTTGTGCAACAAAAGCGTGTATTTGCGAAATTAACTGTCGATGGCACAGAGGCGCAGTTGCGCGATATGGCACACCATATTAGCGACAAGGTGTACGAAACTATCACTGGTATTCGCGGCATCTTCTCGACCAAGTTAATTTATGTCGAAGCGTTTAAAAAACCACAAAAATACCGCTTGATGTTGTCTGATATAGACGGCTTCCGTCCGCGTATGTTGCTAGAGTCTCGCTATCCTTTGCTGTCACCAGTTTGGTCGCCCAACGGTCAGCGCGTGGTTTACGTGTCTTTTGAGGCTGATAACAAACCTGCAATTTATGTTCAGGATATTGCTACTGGTCGTCGCCAGCAAATGACTAATTTCCGTGGTCTGAATGGTGCTCCAGCCTGGTCTCCGGATGGTCAAAAATTGGCCATGGCATTGTCAAAAGATGGAAA
This sequence comes from Cellvibrio sp. KY-GH-1, assembly GCF_008806975.1. Taxonomy (NCBI): domain Bacteria; kingdom Pseudomonadati; phylum Pseudomonadota; class Gammaproteobacteria; order Cellvibrionales; family Cellvibrionaceae; genus Cellvibrio; species Cellvibrio sp. KY-GH-1. Next base: position 5,304,532 of record NZ_CP031728.1, read on the forward strand.
TCCCGAAATTTATGTGATGAATGTTTTGACACGCCAATTGACTCGTGTGACCAATCATTTTGCAATTGATCATGAGCCAACTTGGTCGGCTGACGGCTCTTCAATATTCTTCACGTCTGATCGCGGTGGCAAGCCACAAATTTATCAGGTGAATGTTGCGACTATGCAGCAAGAGCGCGTAACGTTTGATGGCGATTACAATGCGCGTCCGCGCGTATCTCCGGATGGTAAAAGTCTTGTGATGTTGAACAAGCGCCCTGGAACTAGCTATCATATCGCAGCGCAAGATATAAAATCTGGCAATTTACGCATTTTGTCCGAGACAAATCTGGATGAATCGCCTACTATAGCGCCCAATGGCGCTATGCTTATGTATGCGACTCGTTCTGGTGGTAAAGGAGTATTGGCGGCGGTGTCCCTCGATGCGCGTGTCAAAATCCTCCAGCCCCCAAAACAAGGTGATGTGCGGGAACCCGCATGGTCGCCATTTTTTAACTAAATCCCCGTTCAAACTAGATCTAAACTTCATTGGAGTTACACACACATGATCACCAAGGCACTTAAGCAAGGTCTTACTTTGGCTGTTGTTATGTCTTTCCTGGTTGGCTGTTCAAGCAGCGACAACAAAGGCACTGAAGGTACTACCTCTGGTAGCGCTTCAACTGGCGCAGCTTCTTCAGAAGCTACCTTGTCAAACGTTGTTTACTTCGACTTCGACCAATACGCTTTGACTGCTGAGAGCCGTGCTGTTTTGTTGGCTCACGCTGACAAGCTGAAAGGTGCTTCTGTAGCTGTGCGTCTGGAAGGTCACGCGGACGAGCGCGGTTCACGCGAGTACAACATGGCTCTGGGCGAGAAGCGTGCAAACGCTGTTCGCGATTTCCTCGTAACTCAAGGCGTTAACGGTTCTTCTTTGGAAGTTGTTAGCTTCGGTGAAGAGCAACCAGCTGCTACCGGTAGTGATGAAGCTTCTTGGGCTCAAAACCGTCGCGTAGAAGTTAAGTACTAAGAGTCTAAACCCGTATGCTGAAAAATCTGATTGCTGTTGCTTTAATTGCTGCGGCGCCAGTCTTACAGGCACAAGTACGGGTTGTTGAGTCTTCACCTCAGGGCTTCGGCTCTGGGGTGGCTCAGCCTGATTTGCCTGCCTCTGCTGAATCTGATGTTTATTCCCAAATACGCGCATTGCAAGAAGAAGTTGCAATTCTGCGCGGTCTGTTAGAAGAACAACAATACCAGTTAAAACAGCTGAAACAATTACAGCTGGATAACTATATGGATATAGATCGCCGCCTATCTGGAGGCGCCACATCGACAGCTCCTGCTCGTGTCGAGTCAACTAAGCCATTGCCGACTACTGAAACGCATGTTATTGCTGACTCTGCCAGTGAGGCGGATGTGTATAAAGCTGCCTACGACTTATTAAATCTGAAAGATTTTGATGGTGCAGTTGCAGCGTTTAAAGATCACTTAACTCGTTTCCCTGGCGGTAACTTTGCCAGTAATAGTCATTATTGGTTGGGTAAGGTTGCAATGCTAAAAAAGGATTATCCTCAGGCAAAAACCTGGTTTACCGAACTAATTGCAAATTTCCCCGCTGCAGCCAAAGTGCCTGATGCTCAATTGGATCTGGGTAAGGTCTATTTCTTGATGGGTGAGAAAGCCAAGGCTAAATCGTTATTAACGGAATTGGCGTCTGGTAATACGGATGCATCGCGTTTAGCGCAGAAATTTTTAAGCGATAACTTTTAATCGCTGCAAGAAAAAAGAAAGGGGCTTTACTGTAAGCCCCGCAGCGAATCCATTGTTGGATACATGCTCTGTCCTTTTAACATGTGCTTCCTGCTGAAGCCCAGTGACTTCCTTTTGATTCTCCTTATCGTTCTTCGCTCCTGCAATATCCCTATTTGGCTCCGCGTCCTCTTGTCGCATCCTTAATATCTAATCCTTGATGTCCGGCTTCTTGCCGATTTTCCATCCTTGCGCTTTCCATAACTCACAGGTGTTGTCCCTAATTCCTTTTTCATAGCATCCTGGCGATATCAGCATCCTTCTGACAATCCTTGATCTTCCTTGCTGCCATTTCCTTCAGCTCTATTCCGTCCTTGATGTGATCATTATCTAGGTATTGTGCATTGGTAGATAGTCGCCAATTTCGCATTAGTTTGTAGGAAATTGACTACATTCAGTAGCGGTTATACTTAACGGGGTATAATTGCTAAAGAATTAGGAATTTGGCAATTTAAAGTACCTTCAACTTTTGCTTTTGATGAATTATCGCTGGGGTTAGCAGAATGCATTATTTGGGAAAAATCTTATCCTATTTGCTCGTGGCGGCTGTTTGCTCCCTAAGCGGCTCGTTAAGTGCCGCTGATGGTCCTCCTTATCAGTTAAATTATTCTGTGACGTTACTTCCGGAAAAGGCCGGGGCCTTGGTTAAAGTTCATGTTGATAAAGGCCAGTTGTTACATAAGATCAGCTTTAGTAACGAGCGAAATATTTATTCTGAGATTCGTGCGAACGGTAAGCTCACCATTAAAGAAGAAAAAGTTGAATGGGAGCTTCCGCAAGGCGAGGCAACACTTTCGTATTTCGTGGCGTTAACTAATGAGCGCTCTCCGGGAAAGTTTGACTCAAGAATGACTAGCGACTGGGCGCTCTTTCGCGGCGATGATTTAATTCCAGCAGTGCACACCTATGAAGTTCTAAATGCATACTCGGTGGCGACGTTATCATTTGTCCTACCTAAAACATGGAAAAGTGTAGAAACAGGTTGGGAGCGTACAGCGGGTAACACATTTACGGTTGATAATCCGGAGCGTCGTTTTGATCGCCCAACCGGTTGGATGGTTGCTGGAAATGTGGGGACGCGCAGAGCAACTGTTAAAAAAACAAAGATAGCAATTAGTGCTCCTGCGGGTCAGCATATGCGTCGTATGGATGCCCTTACATTTTTTAATTTTGTGTGGCCGGAATTACATAGAGCTTTCAAAAACACACCGCACAAATTATTGGTGGTGGGTGCCGGTGATCCCATGTGGCGCGGTGGACTTTCTGCATCAAACTCGCTATTTCTGCATTCAGATCGCCCTCTGGTTAGTGAAAACGGAACTAGCCCTTTACTGCACGAATTAACCCACATGGTCACGCGTATTAGTGGCAAGGTTACTGGGACAACAAATGATGACTGGATAGCAGAAGGGTTGGCTGAGTTCTATTCATTTGAGCTACTGTATCGTGCAGATGGAATGACAAAGTCGCGGCGCGCTAAAATTATTCGCAGTTTGTCAAAATGGGGTAGTGAGGTAAAGCATCTGCGCAAGAGTAAATCCACCGGGCCAGTTACCGCTCGGGCTGTTGTGTTATTAAATGATCTGGATCAGGAAATTCGCAAGCGAAGTAAAAATAAATACAGTATCGATGATGTGGTGCGCGAATTAATGGCGGTGCGAAAAGTATCGCTAGAAGATTTGACTCGCGCGAGTGAAAAATTTGCCGGTTCGAAATTGGAAGCGTTAAATTCGGCTTTGCTAAAATAATCTTAAAGCCCGACCTGAGCATTAAATTAAACCGAAGGTCGGGCTTTTTCTAAGTAATTACAAACTCCTTGCTACGATAATTCCACCCCAAAGTAGATTTCTATCTCCTGCACCTTCCTCTATCTCTGAGCTGTGCCCACGTAATACATAGCTGATTCTATAGCCCTGCTTAAAGGCGAATGTATAACCAGCCCATGCTTCAACCAGTAATGGATTAAGTTGGTCGTGGTCATAGGTAACTGCACTATCGCGAAATTGTCCCTGCAGGAAGGCATTGTAAGCTCGCGCTTTTAATGCGACACCAGCCCAAAAATACCGTTCATTTACCGCTTTGGCGTTACTGGAGTAAGAGGATTTTTCTCCATAGCTGGCCAGTTCCGGATTAAATGATGACCACGGGCTGTGGATTCTGCCTTTGCGAAAACTTAAGCTCCAGCTCGCTTCGGTTAAATAGCCAGCAGAAGCCTGAATGGTGCTCTTTACTTCAAGATTATCCGAAAAGCCCTCCAGGAATTTCTGGCGCGCAATCACATAGCGACCTGTCAGTTCCCCGCCATCACTAATTTGGTTATCCCACCCCTGGGGTCTCTCACTAGACGTGACTTCGTGCACTACATTCTGCAGTTCGCCAACCACGTTCAGTCCAAGTGCACCCAAGGTCAGGGTACTTTTCCAGGCGACGTTATCAACCAAATCAATTTGTTCCCGCGAACTGGAAATATAAATCAAACTTGCATAAGGGCGATCACTAGGGTTCGCCTGACTGGTACTTATATCTTCAGGCGTAAAACCGAACAACCCGATTTCCCGGCTAAAAGTTTCTTGCATGCTCAGTGAGTTGCGTTCATTTCCCAGCCATTCATCCAACACTAATAGCGGTTTATTTAGAGAGACTGAAGCAGCGTGAGCCTTACTACCAGTTTGGGTAAAGTTAATTCCATAGGTGTAATCCTGATCGCGACTACCTGGCACCAGTACGTCATTGTCAAACGCAAACGCCCAGCTTTGCGCTGGCTTGGATGTTTGATGACCCAGATGCAACAGCGGACGTTTTTCCTCTTCAACCAAGGCGGCAACTTTTATCCATTCAGTCTCGTCGTTACCCTGCAAAGGTAGCTCGGCGAAGGCGGGTATAGAGTTAATAACTAAAAATCCAAACGCGATTAAATGTTTTATGACAAAAAATCTGGATCTATGTCTTAGCGAGTTCACAGTGGTAACTCCTTCTTTAATGGTTACCTAAACGTTTTAAAGTGCACCTTTGATAAATAAAGTGACCAGTCGTCTTGTTTTCTCTGCGAAAAATTTTTGAGATAGTAATCCGTATCTCAAAATTTTTTGCTTTATAAATAAGCGACCAGTCGTCTTTATAGTGCCCGGTAAAAAATGCCCTTTGGGCATTTTTCAGGTGCGGTAATTAGATCAAGCTGATGGCTTGTTGAACAACTCGGGAAGAACAGTCAAAAACGCGTTCAAAGGCTCACGACACTTGGATGCTTTCATTCGCATCAGGGTCCCTTCCCAGGCATTAAATAGGAACTCAGCCAAAATCGGGGAGGGCAAATGACTTTTTAAACCATTTTTAAGTCGCGCTTCTTCCAATACATCCTCTATAGCTTGGGTGCTATTGCGCAGCATCTGGCGGACTTTAATGCGAATTGCTTCGCTGGACTCCGACATTTCCTGACACATATTCCCGATGAAGCAACCGCCATTGAGGTTCTCTTCACAGCCACCGATATTTTCCACGAAGAAGCGGGTAAGCCGCTCTTGAGGGCAAATACTGCGGTTGTTAAGCAAGTGACGATTCTGCTCCATACGTTCTTCGGTGACTTTCTCTAGCGCTTCAATGGCGAAGTCTTCTTTGCTTTTGAAGTAGGTATAGAAAGACCCCTTGGGTACGTTGGCGGCGTTGACAATGTCCTGAATACTGGTGCCGTTATAGCCGCGCGTGGCCATTACTTTTAAGCCGGCATCCAGGAGATGATCTTTTTTCAGTTCGCGTTTGCTCATGGTGTAAATATATGACCAGTCGTCTGTTAATTCAAGCGACTGCTTAGGTTAAGTTGTTATAGGAGTTAGCGATTTTGTTATGAGAAAGTGAAAATCCCGCATATTCATGCTCATTATTGTTGTACGTTGGCCGGGATTACAAAACCCACTGGCGATTAGTGTAGTTCTTTCAGGTGCTTAATCAATCTAGCTTTGAGTGCTGGCGGTAAGTTCCGGATCGTCAGTACATCCTGATCTGCATCATATTCAATTTCCCGTCCCAGACAGTCCGATGCGAAACTCATGCTCAGGTTGTCATTGCGCCCGCTAATACGCACATAACTGCGTATTTGCCCGGCATGCGGGATGAACTCTGGCTTGATTTCAGGCTTGCTGGTTTCTACATAACGCACAAAGCGATCTGGCTCGTAACTTTTTACTTCTTCCGCGAGGTTTTGCGACAAGTCAGCGATGGTAACGGCCTTGCCAGCTTTGTTTTGCTCCAGGCAGTAATTTACCACCTTGGTGCGTGTCAGTTTTGCAGCCGTGTCGTCCAGTGTTTGGCTGAAATCATCAACTACTTTCAGAAATTCGGCGGTTTCCTGTTTGATGTCTTGCTTGTCGGTAAAGGCGATGAATTGGGTAAATGCATCGGCGATGTCTTTATCGGTACGTGAGCGGATGAGCGTGAGGTAGGTGCTGGAATTGGCATCCGCCCAATCTTGCAGCTGAACTTTGGCTGCCAAATTAAAGCCACTGGTATCCAGATGGAGTGATTCATCGATTGCCAGTTCACCATCCAGATAAATACCGCTCAAGTGTTCCAGCAAATACACCTGCAGGGTATCGCCAACTTCGAGTTTTTCCTCCACAAAGAATACGTAGGCATCCAGCAATGATTCTGCACTCTCTAACGCGTGCTGGAATTGCTGCATGGCTTTGTGGGTAAAACTCAGGAAGCTCAAGCGCTCTTCACGTGAATCTTTTAGCCAGGAGGGCAGGGGAAACTCTCCGAGTTCGTCGGAAAAACGCCCGTAGCTTTTGCCGCCCTTGCGAATAAATTGCGCCTTCAATTCATAGGCGAGTTCTTCCAATTTGCCATTAGTGGTGAATGGCTCACCGCGCAATTGCAGTTCAAAAGCCGTGCCGGGAGAGTGGCGATAAATTCGATGAGCAACAAGAGCGGTAATGGCCATAGCGGAATCAGGTCTATTTCAGGATTAATGAGAGCAAAGGGGAAAAAGCCGGCTATTATAGGCGCCAAAGCAATTTTGCACAGACTTGATTTGGGCCCTCTATGACTATCCAACGTTTAAACCCCACGCCGCGCTGGTCGGACGCTACTGTATTTAATGGGATAGCCCATTTTGTTGAAGTGCCTAATAACACTCAGGCGCCCATGGAGGACCAGATCGCGCAGATTTTGGCGCAGGCAGAAACTACGTTGGCTGCGATTGGCAGCGATAAGTCACAGCTGCTGTCTGCCACTATCTACATTACCGATAAAGAGAATGTGACAGCGCTCAATACCGCTTGGGCGGATTGGTTGCCGGCCGGTTGTGCACCCTCACGCGCTTGTGTAAAAGTAGAATTGCTCGACCCGGCTATGTTGGTGGAGATTGCATTTGTTGCAGCGGTTAGCCGCTAGTCTTTTCCCTGTTGCCTGGGGATTCTTGCCTATACTTCTCCTGTTATATCGCCCGGACAGGAGCTAGTCATGGCAACACCTATAGATCAATATTTAAATATCCTCGCCAAAAAAGATGGTTCGGATTTGTACTTGAGTACGGGCGCGCCGCCCTGTGCAAAATTTCAAGGCGTATTAAAACCGCTCACCAGTGAACCCTTTAAACCTGGAGAAATTGAGAGTATTGCCAATGCCATCATGGATGATGAGCAGCGTGCAGCCTTTACCCACGAACTGGAAATGAACCTCGCTATCTCTATTCATGGTGTAGGTCGTTTTCGCATTAATATTTTCAAGCAGCGCAATGAAGTGGCGATTGTTGCGCGCAATATCAAAACGGATATTCCACAATTCGATGCGCTGGGCCTGCCGGAAGTGTTGAAAGATGTGATCATGACCAAACGTGGTTTGGTGTTGTTTGTCGGTGGCACCGGCTCGGGTAAGTCTACCTCCCTGGCAGCGTTGATTGATCATCGCAATTCTTCCAGCGGTGGTCACATCATCACCATCGAAGATCCAGTGGAGTTCGTACATAAGCATAAGCGCAGTGTAATTAACCAACGTGAAGTGGGCGTGGATACGCGCAGTTATAAAGCGGCATTGAAAAACACTTTGCGCCAGGCTCCGGATGTCATTCTGATTGGTGAAATTCGCGATCGCGAAACCATGGAGCATGCGTTGGAGTTTGCTGAAACCGGGCATTTAGCGATCTCAACCCTGCACGCCAATAATTCCAATCAGGCATTGGAGCGGATCATCAATTTGTTTCCGGAAGAGCGCCGCCCGCAATTATTGATGGGGCTCTCGCAAAACTTGCGTGCATTTGTGTCGCAGCGGTTATTGCCCACGGTAGATGGAAAGCGCTGCGCGGCGGTAGAAGTATTGCTCGGCACTAAAACAATTCAGGAATTGATTTTAAAAAGTCGCCTCACTGAAATTAAAGAAATTATGGAGAAATCTGAAAATCTCGGCATGCAAACTTTCGACGGTGCGATTTTTAAATTATACATGGCTGGTAAAGTCAGTTTTGATGATGCTATCGCCAATGCCGACTCCCCCAATAATTTGCGTTTGCGAATCAAACTGGCGACTGATGGTGTGGTTGTTCCCAAAGCAGAACCTGTTGTTGCAGAACCTAAAGCACCGCCAACCAGTTTTGGTGAATTGAGTTTGCAAAAAATGGATGAAGATGAAGAGCCTTAATCCTGAAATATTCCGTAAAAATAGTTAGAGCGGTAAAGCCTGATTTATGACTGTAAAAACCATCGAGCAATTATTAAAGCCTCATTCCATTGCCGTGATTGGTGCGTCCAACCAACCCAATCGCCCGGGCAATGCGGTGATGCGCAATTTATTGCAGGGTCAGTACGATGGTCCGATTATGCCGGTGACACCGCATTACAAATCCGTTAATGGTGTGCTCGCCTATCGCTCGATTGATGAATTACCGCTGGTTCCAGACCTTGCCATTATTTGTACCCGGGCAACGCGAGTTCCGGCAATTATTTTGCAATTGGGACGCAAAGGCACACGCAATGCCATTGTGATTGCGTCCGGGCTGGATAATTTATACACCGCGCAGGGCACCAACTTGCAGGAGCAAATGCTCGCTATTGCCAAAGAATGGGGTGTGCGCATATTGGGGCCGGATTCGCTCGGTATTATTGTGCCCTCTCTGGGATTAAATGCGAGCTATGCGCACACCAACGCGCTACCGGGGAAAATTGCTGTGGTATCACAATCCAGTGCCGTGTGCGTCACTTTGCTGGATTGGTCCAAGCGCCGGCGCATTGGTTTTTCCTATTTTATTTCGCTCGGCGAAGGTGTTGATATCGACTTTGATGAGATGATCGATTTCCTCGGGCGTGATCCAAATACTTCTGCCATTTTGTTGTATATCGATGCCATTTTTGATGGCCGTGCATTTATGTCCTCTGCGCGCGCCGCATCCTTCAATAAACCTATTCTGGTCATTAAAGCGGGAACCTGGTCGGAGTCGGCGTTAGTAACTTCGCGCTTGCAAGCGGAGCAAATTGGTGAGGATGCGGTTTACGATGCTGCATTTCGTCGCGCCGGTATGCTGCGTGTAGGCGATTTGCGCGAGTTGCTGGCGGCGGTAGAAACCCTCGCCAATGGCAAACCGATTTTCAGTGAGCAATTGGTTATTTTAGCCAATGGCAATGGCCCCTGCGCGATGGCTGTGGATGCGCTATTGGAACGTGGCGGGCGCCTGGCGAAGTTGGATGATGCTGTCGTGCAACAATTGCAAAAAATTATTCACACCGGTGGCCGCCCCAGTAACCCAATTAATGTGCTGGGTGATGCATCGCCTGACACCTATCGCAAAGTATTAGATGTGTTATTGCAAAGTAACAGCATCGATAATGTATTAATTATGCAAGCTCCGTCGGCGCTTACGCCGGGTGAAATTTTTGCGGAAGCGGTGATTGATGTATACCGCAATCACCCCGGTAAAAAACCGAACCTATTTGCTAACTGGATGGGAGAGGATGCAGCCCAGGAAGCGCGCTTGCGTTTTGCTGCCGCAGGCATTGCATCCTTCCGCACACCTGAAGGTGCTGTGGGGGCATTCATGCACATGGTGCAATATCGCCGCAACCAGAAGTTATTATCGGAAACGCCGGAATCCATCAGCGATAAAGTTCCTTATCAGCCTGTTTACGCGCACCAACTCATTGAATTGGCGCTGAGCGAAGATCGCGTACAGTTAAGTTCCGGTGAAGCCCTGGAATTATTATCTGCCTACGGCATTGCCGGTGCGGATGTAGAAAAAAATAGCACGAACGTTAGTGGTACGCCCCATAAGTTACGCGTGCAAGTACAAACAGATCCGGTATTTGGACCGGTGATTTTGTTAGGTGAAGCGGCAAGTCATTGGTCTATTCGTAAAAGTGCAGTAGTGGCCTTGCCGCCTTTAAATATGGCGCTTGCTCGTTACATGGTGATTCAGGCATTGGCGGAAGGAAAAATTCGTGAACGCGAAAGTTATGCGGCGTTTGATTTACCGGCGCTTTGTTTGTTGTTAACGCAAATTAGTCAAATTGTGATTGATCATCCGCGTGTAGATTCATTAGTGCTTAACCCGGTATTGATAGCGGGTGCCCAAGTGCAGGTGGTGGATGCGGGCGTAAAACTGCGCTTGGACAATCGTCTCGCTGCATTGGCAATTCGCCCCTACCCCAAAGAATTGGAGGAGACCTGTGTATTGCGTGACGGCCAGGAAATTATTGTGCGTCCAATTAAACCGGAAGACGAATTGAGTTTGCAAGAATTTGATAATTCACAAACCAAAGAAGATAGATACAAACGTTATTTTGCCGATTTACCCCAATTTTCTCACGAGCAGATGGCACGTTTGGCGCAAATTGATTACGCGCGTGATATGGCCTTTGTCGCTGTTGCGCATGACAATGTTGTGGTGAAAAATGTTTTGGTGGAAAAAATCCTTGCCGTAGTACGGGTGCAAACTGATCCGGATAATCTCCAAGCTGAGTTTGCCATGGCGGTGCGCAGTGAATTAAAAGGCATTGGGTTGGGCGCGCGCCTGTTGCAAAAAATGATTGTTTATTGTCGCAGTCAAGGTACCAAAGAATTAATTGGCGTGACCATGCTGGAAAATGCAGGCATGGCAAACCTGGCCCGCAAGCTGGGTTTTAATGTGAAGTTTAATCGGGATGAAGGTCTGGTTGATATGAAGCTGGATTTACAGAATGCGTGAACTGATTAGTGCAATTTACTAATGTAACAACGATGAGAAGATTATGCGGTTGAAATCTGATTCCTTCATTAAATATTTTATCGGCTGTTGGCTGTTTATTGTTGCAGTATGCGCCAGTTCACAGCCATTAACGGTCGGTGTCATCGGGCGCTCCAGCAGTGATGGCAGCGACATTACCAGTTATTATGAAGATGTACTGCGATTAGCACTGGAAAAAACGCGTACAAGCCATGGTGACTTTATTATCCGGCAGCGCCCTTTTGAGGCGAGTGTTGATCGCGTAAGGGCCATGCTGCAAAGTGCATCTGGCGTAGATGTTATTTGGGCATCGGCAACACCTGAGCGCCTGCAAAAAATGCGCTATATCGATGTAAATTTATTACATGACTTGAATAATTATCGTGCATTACTTATCCGAAGATCTGACCTTAATAAATTTAAAAAAATAGAAACTCTCGAAGATTTGCATAGGTGGAGTGCGGGGAATGGTAGTAATTGGACCGATACTCGTGTGATGCAATCAAATGGTTTTAAAGTGGTGACCGCGGTCGATTTTGGTTTGTTGATGAAAATGTTAACCGCGAAGCGGTTTGATTTCATTACCCGAGGATTACATGAAGTGGGAATGGATTTGGCTATGTTTTCCGCGCAGGATATTGCGGTTGTACCGAATCTGCTCTTGAAGTACTCGGAACCTGTTAGTTACGGCTTTTTTGTGCGCAAGGAAGATGAGCACTTGGCGCAGCGTTTGGAAAAGGGGGTAGCAATCGCCAACGACGATGGTTCTTTGGTGGAGCTACTGGAGCGAACCGAATTGTTTAATCTCGGGCGTAACCTGTTGCAAAAAAAACCGCGAATTATCGAGATCGATAACAGCGCCGCGTTGCAATAGCACTGCTTACCTTTTTTATTGTCAATGGATTTATTGTTAATGGATTTATTGTCCATGGATTTGTTGCCACTTATCCCTCAGCCATACACTCAGGTTAGCCCTTCGCGCCTATGGCTGAGGGTAGCGCATCAGTATGTTACGCGATAGGCGCTGACAGTATTGCTAAAGAAATTCGGAACGACCAAGAGTTTGCGCTTTTTGCTGTAGGCAAAATCGGCGGTAAAAATTCCGGTAGTGCTGGAGTCCAGCAATAGTGTTTTGGTTCCATCGCTATTCACCCAATAAATTTGTCCCTCCCACACAGACACCAGATAGCTATCACATTTTACCTCCGCAATGCCGTCAATGAGTCCGAAGGGCATTTGGGTAATCAATGTTGCTTCGCTTGCGGTGTTGTAGCGAACCAGTTGGGAGCCTGATCCTACGAGTAAAACATCCTTTTCGATTGCCAAGCCGTTAGCACTGGGTACGTTGTCGATATAAATCTCAGGAACTCCGTTGCGAATTCTGTAAATTTTTCCTGCGCCCGTGTCTGAAACGAAAATATCGCCGTGTTTATTGGCGACCACATCGTTTAAGAAAGCAGAGCCCGGTATTGGAATTAGATTAACAATCGCGCCGCTTTTCAGGTCGATAACAGCAACTTCATCGATATCGGAAACGTAAAGAAACTTGCCGGAAATTGCCATGCCTTTGGGGGCATTTAAACCGCTGGCCCAAGCGCTATCCAGCAACTGTCCATTTTTGCTGATCTTCGCAATATCCCCATTGCCGTCTTTGCTGTAGTAATCGCCTTTGAGTACCGACACCAAGAAAAAGTCTTGCCCTCCCTGGTGAACTTCCAACACTGATTCGGGGATGTCCAGCCCGGTTACTTGCCATACAAGGCTTAGTGAAGGCTCAGATGTTTTGGCAGCCATCACTTCGGTAGCACCTATTAGCAAGCTAAAAAGCAGAGCAGTTTTCAGAATGAATTGCATATAAACCTCTCATTAAGTGAACGGGATTTACGCTGCTATTCCAAGGGCGTTATTGCTGCCACAGGGATATTGCTACAGCGCTGGTGTTGGGTCTTACTGGTTTGAAATTCTTGTTAACGCGAAATCATTGTGCAGTGATTGCGCGTCATTACAAAGTTGGCGGGTGTTAATAAGGGGTGTCTAAGTTTTTGAAAAAAAAGAGATTTTTTTTGGTATGTAAAAGGTATGGCGAATGTAGGCTAATTCGAAGCCGATGGTGAGGGATTGCGAACCTCAGGGTTATTCCGCGGGCGTTAAAGTTTTGCCAGGGCTTTGATATGTGCAACCGCGCAGCGGCCCAAGCCCAATAAATCGTAACCACCCTCCAACATAGACACTATGCCTTTGCATTGCTCTTCGGTGGGATAAAGCTTGCTGCTATCCATCAACTGACGCATTTTTTGGGTGATCCAGGTGTAATCCTGTTCCACCAAACTGATAGACGACATGTCATCATCGATATAGGCATCAAAGCCGGCGGAAATAAAAATAAGCTGCGGTTTGAAGCTTTCCAGCGCTGGTAGCCACTGGCTGCTAATGGCATCGCGAAAGCCTTGGCTGCGGCAGGTGGCGGGGAGGGGAGTATTGATGATATTTGCGGGTACATCGTCAATTTCAGTATTTGGGTAAAACGGGTACTGGAAGCTGGAACAAAAAAGCACGCGTGGCTCGTTTAAAAAAATATCTTGAGTGCCGTTGCCGTGGTGCACATCAAAATCCACTATGGCGACGCGCTCCAATCCATAGGTTTCCAAAGCGTGTTTTGCGGCTATGGCGATATTGTTAAAAATGCAGAATCCCATGGCGCGTGCTTGTTCAGCGTGGTGGCCCGGTGGGCGTACGTTGCAAAACACCGAATCTGTTTCGCCGCGCATTACCATGTCCACACCCAAAATACCGGCGCCGGCGGCGTGACGTGCGGCCGTCAATGTGTGGGGTGATAGATAAACGTCATCGGCAAAAAAATGAATACCGGATTGCGGCACCGCGCGCGTAACTTTCTGGATATGTTCAATACTATGAACGCGCAATAATTGTTCATCGGTAATCGCTGGTGCTTCGCGCTGATACAGCAGCGCATCAATGCCGCTCGCTAATAGTTGGTTAGATATCGCATCAATTCGCCCGGGGCATTCCGGGTGGCCGTCGGGCATCTGGTGTTCATGACAACTAGGGTGGCTAATTAATGTGGTCAGCATAGTCTTATTTATCCTGCGCAATAGTCGCCACTATAAACGCTTGTGCAAGGCCTTGTGAATATTTCACAAGGCGGTGGGGATTAATTAACGGGGAATGATTTTGCCGCCGCCTATACTGATCACCGTCGACTGATGATGTCGGCGCATCACTAACCTAAAAGGAAATTTTTATGAAAAAGTCACCGCTGTGGCTCGCAGTTTTATCTGCTCTGGCCGTTCAATCTGCTCTAACTGCATCGTCTGTTTCTGCTGCTGTAGCAACCCCGGAAAAAACCACCAGTATCGCAACGCGCGATTTGTTGGCGCAATCGGATTTGGTGTTTTCTGGCAAGGTTGTGGGCGTGGAATACAAAGACTCTGCCGATGGTCTCCCACATACCTTTGTGACCTACGACGTTGATCAAGTGATCTCCGGTCGTCCGGATGGCTCACAAGTTACCTTGCGTTTTCTGGGTGGCCGCCAACAAAAAGGCGAAGTGATTCGTTATCTGGAAGTATCTGAAACCCCGGAATTTCAATTAGGCGATACCGATATTTTATTCGCCAGCAAAAATAACAGCAGCATCTGCCCGTTAGCGAAATGCACATCCGGTCGCTTCCGCAATCTGGATGGTGTGTTGGCGAGTGATGATGGTCGTGCGATTATCGAAAAAACGGATAGCAGCTACGCGATATCCTCTGCTGTGATCGCTACTGAAGCCGACGGTAAGGGTGAAGTTGGGCACGGTGCCAACGCCTTGGCCAGTGTTGCGCGTGAACCTGTCTCTCCTGCTGTACCCGCGACTGCAGTAAAAGCAGAGCAATTTATTGCCGAGTTACGTGAGCAAGCGCAGGAAGTCGCCAGCGCACGTGCGGATACACCGGTATTTATTTCTGCATCGATTAAAGACGAGTTTAAATCTGCGGCCATGGCTCCCGAAGCCGCGCCTGTTGAGAGCGCGCCAGGTTTGTTGCGTCGTGCGACGACTCCAAGCGATTTCGATCGTTGGGAAGAGGAAGCGATTCGCAAAAATAGCGGCAACCCGGTTCTTTAATTACTCACTTTTTTAAATGTCTAATGACAAGGAAACTATCATGAAAAAATTACTCTTAACGTCACTTGGTTTGGTAATGACCCTGAGCGCAATGAGCGCGAGCGCGGTTGGTTGGCGCACCTGCGATGGCAACAAAATTAAATGGGGCAGCAATTCGGTAACGATGCGTGCGAGCAATGTGAGTTTTCCATCAGGTTCCGCATTTGGTAACTCGTTACAAACTTCTATTAACCGTGTAAACGACAACCCCAGTAATTTTAATTTTTCGTTGGTGTTTGGCGATACGTCTATCGGTCGCGATAACGGACAAAATGAAACCTGGTTTACCAGCGATCCGGATGTACACGGCGGCGCGCCAGCACGTGCATTAACCTGGTATCACTGCTATTGGGCTTTCGGTTGGCACTATGGTATTGATGAAGTCGATGTAGTGTTTAACACTGCCGAGTCTTACACCACATCAATGAGCAAAACCAATCTGTGGGCTTTTGGTGGCATGTTCCGTCCCTTTGAAACAACCGCTGTACATGAATTTTCACACGCGATGGGTTTGCTGCACGAAAATCGCTGGTACAGCATCATGGGTCAAGATTGGACCCACATCCATGCTAACGGTGACACCGCACGCTCCTATTTAGGTGAAGATGGTGCAGAGGGTTCAGTTATCCTTTATGGTGCGCAAGCTGGTGCTATGGAAGATTTGTCGCTGACTAATTTTAAATATTTGGGTAAGGATGGCGAGTACTCCACGCATCAACCTACGCAAATGTTTACTTCCGGTGGCTCGGTATTGAGCTGGTTTAACGATGCTGGTGAGCGCCGTTATCGCGTCAATAAAGGCCAGTCAGTACAGCTCGAATTAACCGGCGAGAACAATGGCAAAACCAGCCAAACAGTTAAAATTGCTTACTATGTTTCTACCAATAATTTGATTAGCACGGCAGATCGTTTGATTGGTACTGGCACGGTAACCTTAAGTCGTAATCAACCGGCCACGTTCAAAAGCAATCTGGTAATTCCTGCCGATCTGACGTCGGGGACCAATTACTGGGTGGGTGCAATTGTGGATTACGACAATGCGCTGACTGAAACTGTTTCTACCAACAACGCATCTTATCTGCCGATTCGTGTCAATTAAGTTTTAGCGGATTGGTAACCAAAAAGCCCGCAAATGCGGGCTTTTTATTTGCATCGCATCTTTCACGAACGGGTAAAGAATTGATAAACATCCTTCAGAGTATTTTTGCTCTGGTTAGTATTGGTTGAGGCAATTTGACCGTTGCTGGTAGTCAACAAAACCCATTAAAAAAATAAGTAGTGAGAGTCAACCATGTATAGATATATCTTATTAATGTTTTGTTTTTCGCTAGTTGCGTGCGGTGGATCTTCGGGGACGTCAAAGAGTACATCCGCAAACTCATCAGCTGCGCTAGCCAGTAGCCAAACGTTTTCAAGCGCTGCCACACAGTTAGCCCTGGTCCCATTACCCGCGGAAGTGATTGAGCATAATGGCGTGTTTGATCTGGGCGCAGAAGTTGTTTTGAGTACGGATGCTAATGCACCCACTGCCAATCAGGCCGTGATGCGTTTGCTGAACTCCCTGGGGATTAACTCCGTGAATTCCGCAGCCGCTAAAATTCGCTTGTCATTGGTTAATCAAGCGGACTTGGGTGATGAGGGATACAGTTTAATTATTGCAGACGATATCAGTATCCGCGCACAAACAGATGCAGGGTTGTTTTATGCGTTACAAACTCTACAGCAATTACTTCCGGTTGGCAGGCAAGCGTCGTATAAATTGCCCAGAGTAAGTATTACGGATGTGCCCCAGTATGCCTGGCGCGGCAGTATGGTGGATGTCGCGCGCCATTTTTTCGGTATTGAATATTTAAAAAAACATATTGAGCGAATGGCTGCATTCAAGCTGAATAAATTGCATCTGCATTTATCGGATGATCAGGGTTGGCGGATGGAGATAAAAAAATATCCGAAGCTAACCAGTGTGGGTGGATCCACACAAGCCGGTGGCGGCCCTGGTGGCTTTTATACTCAAGAAGAACTGAAAGATCTGGTTGCCTATGCGGCGAACTACAATGTAGAGATTATTCCCGAGCTGGATATGCCCGGACATGTGCAAGCTGCAATTGCGTCATACAACGAGTTAGCGTGCGATAATGTAAGTAATCTGGATTTATACATCGGCCTTAATGTCGGTTTCAGTGCGTTGTGTCTTACCAAGCCTGAGGTCATTTATCCATTTGTACAGGATGTTTTGACCGAAGTGGTGAATGTATTTCCATCGCAATATATTCATATCGGTGGGGATGAAATTAAGCACGCATTGTATGGTGAGTTTATTGATAAGGCTGGTCAGATTATTAAAGAATTAAATCGCACGATGGTTGGCTGGGAAGAAGCATCGGCGGGAAAAAATCTTGCACCAAATACATTGCTGCAATTGTGGAATGACGATTACGACATTAAATCGGCGACTGATCGCAATATCCACTTGATCCTGTCTCCCTGTAGCTATTTGTATCTGGATCACGGCAACGTCAATGGTCAACCTGAAACCTATACATGGTGTCGCAAGCAGGGTGTTCCGCTGGAACGAGTTTACAGTTTTAACCCACAAAAATATTCACTGGTCACTGGCATAGAAGCGCCGGTTTGGAGCGAGCTCGTCTCATCAGAAGCAGCAATGGATAATCGTATGTGGCCGCGCCTTGCAGCGGTAGCGGAAATTGCCTGGACGAATCAATCTGCACGCAATTATCAGGAATTTACCCAGCGGATGAAATCACTAAAACCCTATTTTGATAATGCGGGAATTCACTACTACATTGAGCCGCAATTGGGTTGGTAGGGCGGTTTAATAAGCGAAAAAAACGCAGCACTGTTTAATGCTGCGTTTTTTTTGAAGAACTTGGCTTCAGCGCCTGGGGTCGGATGACTTAGTTTTTCTCGCGTGCGATAGCGCGGTACGCAATATCATTACGATAAAACATTCCATTCCAGCTGATTTTTTCAGCGAGTTTGTAGGCGCGTTGTTGTGCATCCGAAACACTGTTGCCCAATGCCGTGGCGCAAAGTACGCGGCCGCCATTCGTGACTGTGTTGCCATCTTTTTGTGCGGTACCCGCGTGGAAAACTTTTTCGCCGGCAACTTCAGTTGTTGGTAAACCGGAAATTACGTCGCCTTTGTTGTAGCTATCCGGATAGCCGCCTGCAGCCAATACAATACCAACCGAAGCGCGCGCATCCCAATCGGCGGTGGTTTTATCCAAATCGCCTTTGAGTGCAGCCAAACACAGTTCAACCAAATCGGATTGCAAACGCAGCATAATTGGCTGGGTTTCCGGGTCGCCAAAACGGCAGTTGTATTCGATAACTTTAGGTGCGCCAGAAGCATCAATCATCAAGCCCGCGTAGAGGAAGCCGACGTAGGTATTGCCTTCGGCCGCCATACCATTCACGGTTGGATAAATGATTTCTTTCATCACACGATCATGCACGGATTGCGTTACAACAGGGGCAGGTGAGTAGGCGCCCATGCCGCCGGTGTTGGGGCCAGTGTCGCCATCGCCAACGCGTTTATGGTCCTGGCTGGTGGCCATTGGCAATACGTTTTTGCCGTCGACCATCACAATAAAACTGGCTTCTTCGCCTGCTAAAAACTCTTCAATAACGACGCGGCATCCGGCATCGCCAAACGCGTTGCCCGAGAGCATATCGCGCACGGCGTCTTCAGCTTGTTGTAATGTTTCAGCAACGATTACACCTTTACCTGCCGCAAGGCCATCCGCTTTGATAACAATCGGAGCACCGTTCTCGCGCAGGTAAGCGAGGGCAGGCTCCACTTCAATAAAGTTTTGGTAGTCGGCAGTAGGGATTTTGTGACGCGCAAGAAAATCTTTGGTGAAGGCTTTTGAGCCTTCTAATTGCGCGGCACCTTTGCTGGGGCCAAAGCACAATAATTTACGCGCTTGGAAATAATCCACCACACCGGCGACCAGCGGAACTTCAGGGCCAACGATGGTTAAACCAACGTTATTTTGTTCAGCAAAATTTGCCAGGGCTTCAAAATTCAAAACGTCGATCGCAACGTTTTCCAATTTTGCTTCCAGTGCGGTGCCTGCATTACCTGGAGCAACAAATACTTTTTCTACTTGTGCGCTCTGCGCTGCTTTCCACGCGAGGGCATGTTCGCGGCCGCCGCTGCCAATAATTAATATGTTCATAAATTGAATTTCTTTTTAAGTTGTTCATGTAGGTTGGGGCGAGCCGCGTAGGCTAAGGAACGAACCCCAACATGACCATCTAACCGCAACCATTGTTGGGGTTCGCAAGCTCACCACCAACCTACAAAAGCAATGTCGCAAATTATTCGTGATGCGATCTATTAATGTCTAAAGTGACGCATTCCGGTGAACACCATTGCCATGCCGTGTTCGTCAGCAGCGGCAATTACTTCTGCATCGCGCATAGAGCCGCCGGGTTGGATCACAGCCGCAATACCCACTTTGGCAGCATTGTCGATACCATCGCGAAATGGGAAGAAAGCGTCGGAAGCCATTACCGACCCAGCAACTTGCAGTCCAGCGTGTTCTGCTTTAATCGCTGCGATGCGCGCGGAATTTACACGGCTCATTTGGCCGGCGCCAACGCCGATGGTTTGTGAATTTTTGGCGTAGACGATTGCGTTGGATTTAACAAATTTCGCCACTTTCCAGGCGAATAATAAATCGCGCAGTTCTGCTTCAGTGGGAACGCGTTTGCTCACAACTTTTAGATCTGCAGCGGTGATCATGCCGTTATCGCGATCTTGCACCAACAAACCACCGTTTACGCGTTTGTAATCCAAGCCGCCGATGCGCTCAGTTCCCCATTCGCCACAGGCGAGCAGGCGCACGTTTTGTTTCGCTTTAACGACTTCAACGGCTTCAGCAGAAACACTCGGCGCAATAATGACTTCCACAAATTGACGCTCTACAATTGCCTTGGCGGTTTCTGCATCCAATTCGCGGTTGAAAGCGATAATGCCACCAAACGCCGATTCGGTATCGGTAGCGTAGGCGAGGTCATAAGCATCTTTAATATTGGCGGCTACAGCAACACCGCAAGGGTTGGCGTGTTTCACGATCACACAGGCTGGTTCGGTGAAACACTTAACGGTTTCCAATGCAGCGTCGGTATCGGCTACGTTGTTGTACGACAGCTCTTTACCTTGTAATTGTTTTGCAGTGGCAATGCTTGCTTCCTGTGGATTTTTTTCCACGTAGAAAGCCGCTTTTTGATGCGGGTTTTCACCGTAACGCATTTCTTGTGCTTTGATAAATTGGGTGTTGAAGGTACGCGGGAAATCAGCGCTACCACCTTCTACCAAACGACCAAAGTAATTAGCGATAGCACCGTCGTATGCCGCAGTGTGTTCGTAGGCTTTGATTGCGAGGTTGAAGCGGGTTTTTAACGAGGTGCTGCCATTGTTCGCTTTCATTTCCGCCAGAATAGTGGCGTAGTCAGATGCATTCACAACGATGTTTACGTGGGCGTGATTTTTTGCCGCGGCGCGGACCATGGTCGGGCCGCCGATATCAATATTTTCTACCGCGTCTTCCAGTGAGCAATCTTTGTTGGCAACGGTTTTTTCAAACGGGTACAAATTGACAACGACCATATCAATCGCGTTGATACCGTGTTGTGCCATTACGCCTTCATCAATACCGCGACGGCCCAAAATGCCGCCGTGCACTTTCGGGTGCAGGGTTTTTACACGGCCATCCATCATTTCCGGGAAGCCGGTGTAGTCGGAAACTTCAATCGCAGGGATCTTGTTATCGGTGAGTAATTTAAAGGTGCCACCGGTAGATAGAATTTCCACGCCTTGGGTGTGCAGGGCTTGGGCGAATTCAACAATACCGGTTTTATCCGAGACACTGATAAGGGCGCGTTTTACGGCAACAAGATCAGAAGTAGACATACACAATTCCTGTAGATGTAAAAGTAGTAGATGAGAAAGTTAAAGCGGAAAACGGGTGTACAAAAAATAAGAGTCGCTAAAAAGCAAAAGGGGTGGAAACGAATCACCACCCCTTTTTTTAGTTGCCATGCGGCGCTGGAAAAATTACAGCAGACCGTATTGCTTCAATTTTTTACGCAGAGTGCCACGGTTTAAACCCAATACTTGAGCAGCGCGGGTTTGGTTGTGACGAGTGTACTTCAATACGATTTCCAACATGGGGGCTTCTACTTCAGCGAGTACCATTTCGTATACGTTACTAACGTCTTGACCATCCAAATGCTTGAAATAATTATCCATGGCTTGCTCTACACAGCCGCGCAGTGATTGAGCTTGAACGGGTTGTTGGTTGGCAGCTTGTGCTGGAGTTGATTCAGCAAAGAAAGTTGCGGTATTCATGCGGCTTTTTCCTCTTTCGTAAGCAGCTGTTCAAAGAAATTTTGAATGCTGGTTTGTTGTTCTTCTGCGGTCTCTATCGCGTTAAAGGTTTTGCGAAATACTTCGCTGCCAGGGACGGTGTGCAAATACCAGCTCGCATGTTTGCGCGCGATACGCGGCCCCATAAACTCACCATAAAAACGGTACAGCTCACACAGATGGGTACATAAAATATCCCTGACTTCCATCAGGGATGGTTCGGGTAATTGCTCACCGGTACGCAGGTAATGCGCAATTTCCCGGAAGATCCAGGGACGGCCTTGAGCGGCTCGCCCAATCATCACCGCCGCAGCCCCTGTGTGATCCAACACAGCTTTGGCTTTTTGCGGTGAATCTATATCGCCATTGGCAAACACCGGAATTTTCACGGCATTAACGACACTGGCGATAGTGTCGTACTCGGCGTCACCTAAAAAGGCGTCAGCGCGGGTGCGACCATGAAGCGCAAGCGCTTGTATACCTGCGGCTTCGGCAATCTGTGCAATACGCACAGCGTTGCGTTGTTCATCGCTCCAGCCAGTGCGAAATTTCAGTGTGACAGGAATGTCCACTGAGCTCACTACGGCGTGCAGAATATCTGTTACGAGTTGCTCATCTTTGAGCAGGGCCGATCCCGCGGCTTTTTTGCATACTTTTTTTGCCGGACAGCCCATGTTGATATCGATAATCTGGGCTCCGTTAGCAGCGTTAAGGCGCGCTGCTTCCGCCATCATTTCCGGATCGCCACCGGCAATTTGCACGGCAATCGGTTCTGCTTCGCCTGTGTGATCCATACGCAGACTGCTTTTGCGGCTACTCCAGAGTGCGGAGTCCGCTGTTAACATTTCCGATACCACCAGCCCTGCACCCAGCGAGCGACACAATTGGCGAAAGGGCCGGTCAGTCACCCCCGCCATAGGTGCGAGTATGACTTTGGAATCTATGCAATAGGGGCCGATGTTAAACACGTGTTGTGATTACGCTTTTTTGCCGTTGTGCCGTAAAGGCTGGTTTTATCGGAATCACTCCGCTTAAAAACTGAGCGGAGCCCCTGCATTAAAGGGGCGCCATGATACCCGTTTGGACGGGGGTTGGGAACGTAAAAAACGTAAAAACCGCCGTTTTTTTGAGCGATAAAAACGGGCTTTTTTAGTGATTTCGGGTTGCAAAAAATAGTGATTTGGGGCAGTGACTATTACTGTTCGGTGAGGGGGTCGTAAAGATAGGTTTCGTAATCGCGCGACAAGCGTTTAATCAGTGGATTTTCCATTTTCACCAGATTGCGTTTTTGCAGTTGGGCTTCCGTGAGTCCCTGATGATGGCGTTTGTACCAGAGCTTGTTGAATGACCCGTCTTTGTAGGCGAGTTCCAGGCCGCGTTTAATTCGCGCCAGCACGGCCTGATTATCTTTGTGGGTAAAAAAGAATTTGGGTAGTGGGTAATAGAGCGCCATTTGGCTGTCGCTCGTTAGACCCAGGCTGCTCTCATGCTGGTGTTCGTAGTGGTATTCCGATGGGCCGCGACAAAAAAAGTCCACGCGACCAGCTTTGGTCATGCGAAACAGATTGACCACGCTATTGGCTTCTATAACTTGCAGGTGGTTGTAACGCAGGATTTTGGTATCTGCCCAGCCTATACCAGTGCCAAAGGTGTACTGTTTAAGTTGCTCGCTGCGCGTGATGTTGCTGACTTTGGTTTTCAGCTCATCGCGCATAAAACAGATCCGAAAACTAAGTGCACCGCGGTCGAGTGGGAAGGGGATGTGCGCGAGCTTTTCCTGTTCGGCCAGATCGTCCTCGTAACTCATTTGCAAAATCAAATTGGGGTAAATGTTGTTATGCAAGGCGGCGATGGTGCGAGCGCGGTTCATAGGTGGTATTCCCCGTAGCTCATAAGGGCCATATTCCGCCCGGGTTTTTTCCAGTGCCAATTGTAGTGCCTCTACTTCGTAGAGCACTCGTTCATTACTGGTAATCTCGGGTAGCTTGTGGGTAACGATCAGCGCTGAAGGGGAGGGCGCAGCAGATGTGTTTTCTGCAAGGGCGGGCATAGAAAACGCAAAACATAGCAACAGCCCCACGCGGCGGGAAACCGAATAATGGGGAAGTGTGTGGTTGATTCGTTCGCCGTTAACGCCCTTGTCCATGACCAAATGCTCTTGTGCCCATTGCCAATTGTTGCGCTAGTCGTCTAGATGCGAGTATGGCCGATTGTGTCTATTGGCGTGGAATATAGATATGGTAGTTCACTGCCTTCTCACCCGGGTCAACTAAATCCAGTGTCAGGTGCACGGGCTGTTTCTGCGGCATATAGCTGCTGCCAGCGGCTTCTCCACCTAGATATTCCTTGGGGGGAAAGCGGCGAGAAGCGACTTCATTGTCGTCGATATCTGTAAATACCAGCACCAGATCAGGGTAGGGTTGATCAAAGGGTGCGTTGTTCATAATCATTACATCAACAGCTAGCGCACTTTGGGTTTCCGGGTGCTCGCGCACTACCAGATTAAATGCGCTGATCTGGCGGGTGTCTACCAATGGCGGAACCTGACACTTGAAGTAGGGGCACAGGAATGTATAGGCAGTTCTATAGGGTTCCACGCGGCTGAAATATTCAAACTTGAACCAGCCAAGTTGTACGATCAAGCCAATCAGTGCCAAGAGGCTCAAGGTGGGCCAGAGCTTACGCTGGTACCAACGGCGCATGCGTTTAGCGGTAAACTCAATGGGTGCAGGCATGATGTTCATTAACAACGCAGTGCGTGAGCCATCATAAGCGCGAATTTTGGGTTGTGTTTTGACTTGGCGTTTGCCGGAATCGTCACTTGCAGTATTGTCCGGTGTTTCAAAGATACTGGGGTCAAGTGGGGTTTCGGTTGCTGTCACTAATGGTTGCTTGAAGCCTGAGTTGTTGGGGATATTGGCCAGCTCATCGCTGAGGATAAACTCATCTTCTTCCTGCTTGTGGCCTGCGGGCGCAGCGGAATGGCTCGACTCGGGGTCAATTGCCTGGGGCGAGGTATCGGTGTCGGCAATCAGACTAAACACCAGGCCGGGTGGGTTGGTGGATTTAGCTGGCTGCTCCACGTGGGTTGAGGGCGCTTCCGGGTTTCGCTCGGACGCATACGGGTCGTATGGGTCTTCCTCTGGCTGAATCGCAGAGTTGCGTTGGGTTGCGAATTTGGGGGTGTCCTCGTCTTCGTCTTCAATTAGCATTTCTGCCCAGGATTCGTCAGTACCCTGCTGTGTTTCCCCGATGTTATGTGAATCGCGTATCTTGCGTTCGAACAATGAAACTTCGGTCTTGGGGGTCGCGTCTATCTCCATAAAGCCATCAAATTCGTAGCTCTTGGTTTCAGACTTTGACTCTTCCATATCATCGCTGATGAGTATGTCATCCCCCTGCGTCAGTGAGGATTTATCCAGAACGCGCACCACGGGTTTTTGTGGCTCAGGCTTCGTGCTTGTTTTTGGCGACGCAATGTTGGGTGCCGGTGGGGTAATTGGCAATGGCTTGATACTGCTCAAAATAGCGAGTTGCTCGGGTTTGTTGGTGGGTGTGGTTGCTGCTGGTGCTGGTTTGGGTGATGCTGGTGGCGTAACAGGCTTGGAGGCGGTTGCCTGAGGGGGGTTGTTGGTCGCATCGCTTTTGGGTTTGGTGGCCTGATGTTCAGGCGTTACCGGACTCTTTGCCGGTTGTACAGCTTGCGGTTTTGATTGTTGGGTGTCTGGTTGAGTTGGCGTTGATGAGGTGGCAACCGGAGCAACCAGATAATCCATTGCTTTAAAAACATTCAAACAAGAGCCGCACCGCACCGCGCCCTTCGCGGACTGGAGTTGAGTCTGCGTAATGCGAAAAGCCGTTCCACACTTTGGGCAACGGGTGATCTGTTGGTTGCTGGCAGAGGTCATACATCAAGGCCCTTAAAAAACCACGTCAACTTATTATTGATACTTGCCAGTGTAACCAGCGTGAGACGTGCGGTAAATTCCGGCGACAGTTGGTCGGGCGTGTCTCCGTCAGCAATGCCAACTGTCTCACTGTTATCTGGCGCTTTAGGCGCGAGTTTTGGTGGCGGTCAGGCGCACCCATTCTTCCTGTTCTGCGATTGGGTCAAATTCAAACCAGGGTTCGTAGGCGGCCATAACTGTTTTTGCCTGAATGGCGAGAATCCCTGACAGACACAATTTACCACCAACTTTGGTCATTGCATTTAGTGTAGGCGCCAATTCAGCCAGCGGACCGGCGAGAATGTTGGCGAGCATTACATCAACTGGCTCAGCGGGGCAATCCGGAGGTAAATAAACCGGCATTACATCAGCAGGTAAATTGTTGCGTTTAGCGTTTTCAGTGGTTGCGAGCAGCGCCTGAGGGTCTATATCTACCCCAATAACTTTCTTGGCGCCGAGTAGCAATGTGGCTATACCTAGAATGCCTGAACCGCACCCGTAATCGACCACCTCAAGCCCACTGAAGTCCTGTTGGTCAATCCACTGCATGCACAAGAATGTGGTGGGGTGGGTGCCGGTGCCGAATGCCAACCCCGGGTCAAGCATCAGGTTTACCTTATCGGGTTCCGGCGGCTGCTGCCAACTGGGGCAAATCCACAGGCGCTCGCCGCAACGAATCGCATGGTAGTTTGCCATCCACTCCCGCTCCCAATCCTTGTCTTCCAATTGCTCCCAATAATGTTCGGGTAGTGGATTGCCGAAACGACGCTCTGCAAGTTTAATGGTTTTCGCGGTGTCGATTTCGGCATCAAACAGGCCGGTTATTTTCACGCTATCCCAGAGCGGGGTTTCGCCCAGTCCGGGCTCGAGAATAGGTTGGTCGGCGTTATCTTGCAGGGTAACCGATGCGGCACCACAAGCCAGCAATGAGTCTTCCAGTGACTCAACGTAACGGCGCGGAGTGATAATTTTCAGTTGCAGCCAAGGCATAAAATGTATTTCTTGATAATGATTTGGTTGTAGGGGTGCAATTTATTGCACCCCAAAAATCTTGCGCCCATCATAAAGATTCTGCGCAAATTTGTATTTCACCATTTACTAGTGCCCTGAAATGTAAAAGGGCGCGATAAATCGCGCCCCTACAGATCGGAAATCACCAATCTTATTCGGCGAGTTTCTTTTCCAGGTAATGGATGTTCACACCACCTTTACGGAAGGCTTCATCGCGCACCAGCATTTGTTGCAGTGGAATGTTGGTACGAATGCCGTCCACGATAGTTTCGTCCAGCGCATTACGCATACGGTTCAGGGCGATTTCACGTGTATCACCGTAGGTGATAATTTTGGCAATCATTGAATCGTAATTCGGCGGAACTGTATAACCGTTGTAGAGATGTGAGTCAACGCGAACACCTAAGCCGCCGGGTGCATGGAAACCTTTTACCAAGCCAGGGCAAGGCATAAAGGTTTTTGGATCTTCAGCGTTGATACGGCACTCAAAAGAGTGGCCTTTAATTACTATGTCAGACTGCTTGATTGACAATGGCAAGCCTGAGCAAACGCGAATTTGCTCTTTGATCAAATCGATGCCGGTGACCATTTCTGATACCGGATGTTCCACCTGAATGCGGGTGTTCATCTCGATAAAGTAGAAGCGGCCATCTTCGTACAAAAACTCAAACGTACCAGCGCCCTTGTACTTGATGTCGATACAGGCTTTTACACAGGCAGCGTAAGTAGCTTCGCGCACTTCTTGCGGAATTCCCGGTGCAGGTGCCTCCTCCAATACTTTTTGATGGCGGCGTTGCAGTGAACAGTCACGGTCACCCAAATGGATGGCGCTGCCCTGGCCGTCAGACAGGATCTGTACTTCCACGTGACGCGGGTTCTGCAGGAATTTTTCCATGTACACAGTGCCATCGCCAAATGCTGCTTTAGCTTCACCCTGGGTAACGTGGATGGAGTTAATCAGTGCGGCTTCGGTGTGTACTACGCGCATGCCGCGCCCGCCACCACCGGCAGCCGCTTTGATGATGATCGGGTAGCCGATGCGTTTGGCGATCTTCATGCACTCTTCGGCATCATCCGGTAGTGGACCGTCTGAGCCTGGGACTGTGGGCACGCCCGCTTTTTTCATCGCTTTAATGGCTTCTACTTTGTCGCCCATCATACGGATTACATCTGGGTCCGGGCCGATAAAGGTGAAGCCACTTTTCTGCACTCGCTCGGCGAAATCAGCATTTTCTGCAAGGAAACCGTAGCCGGGGTGAACTGCCTGGGCGTCGGTAATTTCCATCGCAGCAATAATTGCCGGCACATTCAAATAACTTTTGGGTGACGGGTTGGGGCCGATGCATACCGACTCATCCGCCAGGCGTACGTGTTTTAAATCGCGGTCGATTTGCGAGTGGACAGCAACAGTTTTAATGCCCATCTCCTTGCAGGCTCGCA
This sequence comes from Cellvibrio sp. KY-GH-1, assembly GCF_008806975.1. Classification (NCBI taxonomy): domain Bacteria; kingdom Pseudomonadati; phylum Pseudomonadota; class Gammaproteobacteria; order Cellvibrionales; family Cellvibrionaceae; genus Cellvibrio; species Cellvibrio sp. KY-GH-1. Next base: position 5,332,467 of record NZ_CP031728.1, read on the forward strand.
AGACTCGCAGTGCGATTTCGCCGCGGTTGGCGATCAGAATTTTTTCAAACATGGACCGAATCCTCTGTTGGGTAGCGGTTAAACAATCGTTACCAGAGGTTGGTCGAATTCAACGGGGTTGCCTTCTTCTACCAGGATAGCCTCAATCACGCCGGATTTATCAGCTTCGATTTGGTTCATCATCTTCATGGCTTCAATGATGCAAATAACATCGCCCACTTTTACTGACTTGCCAACTTCGACAAATGCCGGTGAGCCTGGGCTTGGTGAGCGATAGAAGGTGCCTACCATCGGCGATCGAACTACGTGTCCTGAACTGGCAGTGGCAGCTGCTGGTGCGGCGGCCGGTGCAGCAGCGGCTGCGACAGGTGCAGCTGCCATGGGGGCAGCAGCTGGTGCAGCAAAAGCAGGCGCGGGTGCGCTGAAATATTGAGTGGTGCCGCTATTGCGGGCGATACGTACAGATTCTTCGCCTTCTTTGATTTCTAACTCACCGATGTTGGATTCCTCCAGTAGCTCGATCAGTTTTTTAATTTTGCGAATATCCATGGTGTCCTCTCTGGCAACAGGTTGTTGTAGTTGGTTTGGTCAGACCAAAAGGTTAAAGAAAAACTATTTCACAAGTTTGAGTGCGGCTTGCAGCGCCAGTTCATAACTGGTGGCGCCAAAGCCGCAGATGACGCCTTGGGCGACATCAGAAAAATACGAATGCTGACGAAACGCTTCGCGCTTGTGCACGTTGGATAAGTGCACTTCAATAAACGGAATATCTACACCCAGCAAGGCATCACGCAGGGCGACACTGGTGTGGGTGAAAGCAGCGGGATTGATAATGATGAAATCCACGCCCTCTTTACGGGCATCGTGAATGCGGTCAATTAGCTCGTATTCGGCATTGCTTTGCAGGGTTTGCAAATGGTGGCCAGCGTTTTGAGCAATCTGCGTCAGGTGGCGATTGATATCGTCAAGAGTGGTCGCACCATAGATTCCTGGTTCGCGCAGCCCTAACAGGTTCAGGTTGGGGCCGTGTAATACCAAAATGGTTGCCATTGGCAATGTTCCTAGGGTGATTTTCTGCTTTATGCGGCGATTTTGGTCAATTGGCAGCGAATTGTTGCAATTTGATTAAATCGCCCATCCGGAAATTCAAAGTGAGGGGGAGTTTGCCGCAAAAAAAAGGATATGTCCACGATGACAGCGAAATTTTATTCAGATGGACGAAAATCGCTGCAAGATTGCAGAAGTTAGTCTCGGGCGCGGTAAAAATTTGGCTTCAAATAGCTGTTTTAGCAGATTATCCCTGCATCTTGCCGCCCCGTTAGCGGCAAGATTAGGGAAGTTGTTATAAAAAGTTGCTATCTGTATTTATTTTCGCTAATCATCGGCGAAATGTCAGTTTTTTTGCCCTTTTAATTGGCGAGTGATTAGGTCTGGCGTTAAAAGTTGCGGTAATACATCGGCCTTTCCTGCCCGATCCGCCGGGAACCAGAGGTATAAAGGCACGCCACTGCGGCCATATTCCTGTAAAAGTACGGTAATTTTCGGGTCGGTATTGGTCCAGTCGCCTTTTAATGTTGCCACATTCAATTCATCAAATACCTTCTCTACCGATTCGGTATGCAGTGCTACGCGTTCGTTAGCAAGACAAGTCAGGCACCAGTCGGCGGTTAAGTTGATAAATACCGGGCGTCCTTGGGCGCGCAATTCGCCTAATAACTCGGGGCTGTAGGGCTGCCAACGGCCGGCAGTTTGTTGGGTTTTCTCTGTTGTGACGGATGTTTGCCACAAGAAGCTGAGCGCAATTAACCAGCTGGCTGTCATTAACAGGCGGCGAATAATCTGCCAGAGCCCGGTAGTTTGTTTGCCCCAGAGCCAGCAGCCAAAGGCAATAAGTACAGCGCCAGTGGTCAGCGTCGCCATTCCGGTAACGCTGGTTTGACGACCATAGACCCACAAAAGCCAGATGGCACTAAGGTAAAGCGGGAAGGCCAGTAGTTGTTTGATATTGTCCATCCATGCGCCGGGCTTCGGCAGTCGGTTGGCGAGTGCTGGTAGATAGCAGAGCAGTAACAGTGGTAGAGCCATCCCAAAGCCCAGTGCGGCAAAGATGGTGATGCAAACATACGCGGGTTGGGTCAAAGCGAAACCCAATGCCGCCCCCATAAAGGGGGCGGTGCAGGGGCTGGCGACAACCGCCGCCAGCACGCCGGTAAAGAAAGAGCCGCTCAACCCGGATTTTTGCGTCAAATTTTGCCCGATACCCATCAGTCCGCCGCCGAAATGAATCACTCCAGACATGCTTAGTCCCATCACGAAAAACAGATAGGTCAGCGCAGCTATCAAGCCGGGCGATTGCAGCTGGAAGCCCCAGCCAATTGCTTCGCCGCCTTTGCGTGCCAGTAATAGCGCTATCGCGAATCCGACAAAGCAAGCCACTATCCCCAAGGTGTACACCCAGCCGTGCATGGCCAGGCGCGACCGATCAGCGGCTGCCAGGCTCATTACCTTGATAGAGAGCACCGGGAAAACGCAGGGCATCAGGTTCAGGATGACGCCGCCCAGCAAAGCAAAAATCACTGCTTGTAACAGCCAGATAGATTCTGTGGGGGAGTTAGTTGCGGACGGGGGTGGTGGTGTTGCTAAATCACTTGCCGCGGCAGCATTGGTGGCTTCACTGGAGATTGGCATGGCTGCCGCAGTAGATTGCTCAACCACCAAGGCATTGGCGGGGTCAATAGCCAGGGTTTTCTTTTGTGGTGGGTAGCAAAGCCCCGCATCGGCGCAGCCTTGATATTCTAGCTTGAGTACAAATGGTTTAGCGATTCCGTTAAGGTCAAAGCTGGCGCTCACCTCATGGTAGTGCACCATGGTCTCGCGCTCGAACAACTCGTCGTACTTCATTTTACCCGCTGTATAAACGGGGTTGAGGCTAATGCCTTCGTCGGCTTTGAATTTGAATCGCTCTTCATAGAGGTAATAGCGATCGGCGATCTTCCAATGTAGCAATAGCTTTCCCTGCTCTATGGAAAAGGTGGGAACAAATGCCTGAGCTACGGGCAGAAACTCATCTTGCGCGGCGATTTTATTGTCCAGCGAGACCGGGGATTGGTTAAAGCTCTGGCTTTTGGGTGCGAAAGGGTCATCAGCGGCATTGGCGCAAAGGCATGTAACCAGCAGCCAGGATTGCAGTGAGAGGGAAATCAGGCGTGAAAGCATAGTCAGTTTCTTTAGAGTAATGATGGTTTCCGGGTGTCTGCGAGGCAGAGTTACAGTAACATACGCGACCCTATGGACACTGGGCAATGGCTATCATTCCCTGGATGTCGCGATTTCGTGAAAATTTTATTTGCCTGTTCTGTGCTGCTGTAAAGTCATCAACAATTGCCGGTGTTGCTACAGCAAGTGTTGTTTATCAGCAAGTCGGTATTTTTTGGACAGGTTTCCCAAGAGATGTTTTCCTATGTCGAGCATTGTTTTTCGTTGCGCGTTGTTAATTGTTGTTGGATTGGGGTTGGAGGGTTGCCAAACACCTTTCTGGATGAATAAGAAAAAAACTCCGCCCCCCCCACCGCCTGCACCCGTCGTGCAAGCGCCAGCGCCGCTCACCAAAGAGCAGCAGGTGGTTAAAATGCTGATTCTTAATGGCGAATACACATTGTCACAAAACATGTTGCTGACGCCGAAAAACGACAATGCATACGATTATTTTCGCGCGGCACTCAAGTTGGACCCGAATAACCAGCGTGCAAAAGGTGGCTTGCAGGGGATTGTAATGCGCTATGTAGATCTTGCTCGGCAGGCGGCGGCGCGCGGTAATTATTCGCAGGCGACCACCATGCTGAATAATGCACGTAGTGTTGATCCAACCAATTTGCTCATTAAAGAAGTGTCAGATGGGCTCAGCGAACAAATTAAATCAGCGCCTCCGGTAGAACCTTATCGCGGCGGTGCTCATGAATTTCTACTGGATGCGAGTCTGGTAGGGAAAGATGATCCCAAAATTCTTGCGCGAATTGCCGAAGTGACTAACAAAGTGAAAGAGACAAATAGTCTGGCGATGATCATTGCGCGCACCGATGTTGAGGGCCGTTGGATCTACCAGAAAATGCGCGAAGCGGCACCCGGTTATCGTGTGCGTGGTGACATAAAACTCGGTAGCCCTGTGCGCATTATTCTGGAGCCAGTTGCGCAATAATTTTTTTAGCATTAGATTTTCGAAAGCAATTCAATCCATATTGCCGCCAAAAAATATAAGCCAACACTAAAGACGAGTGACCGCACCAATACCTGGTTGATAGTTAAATGCACGAGTGTGTGAATGTATCTGGAAATAACAAAGCCCCAGACATTAAACACGAGCGCGTCACTCGTATAACCTAAGCTAAAAGCAAGGACCCAGGCCGCAATAAAAATAGGTGGGAGCTGGAATAAATTGTTCAGGTTATTCGTTGTTTTGGTAACGTACGCTGGCTCTTTACTGATGTGAAACGTTTCATAATGAGACAGCTTTACCTCACCACATTTAACCGCCCACATGCGACATGCAAACGCCACAACGAACATTGATGTCATTAAAATAAGTAGTAATGCTAGTGGTTCCTTCATTCTTATTGCTCTCTTGCTTTTTTAAACTGAGGCTGCGCACTATAAATCTATAGCTGCCTGCTTGCCATATGATCCCATGACTTGAAATTAGTGTAGGTCTAGGTTTGCGGGGTTATTGGTACCTGAATCCCCCAGCTTTTTTTGTTATCCTTTGCGCCTGTTTTTGGGGTTGGCCAGCTTATGCGTATTCTCTATTCCTGTGTTTTCTATTTGTTGTTGCCGTTTATTTTATTGCGCCTTGTTTGGCGCTCTTTTGCGGCACCCGCTTATGCGCGCCGTTGGGCTGAGCGGTTTGGCTTTTTTCCGCATCTGCGCACAACTAAAAAGGTGATTTGGTTGCATACGGTGTCGGTCGGTGAGTTTTTAGCGGCACTGCCGATGATTCGCCGGTTGCTGGCTGATGAGTCCCTGCAGTTGGTAATTACCACTACCACCCCCACAGGCTCCGAACGGGTGAGGGCGACTTTGGGAGATGCAGTCTTTCATGTATATGCGCCTTATGATGTGCCCGATGTACTGGCCCGGTTTTTTGCCCGTATCAACCCTGCCATTTATCTGGTGATGGAAACCGAGTTGTGGCCGAATACCCTGGCTACTTGCGCGCGCCGAAAAATTCCCGCGCTATTAATTAACGGACGTTTGTCTGAGCGATCAGCCCGCGGTTATGCGCGTTTTTCTGCGCTGACTGCGCCGATGTTAAATAATTTGACGTTAGCCTTGATCCAGAATACGACTGACGCGGCAAGGTTTACCCAGCTCGGCTTGCCTGAGGCCAAACTGCGTGTGACGGGGAATATCAAATTTGATTTAACACTTACCGATGAGCTGCGTGCGCGCGCCGCTGATTTGAAAGCAAAATTCAATGTAGCAAGTGAACGACTCGTATGGATTGCTGCCAGCACTCATCAGGGTGAAGATGAAATTATCCTCGATGCTTTTTCTGCAGTGCGCAATAAATTGGGTGATAACGCGCATTCGTTATTATTGATTTTGGTTCCGCGTCACCCGGAGCGATTTGAACGAGTAGGGCAGTTGTGCGAATCGCGCGGTTTTAGCACCATGCGTCGCAGTCGCGCTGAGATTTCGGCGGATATGGATATTCTGCTGGGTGATACAATGGGTGAGTTAATGCTGCTGTTTGGTGCCAGTGATATTGCGTTCGTGGGCGGTAGCCTGGTGCCCAATGGTGGGCATAATTTTATTGAGCCAGCGGCTTGGGGGTTACCTTTATTAAGTGGCGAGCATCTGTTTAATTTTGCGGAGGTATCAGCGCTCTTACATGCAGCTGATGGGTTGGCGATTGTTCATAGTAGCGATGAGCTGGCGGCCAGTGTGTACGAGTTGGTCGTTGATGCTAAATTGCGTAAGTGCAAAGGCGAAAATGCGTTGCGGGTTGCGGTGGAGAATCGCGGTGCATTGGATAAAACCTTCGCACACATCAATACGGTATTGAAGTAACCTGGCGCGGCCAAAAGGAAAAATAAAAAACGCCGGGGGCCTGAATTTCCCCGGCGTTTTTATTGCTACTTTTAATTAATCTGCGCAGAAACTACAAATTAATAAAAATTTCCGATTTTAAAAATCTACTCATTAATAATTCGTAATTCCCGAACTAGTGCAGCTAGCCCACTTGCCTATGCAAATAGAACCGGCGTTGCGCAAACGGCTATTGGTAATTTTTGCGGTGCTGGTGGAGCTATCGGTACGGAAAATACCTTCGCCCATGTTGGAGATTTGGCAGCGGTCTACACTGACGGCAATTTTGAAGGTGGTGCCACCGTTTTGCCGAAGGAATTTACCCATACTGTCTACCACGCAATTGGAAACATTCAGCGTAGATGCCGCATTCACCTGGATAAATTTATCTGAACCCGCGTATCCAGATATATTTTTCACATTTACAGTGCCTGAGGATTTAATGGTCATTGCATCCTCTCCCACATTGGTCCAGCGAATATTATCGATGGTGCCGCCATTGTAAAAATGAATGCCGTCGGCTGCGTTATTGCCAAGCACTACATTTTTGAGCGTTGCGCCGTTCTCGACACGAAATACCGGCTTTTGACTTTCGCTTTGGCTGCCGTCACCCAATGCACTGGTTGCGTTAAATACTTTGCAACCGCCATCGTACGTGCCGCTTGAAACAACTATCGTTGCGCTTACATTAACGGTACTGCCACCTGAGCCGCAGGTTGCGCCGGTAATGCTGCCAGTCGAGCCACCGCTACTACTGTTACTTCCGGAAGATGATGGTGTAGAAGATGTAGTGCCGCCGGAACCCGATGTCGGAATAGAGCATTCTTTTACCGATTTGGACGGGTTTGGGTCAGAACCAAAAGTGGCAACGCTACAACTAAAACTGCCGCTTAAAATTTTATAAACAAATTTGTCGGCAGCGCCAAAGGCAACATTGGTTGCGCTGCTCACGGAGCAGGTTTCGCCAATTTTGCAAATGGTAACGTAGCCCTCTGGGCGATTGGATGCAGAAAATGCGCTGGCAGCGCAGCCGAGCAATGCGGTGGTGATAAATAAATTTTTTAGCATGATTACAATCTCGTCAAGTTATAGGAAAGATAAAAAGACGGATTGACCGAAACAAAGTAAGTCTGAATCTTCAGGGGAATTACCGCTTTCCAGAAATACAGGTACAGACTTTTTTATAGTTATTAGTGCTCTTGGTACGGCGAAAAGCAAAATCACTATACGTATTTTTTACTGGAATGGAATTTCTTTACCAGACAGATATCGTTTTTGTGAACGAGTGTACGCTACTGCAATGATTTGAGTGTCACTACAGTAGATTGGCATTTTCAATTTTTTTAGTTTAAAAATTGTTTCCAATTAATACGTGATTGTGTGATAACCGCAGAATTTTTTAGAAGTAATTGTGCATTTTTATTGTGAATCAGTGACTGGTATTCCTGAGTACCGTCGCCGTTATCCCAGCTTGACCAACTCATCCAATAAGCCATGGCAGGGTATTTTTGTTGTAGTTGCTGGCCGTAACGCTGAGTGTCCAGCTCCCCTCTACGGCTGAGGGGGCCGCCGGCGACGGGGCCAAATTCCGCTATAGCGATAGGTTTATTAAATTGCTGATAGGCTTGGTAATCGCGGATGGTTAAGTCATCGTTATAGGCTGTGCCGGCAACAATGTCCACATAGTTTTCACCGGGATAACGCCAATCAATTGGCTTGATAAAAAGCCGCTCCATCAACGTTGGGCCTTGATTGGGTGAATAGACCCACAATAAATTATTTAATTTTTTTTCTACGGTGAGGTAGTGATACATGTCGATCCATAAATCAATATAGGGTTGCGGATCTTTCGGTGCACTGCTTATTCCCCACCAAAACCAGTCGCCATTCATTTCTTGTAGTGGTCGCCACAACACCACCACACCGGCTTGTTGCAATTCATTTAATGCAGTGGCAATACGGTCCAGTTTGCGGTGCCAGACATCATGCAGGGCGGAATTTGGATTAGTAAGCTGCGTTAACTCTACCTTGCTCATATCGCCACCTTTGGTGCGCGTGTCGCTCCAGATTCCGGCGTTATGTGCGATGTCTGTTTCGTCGTTCCACCAGGGATTGTGTGGCGCCCAGTTAATGCTGACTAATCCGCCAGCGTTCCAGTAGTTGATTAAAATTTTATTCACCGCCGATAATTGTGCGGGCGTGGCGATTTTATCGTGCTCGTAATCCACTCCAATCATGCCCGGTGCTTCGCCCGTTGCTTTTTGCAGATCAAGAATGAGCGGGGCATACCCTGTTAATCCTTCCGTGCTGAGTAAATCGCTGCTATGACCCGCGTTTTGCCCGGCAATTACGCCGGGAATCGAATTGTTACTGAGTGCAGCCAGATAGGCTTGCACCGCGCGTGTCGATTGGTTGGCGCTAGCGTTGCTGGCTTTGTCAGTGGCACGCGCATGCGCCGAACAATTTAAAAAAACGGCCGCGAGTGTTAATACGAATTGCCACAATAACTGCTTATACATGGGTAACTCCATTCAGCTAAATTTATTATTAGTGCGCGAACGGGTAAAACTGTTGAGTTAAATTACAGCAATTGATACCAATAAAAATGCCGGGAACTAGCCCGGCATTTTTATTGGTAAATCGATAATGGTTCGGAGAATAATTGCTCGGTTAGTTTTCGTATTTGCTACGGCTTACGAGCGAATCATCCAACAACCATTTATCAATTTCCTGCACATCGGCCGGTGTTAGCATACCTGCCACTTCGCGCAGTTTGATAGTGTCGATCACGTAGTCATACAATGCATTGGAGTAATCACGACGCGCTTGATACAGGTTGCGTTGTGCAAGCAGTACTTCTACCAAATTGCGGGTGCCCACTTCATAGCCTGATTGGGTGGCTTCCAATGCTGATTGGTTAGACACAATTGCTTGTTTGCGTGCTTGAACGGCGGCAACGTCAGTCTCTACCGATAAGTGTAGTGCCCGTGTGTTTTGAATTACGTTGCGTTGGGTGCTGTTAAACAACTCTTGTGCCTGGGTGTATTGCGCATAAGCCTGACGGCTGCGACCTGAAGTTGCGCCACCGCTATAAATAGGTACTTCGAGTGCAATATTTACCGAGCTACCATCTTTGGAGACATCCATTGGGTTGCCGTCAGAGGTGCCGTCAGTATCGTTGTCAGAATATCCGAGACTCGCTCCAACCTTGGGCAAGTGACCCGCTTTGTAGGCTTTGGCGTTTTGTAACGAGGCATCAGCCTGCAGTCTGGACGCTTTCAGGTTGTAGTTGTTTTTCAAGGAGAACTCCACCCAATCAGCACGTGAAGCCGGGGTTGGATTTACCACCGGGAATTTCGCTGACAGCGGTGCTACCTTGTCTTCCGGTTTGCCGGTCAGTACTTCCAGTGCTTCATAGCTTATGCCCAGGTTGCCGCGCGCTTCAAGAGTAGAGGCGCGAGCACTATCGAACGCTGCTTGTGCTTCGTGTACTTCAGTAATCGCCGTCAAGCCCACTTCAAAACGCTGTTTTGTCTGCTCCAGCTGTTTAGCCAGTGCTTTTTCCTCAGCGATGGTTGCTTCGAGAGTTTCAATTGAGCGCAATACGTTGAAGTAGGCTTCAGCAACGCGAACGATCAGGCTTTGTTGGTCTGCACCAAATACGGCTTCAGCTTGCTCGCTCAACTTGGCGCCCTGTTTGTAGTTGTACCAGAGAGCCATATTGAACAAAGGTTGAGTGAGGGAAATGTCCCAGCCTTTGCTATCAAGATCAGTCTTGGTGGTGCTATTGCTCAGGTTGTTGGTGGATTCGGTATCAGTGTTGCCAATGGTGTAGCCTGCGTTAATCTGCGGCAGGAGGCCGGCGCGAGCGATAGTTTTGTTTTGTAATCCGGCTTCGTATTTGGCTTTATCAGCTTTTAATTGGGCATCGTTTTGTAACGCCAGGTCATAGACATCAAACAGACTGTTGGCGCTCACGGTAAAAGGGGTCAGGGAGAAGAGGCTGACGAGCAGGTAAAGCTTGGTCTTTTTCATAAGAGGGTTCCAAAGTCCAGAGTTTAAGAATTCCAGTTCGGCACCAGGGTACTGCCTGGCTAATTGTTAATCGCGTTTTCGATTAACTGTTAAAAATACTATTAAGGAACAGGTTATCCGGTTGCGTGGAGTGTAGCCGCTTGCCAGTGTCGGGTCGAGCGGTGAACGTAAGTTCAGTGGTAGCAAGAGTAAAGTCCTAATGCCTCAGGGTGAAGTTACAAATGTAAGTCTCAACCTTACTTTACCTTTCTATACCGATTGCCTACGCACGTGCAATGCTTGCCACACAGGGTTAGATGTAACTGCACAGCATATAGATTCACCCGCCCAAAAAATGTCAGGGGTTGTAACAACTGAACAGGGTCATCCTTACCTTTAGCTACCTCTAAGGAATTCTTTGGTTCGATTTTCGGTAGAAAAAGTTCGAGTTATTGCCAAATTGCGAATTTTTCGCATTGGTCTATAAATGTTTGATTGCGTCACACCGGTGGCAGCTCTTATCATGCGCGCCCATTTTGTGCATTTAATTTGACGATTTCGTCTGCCCAGCACTATTGCCGTATTTTCCGAGCGAAGTATTGACTGATAACCCATTCCGCTCCCGGCAAGATATGTCCCTTTTCGTTTTGCTCATTTTTTACTTTTAACCTTTATAACGGAGTTGCCATGTCTTCACTGGATATCGCCAAGCTCGACTTGATGTATGTCGGGATAATTATTTTTACGGGGTTGCTAGGTGGTGTGATCGCCAAAAAAATCAAAGTGCCCGATATCGTCTTGTTTCTTCTTATAGGGATCGGTTTGGGGCCGACCATCGGGGGGGTGCTTCACGTGCCGGCAGACTCCACGATGAACCAGTTGATCCTGACCATTGGTGCTTGTTATTTGCTGTTTGAAGGCGGAGCGACCTTGCGCTTCGCCGTATTAAAGGAAATCTGGATCACCTTGTTGGTTATTGCCACTGCAGGGGTGTTAATTACCGGCGCCATTATGACGGTGGCCAGCGTGTGGATGGGGATTCCGATTGCCATCGCACTGGTACTCGCCGCACTTACGGCATCTACCGACCCGGCGACCCTGGTACCCATCTTTAAACAAGTACCGATTAAAGATCGCGTATCGCAAACGGTAATGAGCGAGTCTGCGTTGAATGACGCTATGGGTGCGATTGCTACCTTCGCGGTGGTAGCCTATGTGATGGGCGGCGGCGAAAGCTTTAGCCTTACGCATTCTCTGGGTGAGTTGGCTTATGAAGCAGGTATGGGCTTGGTGCTGGGGGCGATAGTGGGGTACACCGCGGCATTCCTGATGGCTCATAACTCTTTGGGTATTTTCCGTGAGGTAACGCCGTTTGTGATCATTTTGGCGGTAATCACAGTGTATTTGCTGGCTGACAAAATTGGTGCGTCCGGGTTTATGGCGGTATTTACTTGCGGTGTGATGATTGGCAACAAAGAGTCATTCAGCTTACCCATGGACCATCATGAGCACGAGTACCTGGAAGACTATGTGGGCAACACAGCGCTGCTGATGCGGATGTTCATCTTTATCCTGTTGGGTTCGCAAGTTGATTTCCATTTGTTGAAAGAGTACTTGGGCGTTGGTATTGCGCTGCTGTTTATCTTTATTTTCATCGCGCGCCCGGTCACGGTATTCCTCTGCGCTGGACCTGATCGTCGCGCCAAGTGGACCTGGAAAGAGCTGGTATTTATGAGCTGGACACGCGAAACCGGGGTAATTCCCGCAGCGCTGGTAGGTATTTTGGCTGGTATGAAAGTGCCTGGTATTGACGTGGTGGGTGCGATTACCTTTATCTTCATCCTGGGTACCATTCTGATTCAGGCTCCAACTACCGCGTTGTTGGCGGGTAAGCTAGGCTTGTTAAAAACTCAGGAAAAATAACCCTCGATTATTGCCCCCCCCTTCCTTATCAAAGGGGGGCAGTGCCGAAAGCTCTTTTTTCCCGGGATTTGAACCCCTCTTCCTTTAATAGGCGAGAGGGGTTCTTGCTTTACTCTACCTACCAACTCCAATAGACTGCCCACTTTCTTGTCGGGGTGCTAATGGTCACGCTATTAGCTGAGATATACCCGCCGACCTGATCCGGTTAGTACCGGCGTAGGGAACGAGAGCCTCCAAGCAAAGCATCTGGCCTGTCTGGCGTTTTTCTCTGTTTCCGCGCCCACTTTTTGTTGCGGAAATCAATGACCAAAGAATTCACTCCCATTGCCTTAACCATAGCCGGTAGCGATAGCGGCGGCGGTGCGGGTATTCAAGCCGATCTCAAAGCCTTTTCTGCTTTGGGGGTGTTTGGCTGCAGCGTTATTTCATCGCTCACCGCGCAAAATACCTTCGGAGTTCAAGGGGTGTTGCCCATTCCGCCGGCATTTGTGCAACAGCAAATCCAGTCGGTGTTGAGCGATATTCACGTAGGAGCGATCAAAACCGGCATGTTGGCGACCGCTGAAATCATTGCGGCAGTGGCAGAATCCTTGCGACCTCATGCACAGATCCCGTTTGTACTTGATCCGGTTATGGTGGCGACCAGTGGCGACCGATTGCTGGCGGAAGATGCGATCGATACCTTGATCAAACAATTAATTCCGCTTGCCTCTTTAATCACCCCCAACCTGCACGAAGCTGCGGCGTTATTGAATGAAACTGTCGCGACTGATTTATCAGGAATGCAAAAACAGGGGGAAAAATTATTGGCACTGGGTGCAAAAGCAGTGTTGATGAAAGGTGGTCATACGGACGGCGCCAAGGCGAGTGATGTGTTGGTGACCACATCCGGGGTTGAGATTTTTTCTGCGCCGCGCCTGCAAACCAAAAACACCCACGGCACAGGCTGTACGTTGGCATCGGCCATTGCCGCCGGCCTGGCTAAACACTTGTCGCTGCAGGATGCGGTTAAACAAGCCAAAGATTATTTGCACAATGCCTTGCTGCACTCAGAAAAATTACACATAGGGCAGGGCTCTGGCCCAGTTCACCACTTTTATAAATTTCATCCGTAGGGGCGCAATTTATTGCTCCCTGATCTTGCTCCATGAATTGGGTTTGATAAATCAAACCAACATATTGATATTAATTAAATCAGCGAATTAACAAAAAAGCCGAGGACACTATGAATACCAGCGTCGATAAAATCCTGAGCCAAACCGCCGAGGTGGATCAAGCCTCTATTCAACCTTTTACCGGTTCACAAAAAATCTATGTGCAAGGCTCACGCGAAGATATTCAAGTGCCCATGCGTGAAATTACGCTGGACGATACCCCGACCGCGTTTGGTGGCGAGAAAAACGCACCTGTCCGTGTATACGATACCTCCGGCCCATACACTGACCCAACAGTAAAAATTGATTTGCGCACCGGCTTGCCAGAAGTGCGCACGCGCTGGATCGAAGAGCGCAATGACACTGAAGTGTTGCAAGATAGTCACTCTGAATTCACCAAGCAGCGCTTGAGTGACGACACGCTCGATCATCTGCGGTTTAACCTGACTCGCCAGCCGCGTCGCGCCAAAGCCGGTATGAACGTGTCGCAAATGCACTATGCTAAAAAAGGCATCATCACTCCGGAAATGGAATACATCGCCATTCGTGAAAATATGGCGCTGGCGCAAGCACGTGAACTGGGTGTGCTCAAGCAACAGCACGCCGGCATGAGTTTCGGTGCAAGTATTCCGGATGAAATTACCCCGGAATTTGTGCGCAGCGAAGTGGCGCGTGGTCGTGCAATTATTCCTGCTAACATCAATCACCCGGAAGTTGAACCGATGATTATCGGGCGCAATTTTTTGGTGAAAATTAATGGCAATATCGGTAATTCGGCATTGGGTTCTTCCATTGAAGAAGAAGTGGAAAAGCTCACCTGGGGTGCACGCTGGGGTGCAGACACGGTAATGGATTTGTCCACCGGCAAAAATATCCATGAAACGCGTGAATGGATTATTCGCAATTCCCACGTGCCTATCGGTACTGTGCCAATCTATCAGGCGCTGGAAAAAGTAAATGGTGTTGCAGAAGATCTGACCTGGGAAATTTTCCGTGATACTTTAATTGAACAAGCAGAGCAGGGCGTGGATTATTTTACTATTCACGCGGGCGTATTGTTGCGTTATGTTCCCCTCACCGCCAAGCGTGTGACAGGTATTGTGTCGCGCGGTGGTTCCATTATGGCGAAGTGGTGTCTCGCACATCACAAAGAAAATTTCCTTTACACCCACTTTGAAGAAATTTGCGAAATCATGAAAGCTTACGATGTAAGTTTTTCGTTGGGTGATGGCTTGCGTCCCGGTTCGATTGCGGACGCGAACGATGAAGCGCAATTTGGCGAATTGGAAACCCTGGGTGAGTTGACGAAAATTGCCTGGAAGCACGATGTGCAAACGATGATTGAAGGTCCTGGTCATGTGCCTATGCATATGATTAAGGAAAACATGGAAAAGCAATTGGAAGTGTGCGATGAAGCACCTTTCTATACGCTTGGCCCATTAACCACTGATATTGCCCCGGGTTACGATCACATTACTTCTGGAATAGGTGCCGCCATGATCGGCTGGTACGGCTGCGCCATGCTTTGCTACGTAACACCAAAAGAGCATTTGGGTTTGCCTAATAAAGATGATGTGAAAGAAGGTATCATCACGTACAAAATTGCTGCACATGCTGCCGATTTGGCGAAAGGCCATCCGGGTGCACAATTGCGCGATAACGCGTTATCCAAAGCGCGGTTTGAATTCCGTTGGGAGGATCAATTTAATTTAGGTCTGGACCCGGACACTGCGCGCTCCTACCACGACGAAACCTTGCCGAAAGAGTCTGCCAAAGTTGCACACTTCTGCTCTATGTGCGGCCCTAAATTTTGTTCCATGAAAATTACTCAGGAAGTGCGTGATTACGCCGCTCAACAGGGTGTAAATGTGGAGGGCATTAATGAGGATCAATTGGTGCGTATGATTGATGTGGAAGCTGAGATGCAGCAAAAATCCAAAGAGTTTATGGCGCAGGGGGCGGAGCTGTACCACAAGGTTTAATTCCAGATGGCAGTGTCTTTCCAATAGCTTTCGTTTTCTTACTCCCCCGTTTTCCACAAAATGGGGGGGTGTTTAACAGGACTTATCATGATCAAAAAACCTGAATTCACGCGCGCCGATGTAGAAATTATTCGTCGTGAAGAAATGTATAAGCGTTTTTTTCGTGTTGAAAAAATTTTTCTTCGCCACAAATTATTTAACGGTGATTGGGGTAAAGAAATTGGGCGCGAATTATTTGTGCGTGGTGAAGCGGTCGCCGTGGTGCTTTATGATCCAGCGCGCGATTCAATCGGTCTGGTCGAACAATTTCGTGTGGGAGCATTGGACGAGCCTAATGGACCCTGGTGCTACGAAGTGGTCGCGGGTATGCTGGAGGAAGGGGAATCACCGGAGGATGTGGCGAGGCGCGAGCTAAAAGAAGAAGCAAATATTGAGCCCTATGCGTTGGAGTACATTTGCAATTATTTATCTAGCCCCGGCGGTTGTGACGAAAAATTGCATCTTTATTGCGGATTGTGCGATTTAAGTCAAGCTGGTGGTGTTTACGGATTGCCGGAAGAGGGCGAAGATATTCGTGTGCACGTATTTATGGCGGACGAAGTGTTCGCCGAGTTATTACAAGGAAAATTTAATAACGCCGCAGCGCTCATTTGTTTGCAATGGCTACAGTTAAATCGTAGCCGCTTACGCGCTACTTTGTAATAATTTTTTTCACCCATTGACTTGGGGATGAGTCTGGCTGACACTCTTGCTCAAGCACTAATTATTCGCTGTGTATATTTAGGGCGTTACATTACTATTACGAGCCCGATTTTTTTAGCCAGCCTTATGGGTATCTATGTTTACATTGCGTGTTAAGAAACCTCAACCTGATTACGTGACTTATAAAGAGCGTTATAAGGTGGATTTGCCGTTGCAAATGGCGGAGTGTGAGGCGAATTACATGCGTTTGACCAAGCTGGTTGCTGATAAATCCCGGAATGAATTTCGTTTTATCGTGGCTCGTGGCGATCACCAATGGCTGCATTTATTGCGTGTTCTAGAGCGCTCGCCTTACACCACTACCCTGGAGTTGAGTCGTACCTGTGTGGGTATCAGCTCAGAGTGGTTGGCGATGCCGAAATTAACCCTGCGGATGTATCACGACGCCAAACTGGCTGAAGTTTTGGCATGGGAGGGGCATAAGCGATTGCGGCCCCGTTATGAGTACCCCAACCAATCTATGTACCAGAGCGACGAAAAATACCAACTCAACCGCTTTTTGGGGGAGTGGTTAAATCTGTGCCTTGAGCAGGCGTTTACTCCCGACACCAGTTTTCAATTCTGATATTGCTGGTAGTTCTATCTCCTTCACAAAATTTACATCTTTTAACGTAGAAACCTATGTTTTCGCTGGGCTCAGGCTGGCGAAAACCCGGGTTAGCGTATATCTTGCGAATGATATTTATCCATTCTGACATCACAGTCCACATGAGTCAGGATGGAAGCCCGCCATTAATAACTAAAATATATCAACCAGACTTAAACAAACCGGGAATGAGAACTACCAGTGCGTCTGATTCAGATCACCGATTGCCATCTGGGACCACAGCAAAGTGAGACCCTGCTGGGACTAAACACCGACCAAAGCCTTGAGGATGTGCTTCAGCTGATCCAACAGGCGGAAGCTTCCTTTGATCATTTACTTTGTACGGGTGACGTTGCCAGTGCCGGTCACATCGATTGCTATACCCGCTACGAGCGAATTGTTCGGCGCTATTTTTCCCAGCCACTTAGTTGGCTGGCTGGTAATCATGATGATGCCGATATTATGGAATCCAGCCAGGATGCACTGAAGATTCAAGGGCGGTTGGTGGAGCTGGGAAAGTGGTTGGTAGTATTGCTGGATTCCAGTGTTCCAGGCCAGGTCTACGGTCAATTGGCGGCCAGCGAACTGGATTATTTGGAACATATTCTGACGGCACATCCTGATAAAAACATTATTGTCTCCCTGCATCATCAACCAGTCCCGGTTGGCAGCGTATGGATTGATCAATATGTAGTGCGCAATGCGGATGCTTTTTTCCAGCTTACTGACGCGCATCCCAACGTAAAAATTATTACCTGGGGTCATGTTCATCAGGAATTTCGTGCTCTGCGTAACGGGGTAGAGCTGTTAGCTACACCGTCAACCTGTGTGCAATTCAAACCATTGTGTGAAGATTTTACGGTAGATACCCTGATGCCAGGATACCGTTGGTTTGAGCTGAATGATGACGGCAGTTTTGCTACAGGTGTTGCACGGGTCACCGGAAAAAACTACGTAATTGATTACAAATCGGCTGGTTATTAAATCGACCCATGGCCGCATTGCTGTATATCCACGGTTTCCTCAGTTCTCCCTTCTCGTTTAAAGCCCGCCAAACCGGCGAGTGGCTAATCACAACTTACCCCGGGATCGACTTTTACTGCCCTCAGCTCCCCCCATATCCCGCGCAGACCCAAGCCATTCTTGAGTCGTTGGTTGAACGCTTGTTGCCCCAACCGGTTTACCTGATGGGGAGTTCGCTGGGTGGCTTTTGGGCAACCTGGTTGGCGGAAAAATATAATCTGCGTGCCGTGTTGATTAACCCCGCGGTGAGCCCTCAGAATTTTATGCCGGGTTATTTAGAGGTTGACCTGAAAAGTTATCACACGGATGATAGCTACCGTTTAAGCGCAGGTCACATCGACGAAATAATTGCCGTTGATGTACCGCCGACCCGCACCGCCAATTATTGGCTGCTCGTGCAAACAGGCGATGAAACCCTGGACTACCGTCTGGCCGTACAAAAATACGCCGGTTGCAAACAAACGGTTGAAGAGGGTGGTGATCACGCCTTTCAGGGATTTGAGCGTTACCTGCCGAGTTGCATCGATTTTTTTCAACGCACAGATTGTTGATGCGCAGTTTGTAAATTCACGATTATTTATTTCACCGTTCTTTATCTAACAAAGAAAGCAATTAAAAAATGGCTAATTATTCCGCAGAAGATATTGAAGTACTCACGGGATTAGACCCCGTTAAAAAGCGCCCGGGCATGTATACCGAAACCACACGCCCCAATCACCTGGCTCAGGAAATTATCGATAACTCGGTGGATGAAGCGCTGGCCGGCCATGCGAAATCTATCGACGTCATTTTGCACAAAGACCATTCCATCACGGTGATTGACGATGGCCGTGGTATGCCGGTGGATATTCACCCCGAGCAGGGCAAACCCGGTGTGGAAGTTATTTTGTGTACGCTCCATGCGGGTGGAAAATTCTCCAACAAAAATTACCAATTTTCCGGTGGTTTACACGGTGTAGGTGTGTCCGTCGTAAACGCGTTGTCAGAAAAATTAATTGTGACTGTTAAGCGCGATGGCAATGTTTACCAGATGGGTTTTTCCAACGGCGATAAAGCCAGCGATTTGGAAATTATTGATACTTGCCCCAAACGCCAAACGGGGACCAGCGTTCATTTTTTACCAAACCCGCAATATTTTGATTCCAACAAATTTTCGGTCAGCCGTTTGCGCCATGTGCTGCGCGCAAAAGCAGTCTTGTGCCCTGGCCTGACCGTTACCTTTGTGGATGAGCAAACGGGTGAGAAGGATGTTTGGTATTACGAAGACGGTTTAAAAGATTATCTTGCCGGTGCTACCAAAGAATGGCTTACCTTGCCAGAACAACCTTTTGTGGGCGATTTTAGCGGTCAAACAGAAGCCGTTAGTTGGGCGGTGCAATGGTTGCCGGAAGGCGGTGAATTAATTCAGGAAAGTTACGTAAACCTGATTCCCACCGCGCAGGGTGGAACTCATGTGAATGGCTTGCGCACTGGCTTGCTGGATGCGCTGCGCGATTATTGTGAATTCCGCAATTTAATTCCGCGCGGCATTAAACTCGCACCGGAAGATTTGTGGAATGCGTGTTGTTATGTGCTCTCCTACAAACACGCTGACCCACAATTTTCTGGTCAGACCAAAGAGCGGTTAACCTCGCGTGAAGCCGCCGCGTTTGTCTCCGGCATCACCAAAGATGCGTTTGCGCTCTGGCTAAACCAACACACTGAAGACGGTGACAAACTCGCTGAATTTTGTATTAGCAACGCGCAGAAACGCGTGCGCGCGAGTAAAAAAATTGAACGTAAACGGGTTACCCAGGGGCCTGCATTACCCGGTAAATTGGCCGACTGTTCCAGTGGTGATCCGGCGCGCAGTGAACTGTTTTTGGTGGAAGGGGATTCCGCAGGTGGTTCGGCAAAGCAAGCACGCGATCGCGAATTCCAGGCGATTATGCCGCTGCGCGGAAAAATCCTGAATACCTGGGAGGTCGACTCGTCGGAAATTCTGGCGAGCCAGGAAGTTCACGATATTTCGGTTGCTATCGGTATGGACCCGGGCAGTGAGGATCTGAGTGAATTGCGCTACCACAAGATTTGCATTCTCGCCGACGCCGACTCGGATGGTTTGCACATCGCAACTTTATTGTGTGCGCTCTTTGTAAAACATTTTCCTGTGCTGGTGCGCAATGGCCATGTTTTTGTTGCTATGCCGCCACTCTATCGTATCGACATCGGCAAAGAAGTTTATTACGCCCTTGATGAAGGTGAGAAAAACGGTGTGCTAAATCGCATTGCAGCGGAAAATAAAAAAGGCAAACCCAATGTGCAGCGCTTTAAAGGTTTGGGTGAAATGAACCCTTTACAATTGCGCGAAACCACCATGGCGCGCGACACACGTCGTCTGGTACAGCTTACCATTGAAGAAGGCGATGAAACTCTGCAAGTGATGGATATGATGCTCGCCAAGAAAAGGGCGAGTGATCGCAAAAATTGGTTGGAAGAAAAAGGTAATTTAGCGGAAATTGCGGTGTAAATGCTCAAGCGCTATTGGGTAGCGGTGAGTAATGCTACCTGATGGCCACTGAAAATAAAAAGAGCCACCGGAGTGGCTCATATTGGATGGACTAACCAATGCGTTCGTCCCTGAGTAACACTTACATCCTAGTAGGTGTATTTCACATCCAAGCTAAAGCTGGTTCCTACCTGTTGTTTTAAAATGTCGACGCTCTCGCCGTTAGAATTAACCTGTTCAAACACGCGCTCCTCGTTGAGGATATTGCCGAGTTTTATTTTGGTGGTGACGTTATCCGTCGCATACCAGGAGTAGGTTAAATCCAGCGAGTTAAACGGTTGCTCGTAGGCATCTTGATGGGTGCCTATGTTGCGCGCGGCAAAGAACAGACGCTCACCAAACAGGTTATACACCAGCGATGCACTATGTTGTCCATCTTCCGAGTCAAAACCCAATTGCGCGTTAAGTACATATTCGGATTGACCAGTCATTGGGCGGGTGCTGTTGGTGTAACCCTGGCCTTCGGGTGAAACAATTTCTGATTCACTCAGCGTCAGGTTGGATGAGGCGAAGAAACCTGCGCCGAGATCGCGCAATATTTCCATTTCCAAACCGTAGATTTCACCACTCAGAGAATTTTCGAAGGTGAGAATTACATCGTCATCCGAACCAGGCAAGCGAGTACTTTCGATGGGATTGGCAATGTCTTTGTAAAATAACGTGGCAGTAAAGTTATTGCCGCTATCAAAGAACCATTCCGCGCGCAGATCGTAATGCGTTAATTCAGAAAATTCCAAGCGCGAATTTCCTTTTACTTTCATACCCAATTCAGTGTCGATATAAACTACGTCCGACATTTCACGCAGGTCAGGGCGCACGACAGTTTCACTGGCGCTCAGCCGAACCTGAAAGGCTTCGGTATTCATAAAGCCTTCGTTCATGTAAGTGATGGCAAGTGATGGATACCAATCTTCTTGCGCGAAACCGTAGCGTTGATCCGGGTTGTTGGCAATATCATCAATGATTTTTACCAAGCTATTGCCGGTATAATCCAACAGATCTACGGGTAATAAACCTTGCTTGAACGTTTCTTTGCGTGCACCGCCGGTAATGCGCCAGGTCTCGTCCCAGTTCGCATCGAACATCCCGTAAGCACCCTCAATAATTTGTCCCGCAACATAGCTTTCGGTGCCGAACCCACCGCCGACACTCAAGTCAAAATTATTATTGAGATCGGTGGTGCGATTGCTGTTGAGCACGTCATTTACATTGCCACTGAGCACGCTACTTTGGTTGCCGCCGGCATCAATATTGGCGGTATAGCCGTAATACTCACGCGACTTTTCGTTGTAATTGAATCCACCGGAGAGTGTTAATTCCAACCGATCAAACATCAGTGGCACTTTCGCATTCCAGCCATTGCTAATTACACTGTCTTCGAGATTGAGAAATTCAAAGCTGGCCATAGCCGCGCGCGGCGATAATTGTGTACTGATAAATGCACCACTGGTTGGATCGACGGTGTTGTCCCCGGCAACGGTGGTGTGGTTGGGTACGTCAGTTTTAACCGTAGAATCAGAATAAAACCAATCAAACACCAGTGTGTCCAGCCAGTCGTTATTCAATTGATCAAGTTTGTGTTCACCGGTAAGTTGGCCCACTTC
The DNA here is from genome assembly GCF_008806975.1 of Cellvibrio sp. KY-GH-1. Classification (NCBI taxonomy): domain Bacteria; kingdom Pseudomonadati; phylum Pseudomonadota; class Gammaproteobacteria; order Cellvibrionales; family Cellvibrionaceae; genus Cellvibrio; species Cellvibrio sp. KY-GH-1. Next base: position 5,354,144 of record NZ_CP031728.1, read on the forward strand.
CAATTCGCGGTTTTCCATGCGCGTATCGTAGAACACGTATTCACTGCCTTCGGCGAGTGTGTAGTTGCTGCCATTGAATCCGGTTTTAATACGCGCTTCATCGTGAATGTTTTCGATGTGATACACGCTGGCTTGCAGCTTGTGCATATCCTGGTAATCAAGGCCCAGATTGGTAGAAATTACCTGACGGGTTTCTTCACTGGTGCGTTCGGTTTTGGAATAGCGATCTTCTGGAGAGCCGATGTCGCGACGTTCCTGGTCTTTGTTGCGCCATTTGGTGTCCTGACCGAAGTTGACCACGGCACCCAGGGAAATGTCATCATTTAAATCCCAGCTATTTCCTAACGCCAAGCTTCCGGAAAAATCTACAGGTAAGGACTTTTTGTAAATTTCTACATCGCGATTTAATGATAATAATAAATCGCGATTGGTTTGCGTCGCGAAGGCATCGCGTTCAGCGTTGGTGACAGTCGGGTTTGCACGTTTGTAAAAATCACCAATGCGTTGTTCGCTCAAGTTGCCTTGATAGGTATTTAATGCTTCGCGCATTTGTGCTGGCATGTTGTGTTTTTCGCCGTGACTGGCGTGCGTTAATCCGTCATCACTTTCTGAGTTCATGCCTGAACCCATCGCGATGCTAAACACGAACTCGTCGGGTACGCCTTTAGTGCGAATATCAACTGCACCACCACCAAAGTTCGCCGCTAATTCTGGTGAATAGGCTTTTTGAACTTTTAATGATTCAACAATTGATGAGGGAATCAAATCGAGAGGCAGTACGTTGCGCGTCAATTCAGGCGATGGAACTGCGGCGCCATTTAATGTGGTGCTGGAGTAACGCTCACCGAGGCTGCGTACGTAAACGTATTTACCATCGAGTAGGGTTACGCCAGTGACACGGGTCAGGGCCACGGCAACGTTGGAGTCTCCGGTACGGGAGATTTGGTCGGAACTCATCAGGTCAGCGGCGAAGGCTTCTTCGAGCCGCTCGGTGACGACCGATTGTGCCGCACTTTGTTGACGCCCCGTAACGAGCATCTCTTCAATTACCGGTGCCTCTATTGCTAAACCAGAATCGGGAGCTTCCTGAGTTTCAGCTTCCTGGGCTGTGGCGATATTGCAAATACCCAATGAAGCGGCGGTGATGGCCAGAAAAAGCTGGCGTCGCTTGGTATTTAATCTTTGCATGGTAAAAACCTTGTTTAAACAGGCAATAGGGATGGCTTCTTAAGAAAGAGGCGCCCGGAGGCGCCTCTGTCGGGGGATCACAACGTGAAAGTGTGTGATCTCAATTAGAGGCCAAAAGTCCAGCCGGCTACCCAGTCATTCGCTTCAGATGCAGCGCCAATGTGGGTGGGGTTTACAAAGAAAGTGCTGGTTCCGGTTGCGGGTACTGCACCGGCTTGGAAGCTGTCAGCCAACTTGCTTACGTCTAACAGGGCAATGGTCACCGGAGCAGTGGTGGCATCGGTGAGCGCAGCCAGGGTCAAGTAGGCTTTATCGTTGGTTGCGGAGCCTTTCAACACGTTCACTGGCAACTGGTTTGCGGCGGTGATCACGGTGTTGTTGCTGTTAGTGGTGTTGGCTAACCAGGCTGCGGTGGTAAAACCAGCGTTAGATGGGTCAACTTTTGATTGTGCTACACCTGCAGTACCAGCAAACAGGTTACTCTTGGCAACGGACCAACCGTCGTTAGCACCTTTGATGGTTTGTGGGCCTTCGGTGTCATTGAAGGTAAACAGCGCTTTGGAAGCCATGCCGCTAGCGTTAGAGGTTACTACGCTGTTGTAGAGTTCCACGAAGAAACCTTCGCGAATCAGCAGACCCAGAGAGTCGCCATCGGGTGACGGAGTAGTTCCCTGATTTTTCACCACGTTGTTGGTAACGCAAGTCAGGTTGGAGATGCGCACTTTGGTCAGCGGCGCAATGTCGTCAGCGCGGCCCACGCCAGTGTTATCTGCTTCAACACAGTTGTTACCACCTACGCCGGTTGGGTGAACTGACAATGCAAATTGGATGTTGCCGGTGTAGCCATCGGTAAAGTCAAAACCATCATCAGAGGTGCCTACGGCGACGATGTGTTTTGCATTAACTGCGCCACCAAACCATTCGAAAGCGTCATCTTGAGCAGCGTAGGATTGAACGTAATCAATAATGGTTTTGGAGCCAACCGCATTCAGGGTAATCGCATTCAGCTCATTACCTTCTACTACCTTGTAGCCAGCGTGTTTAACGATAACGTATTTCAAGGTACCAGAACTTTCAGTGTTGTTATTGCCACCATAAGTACCTGGTAAGCCTTCAGAAGTAATGTGGCAGCCGTGCACGTTGGTTGGGGTAGGTTGACGCTGTGCGTCGGTACACTTGTTGGTTTTTCCGTTACCGTTAATTTGAATACCGCCCCACAGGCCGCGATCAGAAATAGTGGCGGTCTTATCGCGCAAATCTTTTACGCCAGAGAAAATGATCGGTTTGGCTTTGGTGCCTTCAGCGATGATTTTTGAGCCGCGCGCAATACGCACGTAATCTTCACCGCGTTCAAATGCGATTTTTGCACCAGCGGCAACGTTCAACGTTGCACCTTCACCTTCTTGTGGAATGCGCTTACCAGCAGCGGCAACGTTGCTATCCACATCTTCACCAATAAACAGTGCGCCTTGGAAAATATGCACGCCATTGTCAGCCAGTTCAGGAATAGACAGGCTCACTTTTAACTGTTTGGCACTGGAGGCGAAGCTAGTGTTGTACACACAGTTTTTGCCGTCTTGTGCACCTTGGAAAGTCTGACCATCTTGCTCGTACTTAGCGCAAGGATTGACTGCTGGAGTCGGGTTGGCCGGGTTGTTGATGGTGGTGTTGTTGGAGTCGGTGACGGAGTTACTTGGATTCAGGTTTACATCGCCACCGCCGCACGCCGCCAGTGCAGCAGCCATTACATTCAGCGCAAAAATATTTTTCAGTTTCATGAGGTCACTCTCTCAATTTCACAGGGGTAAAGGAAATGTGTGAACGCGCGGCTTTTTGTGATTTAGCTCTGCTTTCGCGTTGGTGGCGCTATATTTGATGACAAATGTGAAATTTGGACGACAGATTTGTGAAAGTTTTATTGCTAAAAAATGGCAGGAATGTGTCAGAAATGGGGTTGTTGCAATTTGTAACCAAGCGGGTTTAGCGGCGTAAAGATGGTTGTCGCTGCTCGATCCTTTCGTTAAAGTGGCACACCCGTTACCGAAGGTGACACCTATCTTTTGCCGCTGTTCAAGCGCTGTCGTGATTACAGGGATTCTATGAAACCTTTCCTTAAACCCTTTTCGTTTTGTCTTATCGTTGGTCTTGCTGCGCCGGTTTCTGTGCTGGCAGAGGATGAGCAGGCATCTGTAAATCCTGACCCTTGGCAAGGCTTTAACCGCGCCATGTTCAGTTTTAACGACACGTTGGATCGCTGGTTTTTAAAACCACTCGCCAAGGGCTATAAAGCCGTAATGCCCGATCCACTGGAAACGGGCGTGTCCAATATTTTTTCCAATGTGCTGGAAGTGCCCAATGTGATTAACGGGGTGCTGCAGGGGGACTTGAAAGGCGCTGGTCATGACACTGGGCGCTTGCTGGTGAATACGACCCTGGGGTTGGGCGGCTTGTTGGATGTTGCTCAATATATGAATTTGCCAGCGGACGAACGCGAAGATTTTGGCCAGACCCTGGCGGTATGGGGAGTAGGGCAGGGCCCTTATCTGGTGTTGCCATTGCTTGGGCCAAGTACGGTGCGAGATGGTCTGGGTAAACCGATCGATTGGTATACCGACCCTACCAACTATATCGACCATGTACCTACGGAGAATACGGTAAAGGGGATATCTCTGCTTAACACCCGCGCGCAGTTGTTGTCGTTGGAGAAAAACCTGACGGGTGACAAGTATGTGTTTATTCGCGATGTCTACCTGCAGCGCCGCGCTTACTTGATTAACAATGGTGCCGTTGAGGATGATTTTGGTACTGAGGATTTTAGCGAAGATGATTTCGAGTAATTTTGGGGGCGACTTATCTGCGAACGGCTACCCAGGGTAGCCGTTTTTATTTGGGGCAAATTAATCAGGCGAGAATCTGGATAATTTCCAGTCCTAATACATGCTCTCCTGAATCGCCTACCAGCGCGCGCACTACCTTGGCCTTGGCTCTCAGGGTAGGGCTATGGCCATGGCCGGATGAAACTTCTACCTCGGTTTCAGTCCCAATCGGCAGGGGTTGGTTGGTTTCAACTTGCAGCCCGCCTCCACTAAGATCAACACATAGGCCTTCAAGGGTCTCGGATGCAACTGCCAACCTGGCATTCAAAGGAGCGCCGATTTTCATCCGGATAAAATCGCGCTTTTCGCTGTAAGGCTTATCGTTAGTCCCCATAGCTTGTTCCTCAATTTATTGGTTGTTGTGATCGTTATTTGATGATGCCTGACCGGTTTAAAACTGTTCTGAGTGTAGCACAGGGGGTTGAGCCGTCATTGTGGTGGTGCTGCTTTCAATAGAACAAATGTTTATGGTCAAGCCTTCGACAGAGTCCGTTGTTGCAGACGAAAGGTGAAAAAAAACCGCGCAGTGCGCGGTTTTCCTGATATCCCACATGGGGGGCGATTAACGCTCCAGATATTGCAGCTTGCCCGGAACACCATCCCACTCAGCGTGATCGGCAGGGGCATCTTTGATCTCGGTAATGTTCGGCCAAACCTGCGCTAATTCCGCGTTTAACTCCAGGAATACCGCTTGATCATCCGGCAACTCGTCTTCAGAGAAAATGGCACCTACCGGGCATTCAGGTTCGCACAGGGCGCAATCAATACATTCATCCGGGTGAATCACCAGAAAATTGGGGCCTTCGTAAAAGCAATCTACGGGGCAAACTTCCACACAGTCAGTGTGTTTACATTTGATGCAATTTTCCCCAACTACAAACGTCATAGGAGACTCCCACAGGTAACAGAATTCAGTAATCGGTGTGCGTCGCCGCCTGGCGTTACGCAAGAAGCGCGCATTCTAAACAGCCAAGCCCGATTTGGGTAGGCTTTTTGCCGGGAATCAGCGCTGAAAATCGCTCAATTGCGTTTGAAAAAGCGCAATTGAGAATGGTTCTTTTTAAATAGAAATTTAATCGATAAACCATATTCAATTTACCGATGCATTTTTCCTGTTACTTGCCGCGCGCATAAAGATCTTTCAAGCGATACAGTTGTTCCAGCGCTTCGCGTGGCGATAAGTTGTCTGGATTGATTTTATGTAATGCGGCCAAAGCCGGATTCGGTAAAGTATCAAATAAACCGGATTGCGCCGGCGACTCTAACGGAGTTGCCGGTGCTTGCGTATTTAGCGGTGCTGCTGGCGCGGCAAGTTCCTCTACGAATTGTGCTTGCGGTAGCACCGCTGAAGATTTAATGGAGTGCGGATGCTCACCATTTTCCAATAGCTGTAATTGCTGGTGTGCCTCTGCTAATACCGCCGCAGGTATACCCGCCAGTTTTGCAACTTGCAAACCATAACTTTTACTGGCCGGACCTTCCTGTACTTTATGCAGGAACACAATATTGTCTTTGTGTTCGGTCGCATTCAAATGCACATTCACAATGCCGGGAACTGTTTCAGGCAGCGTGGTAATTTCAAAATAATGTGTTGCAAACAATGTAAAGGCGCGCACTTTTTCAGCGAGATGTTTTGCGCAGGCCCAGGCGAGTGACAAACCATCGAAGGTACTGGTGCCCCGACCAATCTCGTCCATTAACACCAAACTGCGTGCGGTGGCGTTGTGCAAAATGTTTGCTGTCTCGGTCATTTCCACCATAAAGGTCGAGCGACCACCGGCCAGATCATCCGCTGAACCAATACGCGTGAAAATACGATCCACAATTCCAATGTCGGCGGCCTGTGCGGGAACAAAGCTGCCAATGTGGGCCAGCAGAGTGATTAATGCCGCTTGCCGCATATAAGTCGATTTACCGCCCATGTTCGGGCCGGTAATGATTAGCATATGGCGTTGCGGATTAAATTCCAGGTCATTGGGTACAAAGGGAGCGCTAGTCACTTGCTCTACCACCGGGTGACGACCGCCGGTGATATGAATACCGGCGGCGAGCGATAACTTGGGTTTGCAAAAGCCCAGCGCATCCGCGCGCTCTGCCAGTGTGCCTATTACATCCAATTCTGAAACTGCCGCCGCGGAATCCTGCAGAGGAATTAATTGCGCATTTAAAATATCAATCAGTTCTTCGTAAAGGGCTTTCTCGCGCGCAAGTGCGCGGCTTTGCGCGGAGAGCGCTTTATCTTCAAATTCTTTCAATTCCGGCGTGATGTAGCGCTCGGCATTTTTGAGTGTCTGGCGACGAATATAATCGGCGGGTGCTTTTTCCGATTGAGCCGAGGTCAGCTCAATAAAATATCCATGCACGCGGTTGTAACCCACTTTTAGCGTTGGAATGCCGGTGCGCTCGCGCTCGCGTGTTTCCAGATCCAATAAATATTGTCCTGCATTGGTGCTGATGTTGCGCAGATCATCCAGCTCGGCGTCGTAGCCCTCTGCAATTACTCCGCCGTCGCGAATTACCACTGGCGGATTTTCAATAATCGCACGTGAGAGTAAATCGACCATTTCGGGAAAGGTAGAAATCTGCTTTGCCAGATTTTTTAACTGCGCTGATTTTTTGGTGGCTAATTCATTTTGTAATTCAGGGTAGGTTGCAATCGACATCAGTAGTCGAGACAAGTCGCGCGGGCGCGCCGAGCGCAATGCCAGACGACCCAAAATACGCTCCATATCGCCAACACGTTTTAAAATTCCGTGAAAAATTTCAAACGCATAATTTTGCTGTAACTCTGCAATAGCGTCCTGGCGGTTAATCAATAAGTCCAAATCACGCAGTGGACGGTTCAGCCAGCGACGCAGTAACCGGCTGCCCATGCTGGTGGCGGCGCGATTCAATACAGAAAACAATGTATGTTCATCACCACCGGTTAAATTGATATCCAGCTCCAGATTGCGGCGCGTTGCAGCGTCCATAATCACCGCTTCATCGCGATTTTCATGTGCCAGGCTGCGCACATGGGGCAGCGCGGTGCGCTGGGTTTCGCGCGCGTAACTTAATAGACAGCCAGCCGCGCAAATCGCCGTTTTTAAATGATCGCAACCAAAACCGGCGAGGTCTTTGGTGGCAAATTGCTGGATCAGCAAACGCTCGGCGGTTTCCAGATCAAATTCCCAGGGGCCGCGACGGCGCAAGCCTTTGCGATTTTCTGCCAATGCCGGTGTAGTGACGTGATCGCTAATCAGCAATTCGGCGGGGCTCAAACGCTGCAATTCGCCCAGCGCTGTTTCCAGTCCCTCCACTTCCAATACCAGGAAGCGACCGCTAGCCATATCTAATGAAGCAATACCAAAGGTTTCGCCCGATTGATGTAATGCAACCAACAGGTTATCGCGGCGCGAATCGAGCAGCGCTTCATCGCTCACCGTTCCTGGCGTCACTATGCGCATTACCTTGCGTTCAACGGGACCTTTGCTGGTCGCCGGGTCGCCAATTTGTTCGCAGATGGCGACCGAAACGCCGGCCTTTACCAGTTTGGCCAAATAGCCATCGGCTGCATGGAAAGGGATCCCGGCCATGGGGATGGGCTCGCCATTGGACTTGCCGCGTGCGGTCAGGGTCACATCCAGCAGTTCAGAGGCCTTTTTGGCATCGTCAAAAAACAGCTCGTAAAAGTCGCCCATGCGGTAAAACACCAGCTCATCTTTATGCTGTGCTTTTATGCGCAGGTACTGCTGCATCATGGGGGTGTGGCTGTCGTTGGCTTCGAGGGTGCTAGACATAGGGGGTAACCGGATCTGGAGCGAAATGAGCCGGCCATTTTACGGGAAATCGAGGGTGGGTAAAGGGTGGGTAATCGTCTAGATCGACATCTGCAAATTCATTAGTGAAAAGGTGCAATGGCGAAACAAATTGGGCTAACAAGAACCTGGAGTTTTTTATGTTTTTTGGGCATAACTCTGCCATTTATGAAGAAGTATTGGTATATTCAAAGGTTTGTAATTTTAAATAGTTATGGTGTCATGGCTCCTCATTCCGATTGGATAGCGGAGGGGCGACAGGATTAAACATTCGCAATAGGAATCTAGGAAAATGGTTGCAATTGTCTCTGGATCTGGTCTGGGTTTATTAAACGTACAAGTCGCTAAATCAGACGTAGGAGGGGCAGGGAACAGCCAGATAGCAACCCATGTAAACGCCACCACAGGGAATTTGATTCTGAGGCAAAGGGATGAAATCCTGGTTAATGATGCCATTGGTTATCAGATCCTTCGAACCTACAACAGCCTTGGTCAGCTGGACGGTGATAACAATGATGGACACCGGTTCAGCTTTAACCAGACGCTAAGCAACTATGTTGCGCTCTCCACAATTACCCGCACCGCCGCCGATGGCTCCGCAACTGTATTTACCTACGTGCGCACCGAGACTGGTGTTGATTATTACCAGAGTGCTGATGGTGATGGTGCGCACGACACTTTGTCGTTCAATGGAACGGCCTGGGTGTATTCCAAAGACGGCGGTGTAACGAGCGAGACCTATCAATCATTCGGAGGCAGCTGGAGACTGGCGAGTCTCACGGATGCTGCAGGCCGTTTGACGCGCATTACCTACGATGGATCAAACCGGGTGAGTTTGATCGAAGTGTTTACCAAGGCGGATCACACCCAACCCGAGCAAGCAGTGCGCATCGAGTACAACGGCAGTGGCCAGGTACAGGCGCTGGTCAATCGTATTTATGACGGTGCGACCTGGACGGAGAAAACCGCTACACGCTACCAATACGATGCGGCGGGTAGACTGGAATCCGTAATCACTGATTTGACGCCGGACGATAATACTATTGCTGACGGCAAGGTATATCGGGTGACCTATACCTACGACGGTACGTCCACCCGTATCGCCAGTGTCACGGAAAGCAATGGGCAGGTTACCAGCCTGACCTATGAGCAGGATTCGGTTAGCCTGAAATGGCGAGTCAAAACGGTAGCGCAAGGAAGTAGCCCTGCGACTACGTTTTTCTATGGCACCAACACCACCAGTGTATTTGACTCACTGGGTCAGGAGTGGATTTATAAGTTTGATGCCAAGGGCCAACTGCTGGAGCAGCAATCGCCAGCCCTGAATGGCCAGCGGTTATCGACTCGCTATGAATACGATACCAAAGGCAATATCGCCGCAACCATTGATGGTGAAAACAACCGTATTACCTATACCTATGACATCGCCGGTAACGCGATCGGCCAGCAGGATGACCTGGGGAATACCGTCAAGCGTGTATACAACACCCGCAACCAGTTGTTATCCGAAACCCTCTATCAAACGCCGGATCCGGATGGTGGTGGAGCGGAAACTGCCCAAAAGCCACTCACCACACGCTATGTATATAACAGTGCCGGATTGTTGCGCTTTGAAGTTTCGGCGGCTGGTCGTGTTACTGAGCACCAGTACAATGCAAACGGGGAAAAAACCAGCACGATCAAATACGGCGGTGCGGTTTATAACCTGGCGGCACTCACACCGGCTGATAGTCTCAGCGAAGCCGATTTAACTACCTGGATTTCTGGCCAGAATCTCGCAAAAAATCAACGTACGGATTTCGAATACGACCTGCGTGGTCAATTAAGCAAAACGACCCAACATTCCCAGGTTAACAGCAGTGGTGCGGGTGTTCTCAACACCGCCACCAAAATTACCAGCCATGTGTACGACCCGTTTGGCCGTTTGTTGCAGCAGGTCAACACCCGCGGATCGCAAAGTGATACCACCACTTACACCTACGACGGGCTCGGTCGTCGCCTGACCGAATTACTGCCGGATGGTGGCTTGTCGACAACCACCTACAGTGATGCGGCCCATGCAATCCAGGTGGTGAATGCCGAGGGTACCAGCACGTTGAGTACCTATGACGCTGCCGGACGTTTGGTCAGCATTGCCCAGCAAGCGCCTGTGGGTTCATCAACTCCCGCACGGGAAACCCTGTATTTTTATGATGACGCTGGCCAGCGTCGAGGTGAACAGGCGCCGGATGGTTCGCGCAGTTACATTTTTTACGATGCGGCCGGCCGTACAACTGCCACCGTGGATGCCACCGGTGCGGTAACTGAATATGTTTATGACCGCCGAGGTTTAAAAACCAAAACCACCCAATACGCCAATCGTGTTAACACTCAATCATGGCTGGTTGCTGGCAAGGTAGTTCCCTCTGATATCGCTCTTATCCGACCGGTTGCCGATGCTCAACGGGACAGGTCTACCCAAAATTTGTATGACGCTGCCGGTCGATTGTTGTATGCAATGGATGCGGAAAACAACATCACCTTTTATCAATACGATGGTGCAGGTCGTCTGACGGGTACCGAGAAATTCACCGGTGATGATGAAAGTTTTGCCTTGCTGGATGTGAAGATTGAAAACGTACAGCGCAAGCCACGCGGTGCACAGGGCAACCTGTTTGGTACGGCGAACAATGACAATTTGCTGGGCAGTGATATTGCACAATCGCTCTACGGTTATGCCGGTATTGACACGCTCGATGGTGGCTTGGGCAATGACTATCTCTACGGTGGTGACCAGACCGATACCCTGATTGGTAACGAGGATGACGATTACCTGTACGGCGGTAATCATGATGACTTCCTCTACGGGTCGAGTGGTAACGACAACTTAAATGGTGAAGCGGGTAATGACCAGTTATGGGGTGGCACAGGGAATGACAATCTTGATGGTGGAGCAGGGAGTGATATTTATTATTTCGGGTATGGGGATGGACAAGACACCATCAGCAGTAGTGATTCAACAGTAGGTCGGGTTGATACATTGCGATTGAACGACGCGATTGCAGTTTCAGATGTACGTCTGGCGCGCGATGGGTACCATCTATATGTGATTTTAAAGAGCACCGGCGAGCAAATCGCGGTGAATTACCATTTTTATTATGCTGAATATGCAATTACACAAATTGTTTTTGGTGACGGAACTGTTTGGGACAAGGCAGCAATACATAATATTTTATCGATTGGTACTGAGAATTCGGATACTTATCTTGCAGGCGATGGACGTGATGATGTTTTGAATGGATTGGCAGGAAACGACATTATGGGTGGTCGTTTGGGTAACGATACCTTAGATGGTGGTTCGGGTGATGATAGTTTGTGGGGTGACGAAGGCAGTGATGTCTTAATTGGTGGTGTTGGGGCAGATAGCTTATACGGTGGAGCGGATAATGATTCGCTTTATGGTGGTGCTGGCAATGACAATTTGAGTGGTGATGCCGGTAACGACCATCTTATCGGCGGGTCAGGCAATGATAGCTTGGATGGCGGTGCTGGAAGCGATACTTATTATTTTGGCTATGGCAGCGGGCAAGACACTATCAGTTCTTCTGATACAACTGTAGGTCGAGTTGATACGATACGCTTGGATAATGCGGTACCAGTATCAGATGTTCGTTTGACACGCGATACATACCATCTATACGTGATTTTAAAGAGCACCGGCGAGCAAATCGCGGTGAATTACCATTTTTATTATGCTGAATATGCAATTACACAAATTGTTTTTGGTGACGGAACTGTTTGGGATAAGGCAGCAATACATAATATTTTATCGATTGGTACTGAGAATTCGGATACTTATCTTGTAGGTGATGGACGTGATGACGTTTTAAATGGATTGGCTGGGAAAGACATCATGGGTGGTCGTTTGGGTAACGACACATTAGATGGTGGTTTGGATGATGATGGATTGTGGGGCGATGAAGGGAATGATGTACTAATCGGTGGCTCTGGTGCAGACAGTTTATACGGTGGTGCAGATAACGATTCGCTTTACGGTGGAGCTGGTAATGATAGTTTAAATGGTGATGCAGGCAATGACCATCTTATCGGCGGATCAGGCAACGATAATTTAGATGGTGGTGCCGGAAGCGATACGTATTATTTTGGCTATGGAGATGGCAAGGACACAATAATGTCCTCTGATACAACCGTAGGTCGAGTTGATACTCTGCGTTTGGATAATGCAGTGCTGGCATCCGATGTTCGTTTGGCTCGTGATACTTACCATCTCTATATAATTTTAAATAGCACCGGTGATCAAATCACCGTGAATTATCACTTTTATTATCCCGAATATGCACTGACACAGATTGTGTTTGGTAATGGAACTATTTGGTCTGCTACAGACATACAAAATATTGCAGCATCCAGTGTTGCACCCACTGCACAAACTATTTCAGGAACTACAAACAACGATAGTTTATCTGGAGGAGCCGGCAAAGATACTATCAGCGGTGCCTTGGGTAATGACAGCCTGTTGGGTAATGCTGGTAATGACTCTTTAAATGGCGATGCAGGTGATGATCATTTAGTTGGTGGTAAAGGTGATGATTATCTTGTTGGCGGTGCAGGGAATGACACTTACTACTTCGCTTACGGCGATGGACGTGATGCAATTTATAATTACGATCCTGTTGTAGGTCGTACCGATATTTTGCGATTGGATAATGCAATATCAGTATCAGATGTTCGCTTAACCCGTTCTGGTGATGAGTTATACGTTACGCTCCTGAGTACGGGCGACTACGTTCAAGTACAGTCTCACTTTTATTCGTCCGGGTATGCAATAAATAGCATCGTTTTTGGCGATGGTACTGTCTGGGATGCAGCGGCGATCCAATTGATTATTTCTACTGGTACTGCTGAGTCTGAGAGTCTGTATGGAGATTCAGGAAATAACACTATTGTTGGTCTTGCCGGTCGTGATCAAATTTTTGGTGGTGCAGGCAACGATACGCTTGATGGTGGAATAGATAACGACACTCTGTGGGGGGACGCTGGCGATGACGTCCTGATCGGTGGAGATGGTGCTGATGTTCTCTACAGCGGTGCAGGAAATGATTGGTTATACGGTGGTGCTGGAAACGATTCCTTTGATGGTGGTGATGGTGACGATAATTTAATTGGTGATTCCGGTGCAGATAATATTTCTGGTGGAACTGGTAATGACCATCTGACGGGTGGTTCCGGCAATGATCAACTCAGTGGTGATGCCGGTAACGATACCTATTACTTTGGGTATGGCTCAGGTCAGGACACGATCAGCAACTATGATACAACCGCTGGTCGTACAGATATTCTTCGCTTGGATAGTGCCGTCACTGTAAGTGATGTCGCTCTCTACCGCTCAAGCGATCACCTCTATCTCACCTTAAAGAGCACAAGTGAAAGCGTCGTAATTTCAAACCACTTTTATTCCAATCACTATGCGATTAATTCTATTGTATTTGGTGATGGAACTGTTTGGAATGCGGAGCAAATTCAAACTCTGGTTACATCTGGAACCCAGCTTGCTAATTATCTTGTTGGTGATGCCCGCAACGATAATCTTTCCGGGTTAAGCGGCAATGATACGCTTTATGGTTGGGGTGGCGACGATATTCTCGATGGTGGTATTGAAAATGATGTCCTCTATGGAGGTATTGGCCACGATATCCTTATTGGTGGTTTAGGAAGTGATCATCTTCGTGGTGAAGATGGAGACGATACATTAAATGGTGGTGCAGGAAACGATGCACTCTATGGTGGCAATGGGCGCGATGTATATTTATTCGAACCGAATTTTGGTTCAGACATCATCAGTAATGCAGATGGTGTAACTGAATCTCAGGCAAACCGTTTCGATATTATTCGTTTTGGCAACGGTATTTCTTCTTCCGACATCCGCGTTACTCGTAGCAGTAATAATTTGGTTGTTACGCACGTTCCTTCCGGCAATAAAATCACAGTCAGCGAGTTTTTCCTCAGTGATGGCAATTCAACCAATGCGATAGGCGCTATCGAATTTGCCAACGGCGTTTTGTGGCAAAAAACTGATTTGATGTCCAAGGTGCTTGTCTCCACCGATAGCATTGATGTGATTTACGGTTTTGATACCACCGATGATGTATTGCGGGGTGGCCAAGGTGTTGACACCCTTTATGGTCGTGCCGGAAATGATTTCCTGGATGGTGGGGATGATGCGGACACTATTTATGGTGAAGGCGGTAATGATTGGCTCGTTGGCGGTTTGGGGAATGATAGTCTTTGGGGAGGTGTCGGTGATGACTATCTTGAAGGCCAAGTAGGAAATGATTACATCTATGGTGGTGACCACAACGATAGGTTGTATGGTGGTGCTGGGGATGACAATTTAAGTGGCGATGCAGGAAATGATTATTTAGCCGGGGGAATGGGTAACGATGCACTTGATGGCGGCGCAGGCAACGATACCTATTATTTTGGTTATGGCGATGGTCAGGACACTATCTCTTCATATGATACAAGTGCTGGTCGCAGTGACATCATTCGTCTTGATGATGCAATATCAGTGTCTGATGTTCGATTAACTCGTTACGATCGTCATTTGTATTTAACCTTAAAAAGCACTGGCGATCAGATTGCCGTTAATTATCACTTTTCAAATCCTGCGGAATATTCAATCACGCAAATTATTTTTGGTGATGGCACTGTTTGGAATTTTGCGGATATACAAAATATTGTTTCCACCGGGACAGAAGAGTCAGATACATATCTTGCAGGTGATGGTCGTAACGACACATTAAGTGGACTTGCCGGAAAGGATACATTGGGTGGTCGTGCGGGCAATGACACCATTGACGGTGGATTGGACGATGACAGCTTATGGGGCGATGAGGGCAATGATGTATTGCTGGGGGGCAGTGGCTCCGATTATTTATACGGTGGCAACGATAGCGACTCGCTTTACGGTGGTGCTGGTAACGACAGTCTGAGTGGCGATGCGGGAAATGATCATTTATTTGGTGGAATTGGCAACGATAATTTAGATGGTGGTGCAGGCAGCGATACCTATTATTTTGGTTACGGCGATGGTCAGGACACTATCTCTTCATATGATACAAGTGCTGGTCGCAGTGACATCATTCGTCTTGATAATGCAATATCAGTGTCTGATGTTCGATTAACTCGTTACGATCGTCATTTGTATTTAACCTTAAAAAGCACTGGCGATCAGATTGCTGTTAATTATCACTTCTCAAATCCTGCGGAATATTCAATCACGCAAATTGTTTTTGGTGATGGCACTGTTTGGAGTTTTGAGGATATACAAAATATTGTTTCCACCGGGACAGAAGAGTCAGATACATATCTTGCAGGTGATGGTCGTAACGACACATTAAGTGGACTTGCCGGAAAGGATACATTGGGTGGTCGTGCGGGCAATGACACCATTGACGGTGGATTGGACGATGACAGCTTATGGGGCGATGAGGGCAATGATGTATTGCTGGGGGGCAGTGGCTCCGATTATTTATACGGTGGCAACGATAGCGACTCGCTTTACGGTGGTGCTGGTAACGACAGTCTGAGTGGCGATGCGGGAAATGATCATTTATTTGGTGGAATTGGCAACGATAATTTAGATGGTGGTGCAGGCAGCGATACCTATTATTTTGGTTACGGCGATGGTCAGGACACTATCTCTTCATATGATACAAGTGCTGGTCGCAGTGACATCATTCGTCTTGATAATGCAATATCAGTGTCTGATGTTCGATTAACTCGTTACGATCGTCATTTGTATTTAACCTTAAAAAGCACTGGCGATCAGATTGCTGTTAATTATCACTTCTCAAATCCTGCGGAATATTCAATCACGCAAATTGTTTTTGGTGATGGCACTGTTTGGAGTTTTGAGGATATACAAAATATTGTTTCCACCGGAACTGAAGACTCAGATTCTTCTCTGGTGGGCGATGTTCGTAACGATATCTTAAGAGGTTTGGCAGGAAAGGATGCGTTATCGGGCCGTGCAGGTAATGACACTCTGGATGGTGGTTTGGATACCGATAGTCTTTGGGGAGAAGAAGGCAACGATTTGTTATTGGGTGGCTCTGGTAACGACACGCTATACGGTGGAGTAGGTAACGATTCACTTTATGGAGGTGCGGATAACGATACCTTGAATGGTGACGAGGGTGATGATTATTTAGTTGGTGGTTTGGGCAATGATTATCAGCGTGGTGATGCTGGCAACGATACTTATTATTTTAGTTATGGTGATGGCAACGACACTATTTATGCGTATGACACTACCGCGGGTCGCATAGAGACTCTCCGTCTTGCGGACGCAATATTACCCACTGATGTTCGTTTGGTAAGGACTGGCTCTTCTAATTACGATTTGCGAATCACGTTAATCAGCACTGGTGAAACTATCACAGTTGATTATCATTTTTACGGCGCTTCCTATGCACTTACTAATATCGTATTTGGTAATGGTACTGTCTGGAATGCTTCCCAAATTTCGTCCAATATTGTTACTGCTCCTGCAGCCCAAACGTTAACAGGAACTACCGGTAACGATGTCTTGTCGGGTGCGCAGGGCAATGATGTTTTTTATGCAGGAGCTGGTAATGACACGCTCAATGGCGGCGCTGGTGCTGATAACCTCCGGGGTGAGGCGGGTGATGACCATTTAACCGGTGGTATTGGCAACGATTCTCTGACCGGTGGTGCTGGTAATGATACCTACTATTTCGGTTACGGTGACGGGCAAGACAGTATCGATAATTACGACACTACGGCTGGACGTATCGATACATTGCGTTTGCACAGCTCAGTGCCTGTCTCTGATGTTCGCTTAACTCGCTCAGGTAATTATCTCTATATTAATCTCGTCAGCACTGGCGAATATATCGCTGTTGAAAATCACTTTATCTCATCCTCCTACGCGATTAACCAAATTATTTTCGGTGACTCAACTGTGTGGGATGCCACTACAATTCAAGCCAGTCTTTCGACGGGCAGTGATGAGTCCCAAGTACTGTATGGGTCTACATTATCTGGGTTAGTTGGTAGGGATACGCTGATTGGTGGCACCAGTAACGATTCTCTTGATGGCGGTATCGATAACGATGTCCTGTACGGAGAAGCAGGAAGTGATTGGCTGTTTGGGAATACCGGCTCTGACACTCTTTATGGTGGGGCGAATAATGATTCGCTGCTGGGTGGCTTGGGCGCCGATGCTCTTTATGGTGAGGCTGGGGACGATTATTTAACGGGTGGAAAAGGTAACGATACTCTTGATGGCGGTGCTGGAAACGACACCTATTATTTTGGTTATGGTGATGGTCAAGACACCATATCATCATATGACACAACTGTAGGTCGGATTGATACTCTGCGGCTGGCAGATGCTGTGTCGGTATCTGATGTTCGATTGTTTCGCATTTCTAACAACTTATACATAAATCTAAAGAGCACTGGCGATCAGATCACGATCAATTATCACTTTGGTTTTGATGTTGTTGACGCACAATATTCAATTACGCAAATTGTTTTTGGTGATGGCACCGTATGGAGTCAAGAAACGATCCAAAACATCATAGCCACTGGCACTGAGTATTCTGATTCCGATATTGCGGGTGATTGGCGCAATGACACTTTAATGGGGTTAGCCGGTAAAGATTTGATGGGTGGTCGCGCAGGCGACGACACGATGGATGGGGGATTAGATGCAGATACATTATATGGTGATGCAGGCAACGACATTCTTTATGGTGGAACAGGCTCAGACTCTTTATCTGGCGGCAATAATAATGACTGGCTCTACGGTGGTGCTGATAACGACACGCTCGATGGTGATGCCGGCAACGATAATTTAGTCGGCGGTATCGGTAACGATACCCTGCGTGGGGGATTGGGTAACGACACCTACCACTTCGATTTGGGTTTTGGTTCCGACACCATCACCGAACATAATTTTGGCTCTGCGGAATACGTCAATCAACTTAACATTGTCCAATTCGGCACAGGTATTCTCGCCTTGGACATTGAAGTTACGCGCAGCAGTAATGATCTGTATTTAACGCACGTCCCTTCGCAAAATCGTATTTTAATTAATAATTATTTTGATCTTGAAGGCGCTTCGTCTTACGCGATCGAAGAGGTTCGCTTCGCGGAAGGTGGTGTTATCTGGACGGTGGACGATATTCGTGCACTGGTAATTGCTACGTCAGAAAAAACCAACAATATTTACACCTACTCCGATGGTAATGTCATTAGTGCTGGCAATGGGAATGACTGGATTTCTGGAGCGGGCGGCAATGACACATTGTTTGGTGATTTGGGCCATGATGCATTGTATGGCGGTGCGGGTCATGATTCGCTCGTTGGTGGTGCGGGTAATGATTCCCTGCAAGGAGATGCGGGCGAGGATTGGCTGGATGGTGGTTTAGGTAGCGATGACCTTTGGGGAGGAGCAGGCCACGATATCCTGCAAGGCGGTGCTGGCAATGACCGTCTGTATGGCGATAGCAGTTCAACCGAAAAAGGTAACGACACCCTGTTGGGTGGTGCTGGTAATGATTCGCTCTATGGCGGAGGTGGCAACGATACCTACCGCTTCGAGCGTGGTTTTGGGCGCGATGTTATTTACAACGCTAATTACTACAATACCGACGTAGTCACAGCCCAGTTAGATGTAGTGCAATTCTCGGCCGACTTTTTGCCGTCGGATATTCGCTTGACCCGCAATGCGACGGATCTGTTCCTGAGTGTCTTGAACACCGAAGACCGGTTAACGATTGCCGATTATTTTGTCAGTGATGGCAACACTAACGCACGTATCAACGAAATCCGTTTTGTGGATGGCACTGTGTGGAAACTGGCGGATGTGTTTGCGCTGGTGGCACAAGAAGAAGTGACTTATCAACAAACGCGAGTGAGCTTTGGCAGCATTCCTGGCCAGAACACCTTGTCGGCTTATATCAGTGTTAATAATTCACCCTTCGTCAAAGTGTTGAAGGAAGGGGATTATTTCTATGCTGAGTTCAATCACCTGACGTTGGGCACCCACACCTACAGTATCGAATACCGCGCGGACACGGGTGAGCCCTTGTACAAAGGGGCGGGTGAATTCCATGTGAGCACCACTGGTGTTGAGCACCAAACCACGCAATTTATTAAATTGGCAGATGTAGAGCAGTCGCGCACTACACGCTATGTGTACGATGCGGACGGCAACCTGGTGCGCACGATTGATTCAGCCAATTATGTGACGGACAACCAGTACGATGCGCTGGGTAATCGCCTCAGCGGTACTGCCTATGCAGAATCGGTGCCGAATCTGGCGCGCCTGACCATGAACAACCCGTTGCAGGTGCTGAAATCCGATAATCCGAAGGCGCTGTGGCAATTTGATGATGCCACCACAACTACGTTGGCCGACACCAGCGGTAGCGGCCTTAACGGCACAGTCTTTGGTAGCGTTACCGCCGGTCAATCAGGTGCGTATGGCAGCGGCAAGTCGATGAACTTTGCCGGCACCTCGGGCACTTATGCGGACCTGGGTGTGAGTTCAACACTGGGGGTTACTAATTACCACAATTACGCGACCGGTTCAGTTGAGTTGTGGATGAAGACCAGTGCGCCGGGAACCGGGGCACGTCATCTGTTGGGCCATACCGATTACGGTTTGCGTTTGCAAAATAATGTTCTGGAATACAAAACCTATTCCGGCGGTTGGGTGAATACCGGTATTAGCCTGGCGGATGACCAGTGGCACCAGGTGGTGTTGTCCAATACGTTTACCAATGGTTCGATTTATTCGGATTCGATTGGCAAATTGTATGTGGATGGCAAGTTGGTGTTCTCCGGTGTGGCGGGGTTGATGTCCTGGTCAAATTCAGACCGTATCTATGCCGGTGGTTTGCCGGGTGCCAGTGCGCAGAACTACAAGGGCTTGCTGGATAATATTGCGATCTATGGTGAGGCGCTGAGCTCTGACCAGATCAAGCGTCATTACGATGCCTTTACCGGCGTTAACCGTGCGGTAAATGCGGATTCCCTGGTGGTTCCCACCAGTGCGCAGGATCAATCCACCCGTTATTTCTATGATGCGCAGGGGCGTGAAGTTGGCCAGTTAAGTGCGCAGGGTTTCCTGACTGAAACGATTTATAGTGAAAATGGTAGCCGGGTCACGACGGTGGCCTACGGTAATCTGGTGACCGGTATTACCGCTGGCGATACGCTCGACAGCGTGCGTGCCCGTGCAACCAACACCAAAGACCAGACGTCGGTGGTGGTATATAACGCGCGTGGTCAGGTGGATTCCGAGATCAATGCGGAAGGCAGTATTACGCGTTATTTCTACAACAAACTGGGCCAGTTGTTGAAGAAAACCTCCGGTGAAGGGGCCGCTGATTTTACGGATGTACGTATTCAGCATCAGCGTTACGATGCCTTTGGCCGTTTGGTAGGCAGTTTGAATGCCGAGGGCAGTGCATTGCTGCACGCCGGTTTGACGGCGGCGCAAGTGGATGCGTTGTATCGCGATTACGGTACGCAATATAGCTACGATGCCAATAACCATTTGACCAGTGCGCGCGATGCCAATGGTCATACCACCCTGTATTTCTACGATTATGCCGGTCGTGAAGTGTACCGGGTGAATCATCTGGGTGAGGTAGTTGCTACCGGGCGCAATACCTTTGGTGAGGTGGTTTCAACTACACAGTATGCTGGCACTATTTCCACCGCCGGTTTAACCGGCGGTGTTGGCCTTGCGCTGGTCAGCAGCCGTGTTGCCGCGATTGCAGATGCCCAGCAGGATCGTGTTGAAACAGTGGATTATGACCGCACTGGCCGAACGTTACAGAAGGTGGATGCCGAGGGCTACCAGACTCGCTACCAGTACAGCGGTTTTGGTGATCTGATTAGTGAAACCCGCACTCTGGAAACGGTTGCGAAAAACCCGCAGTTGCTGGCGAATAAAGTCACTACTACCTTGTATGAATACGATACCCGTGGTTTGCGTACCCGTACCTTGCTGGATACAGAAGGCCTGAGTCTGGGTAGCAAGAAGGTGTATGACGCCTTCGGGCGCGTGGTAAGTGAAACCAACGCCAGTGGTAAAACCACCACGACCCGTTACGATGATGCTGGTCGTATTGTTGTGGTAACCGATGCATTGGGTGGCCAAAGCCGCACCGAATTTGATGCGTTTGGTCGCACACTCAAACAAATTGACGCCGCCGGAAATGAAACGCTGTATGCCTATGACGCGGCAAGTCGCCGTGTGATTACGCGTACACCTACTGGTATCGAGTCCCGTATTACCCACAACCGTCACGGCCAGCAAATTGAGGTGACGGATGGCAATGGCGTGTCCTTGCAATACAGCTATGACACTGACGGTAATTTATATCAAACCAAACGTGTAGACGCCTCTGGTGAGGTGCTGCTGGAAACACGAGTTTACGATCAAGTCGGTTTGTTGCTGGATGTCACTGATGCGCGTGGTATACGGACTCACTTTACCTACGATGCTGCCAACAGGACCTTCACCAGTGTGCAGGATGCGGATGGTCATGCGTGGGAAACCGTGTATGCCTACAACAGTTTTGGCAATCGTGTTCGCGTAACCGACCCCTCGGGGCGAATCACGCAAACGGATTACGACCGTGTTGGCAATGTGATTAAAACCACCGTGGATCCTACGGGTATTGGCTTGGTCACAGAGTATCGTTATAACGGCGCGGGCAGTGCGGTTGCGGTGGCAACCGGTTACGCGAGCAGCGCGGCGCGTTCAGTCACCCATTATCACTTTGATGCGTTGCAGCGTCGCACCCGTGAGGTGGTTGATCCGGCAGGATTGGCAATTACCAAGACTTACGAATACACCCTTGATGGCAAGGTGAGTGCGGTTGTCGATGCCAAAGGGCTGCGTAGCTATTTTGCGTATGATGATCTTGGCCGTGAAATCTTTGCGGTGAATGCCGAAGGCTACGTCACCGAGTCATTCTATAACGCGGTGGGGCAGCGTGTAGGTACTCGTGAATACAACCGCCCCGTGAGTTTTGCCAACGACAATAGCACGTTAAATGTTGAGCAAGTTCGCGGGCGTTTGGTGGCCGATGCTGACCAGGACCGCGTCAGTCATGTAGTGTTTGATGCGGATGGTCGTGCGGTCTATTCCATTGATAGCGCCAACCGTGTTGCCGAGGTGCGTTACGACAATAACGGCAATGCGATTGAATCCCTGGCGTATACCCACGCGATTGTCATTCCCTCCAGTGTTACCAAGCCACAGGATTGGACCTTACAGCGCGTGCGTGATGCATTGGTGGCGGCAAGCAATACCGATGCAACCGCTGTTCGAACCAAAACCTTCTACGATTCGGCCAACCGTGCAATCTACAGCATGGACAGTCTCGGTGCTGTGACGGAACAGGCCTACGACACCAGCGGTAACTTGCTGCTGAAGAAATCCCATCAGGAGTTCCTGTCGTACAACGCGATCACCACGCGGGCGGCATTGGAAACCGCGTTGAGTCACACCGCGACAGATCGCGCCATCCGTTATGTCTATGACGCCGCTAACCGTGTGCGTTTTGTGGTGGATGGCGAAGGGTTTGTTACCGAGCATCGTTATGATGCAGCAGGGTTGCTCACTCACACCATTGCCCATGCACAGCCTGTGAGTCTCGCGGCAGCGGTCAGTGAAGTGGTATTGAATGATGCGTTAACCAGTTTGGCCAGTGCGGCTAACCGGGTGAGCGAAACCGTCTATGACACTGCCGGTCGTGTGGTGGGGGCGAAAGACGGTTTGGGCTATCAGGACAGCTACACCCTGGATGCCAATGGCAATGTGCTGGCGCAGACCAATAAAAATGGCCATGTGACCCGTCGTATTGTGGATGCACTGGGGCGTTTGCGTTACGAGATTGATGCTGAAGGGCGAGTGACCGAGCATCTGTATGATGCGCAAGGCAATGTTGTGTTAGCGGTTAAATATGCACAGGCCGTGGATACCACTGGCTGGGGTGGCGCCGTTGATGAAGCGACCTTGCTGTCGCGTTTAAGCCCCTCCGGTAATGACAGCGTCGAGCGTTTTGCGTACGACAACCAGGGCCGACTGGTGTTTAGTGTGGACGCACTGGGTGCGGTTACCGAAACGCGCCGCACCGGCATCATGATGAAAAACGGTACTACCTCCGGCGATATGTATGGCCAGGATGTGGTGGATGTCATTCGTTACGAGCAACGCATCCCACTCACCGGAGATATGAGTCAGGGCGGTATCCGTACGGCGCTGGAAGTGCTGGGTTACGGCAGTAAAACCTGGTACGAATCTAACTGGCAAGGGGCCCGGATCAGCAGAACCTATCATGATCAACTGGGGCGTCCTAGCTTCAGGGTTGATGAGCAGGGACGCGTACATGAAACCCGTTATACCGCTGCCGGTCAGGTAGCGGACGAGTTCATTTACGCCAATCTGGTGGATATCAAACAGCTGACTACTCTGGAGTCGCTGCGTGCGGCCCTGGTGGGTAATCCGGTCTTCCGCCTGACCCATTTCAATTACAACCAGCGCGGTGATTTGGTCAGTACTGTGCGCGACCCGGATGGCAAGGCGCAAACCGAAGCACAGGTGATTAATGCGTTTGGTGAAGTGATTGCGCGTGTCGATGCCAACCTGCATACCACCAAACAGGTTTATGACAACCGTGGCAATGTGATTTTTGTGGTTGATGCCCTGGGTCGTGTGAGTGAGCAGGTGTTTGATGCTGACGGCCGTGTTGTACAAACAACGCACTATGCAAACGCTATTAATCCAGCAACGGTTACGGCGGATCGCCTGAGTGTTGAGTCTCAGTTGATTGTGACGAGTGATGACCGTATTACCGTCAAGCTCTATGACAATGCCGGTCAGTTGCGCTTTGAGGTTGACGCTACGGGTGCGGTGAAAGAGTGGCGTTATGATGCGGCCGGTCAGGTGACCAGCTCATTGTCCTATAACCGTTACATTAATCTGGCGGGACAGGCGCTCGATAGCCTGACGATTACCAGCGTGAATGGTCTGTTGCAGGCAGCAGGGTACACGGCCGGTGCGCAATTCAATACCCAGGTTCAAACCAACCAATATGACAAGAGCGGCCTGTTGGTAGCAACCTCTGACACTGTGAATACCCGAGCAAAACACTACGATGCGAAGGGCAAGCTGATTAGTGAGACTGACCTGGGGGTTGCCGGTACAGCGGATGACCGCGTGAACCGCTATTACTATGACCTGACGGGCAAGCTGGTCTTCAGTGCGGATGCCGAAGGGTACATCACGGAATATCTCTATAACGATTTTAATGAAGCGATTGGTGAGACTCGTTTTGACCGTATTGATGTGGATGAACTGGATGCGCTCAGTGCGGCCGGTTTTGAGCAAGTTAAACGCTTTGTGGAACTACAAGTTCACTTGCGCCATCACGAGATTGTTCTCGCTGACCAGCCCCTGGGCTTCTGGAGTCTGGATGAAACCAGTGGTACCCAGGTAAAAGATCTGGGTACGCATGGTTATCACGGCACCTATAACAATGCAGTAAGCGCTTCCAATAGCGCGATCGAAGGTACCGGTAAAGGCATTAACCTGGCGCGTTACGGCTCAGCGTCATTGCCCTCCAGTGCCGCGATAGCGGGTAATAACCCTCGTACTATTGAACTGGTTGTGCAGAAGGATGAACGTGCTACTCGTGAACAAGTGATTTACTTTGCAGGCAATGACAACGATGGAGAATCGCTGGTTATTGCGTTTGATGACGATGGCTTGCGCTTTGATGCAGGCGGCGAGTCGTTCATGCACCGTCTGGATATTGCCTACATTGGCAAGCCACTGCATATCGCGGTGACTTACAACAGTCGCGACCTGGTGGTGTATATCAATGGGCAGGCACTTGAACATTGGTATGTCAATTTAAATACCGCAACGGATTATCATCTGGTTGGCCAAAAGCCAAACGGCCACTTTGGCCTGACCGGGATGGTGCGCGATGTTGCGGTGTATGACCAGGTGCTATCGACAGCAGATATCCAGCGGCACGCGAAGAGTGCGCTCAAACCGGTCACCGGCGCTGATCGCACGGAGCGTATTGTTCTTGACCAGTTTGGCCAAAAGGCCTACAGCATTGATGCGGAAGGCTATATCACCGCGCACACATTTGATCCGCAAGGCAATGAAATTGAAACACGCCGTTATGCCGAGGTTAGCCTCGCTACCCTGGCGGCATTCGGCTTTGCGCTCTCGGAAAAAACCAGTGCACTGGAATTGAAAAATGCCATCCAGGCCTATGTTGCCTTGCGTCCCGCGGCAATGGCGGCGGATCAGGTGATTACCTCGGTATACGATACCCTGGATCGTCAGATCTTTCAGGTGGATGGCGCAGGTTATGTGCGTGAAACCCGCTATGACGCTGTGGGTAATCGCGTGAAAGAGATTGCCTATGCAACAGCCCATACCGCGGCACAAATTGCGGCGTTGCCATTATCCGGTGCGATTAGCAACGCCCTGGATCGTGACACTAACTACATCTACGATGCGGCCAATCAGTTAATTGGGGTTGAGGCGGCGGATAATGCGGTCACGCAAAACCACTATAACGCCTTTGGTGAGCGAGTGCGTGTTCGCTCGGCGGTAGGTGAGGCGGATGAGCGGGAAACTCAATTTATCTATGACCGTGCGGGACGTAAGTCTGGCGAGCGCAGTGGCAATGCCATTGCGCAAGCGGGCGTGCGCAGCACAATCACCTATGATGCCTTGGGGCAGGTGATCAGTGAAGAAAATGAAGCGGGTGAAGTGACTCGCTATGTGTATGATCAACGGGGCAACCTGACGCACACCATCAATGCTGAAGGTGATGTTGCTACACAGCAATACAATGCATTCTCTGAGGTGATTGCAGAGCGTAGTGTGGCGACCCGCATTAGCCCGGCCATTGGCAACCATCAAGGAGAGCTGACCACGGCCCTGACCTCGCAATTGGTTGCTAACGCGGCGGATAGTATCCAAAGCACCGCCTATAACAAGATGGGCGAGGTGATTGGCAAGGTAGATGCTGAAGGCAATGCCACCGGTTATGTGCGCAATGCGTTTGGCGAGGTAGTTCGTCAGGATGAGTCGGTCAGTGCGTCGCAAGTACAAAGCACCGAATTTGCGTATGACCGTCGCGGTCTGAATACTTTAACTACGCGCGATCCGGAGGGAAATAATCTCTCGGTACAAAAAACCTACGATGCGTTCGGGAACCTGGTGGAGGAAACCAACTGGCGGGTGAAGGCCTCGTTTGAATTACCGGTGGCTACCTCGTTCTGGTCTGCGAATAACATTAATGGCAATACCATCAAAGATGGCGCCAGTGGAACGTTAAACGGCTCAAGTTCTTCTGGTGTTACTGTGGCGAATGAGCATCCAACGGGTAACCCGTTGCTGCAGTCATTCTCGTTTGATGGTACCAGCAGTGGTCGTACTATCTCATTGGGTACTGACTCCAAATTAAATGCCGACCATGGCACTGTGTCTTTATGGATGAAGACAGCAGATGCAGGTACGGGTGAGCGTTTATTGTTTGGTGATTACTACAGTTATCGCATCAGCCTGATAAATAACAATATTGTTGTTAACAATATTGCATCTGGCCAAAGTGCCTCACCGTCACCGGCTATCAAACTTAACGACAACAACTGGCATCACATTGCCCTGACGTTCGATAAAGATGTGGCGCAAGGTGCATCTTTGTATGTTGACGGTGAGAAGGTTTCCACATTCACCATTAACCGAGCGGCTAGCTTATATACAACGGGTATTGGTAGTACTGCTGGCAGTTATATATATAAAGGTCTGATCAGTGATGTCGGTTTGTATGCGGATGTGTTATCGGCCGATGACATCAAAAACCTGGTTGCCGCCACCAAAGCTATTGCTGGTCATCCGGAAGGCGTTGTTCGTTACGCCTATGACCAGCGCAACCAGCAAATCTCTGTTACCAATAAACTGGGCATTACCAGTTTCACCACCGTTGATGCCTTCGGTGAAACCATTTCCAGTAAGGACGCACTGGGCAATATCACCACCTATGCCACCGATAAAACGGCACGCCGTTTAACTGTCACGACAGCCGAAGGTATCCAGACCCGTACTTACTTCAACGGTCAGGGTGATGTCATTGAACTGATTGATGGCGAAGGCCATTCAACCACTTACGAATACGATGACAATGGCAACCTGGTGAAGGAAACCAATGCGGAGGGTGAAATTGTCACTCTGGTTTACGATGCGGCCAACCGTGTCACCACCGAAACCCGCAACGGAGTCGTGGTCCAGAGCACCTATGACAAAGCGGGACGGGTACTGCAAATTGCGCGCGACCCGGCCAGCACCAACCTGATTAGTACCAGCCGTTATAACACGCGTGGTCAGGTGATTGAGTCTACCGATCCTACAGGTCTGGTGACCCGGACTTTTTATGACCGTAATGGTCGTGTCGTCCGTGTGGTTCTGGATCCGAGCGGGAAAAATCTGATCACTGAATACACCTATGACGGTGTTGGCAAAATCACCGAACAGCGCGAAGCGGTGGGTACGGCGGCGCTGCGAGTCACGCGCTTTGAGTACGACGTATTAGGCCGCAAGGTGAAGGAGACGGTGGATCCGGCGGGCTTGGGGTTAGTCACCACCTACGAGTACGACCACAACAACAACCTGATCAAACAAACCGCGCCGAATGGCGGCGTAACGCGCACTTACTACGATGCAGAAAACCGTGCGCGAGTCATTGTGAATGCGGTGGGTGCGGTAGAAGCGCTGCAGTACGACGCTATGGATCAGGTGGTGTCGAGAACGACCTACAACACGGCGCTAGCGCTGAACCATGCGGCCCTGAACAGCCGCGACCCGGCGGTGGTATTGGCCGCGGTATCCGGATCCGCAAGTAATGATCGTATCACCCGCGAAGTCTTTGATCGTGATGGCCGCGTGGTGTACAGCATCAATGGCCGCAACGAAGTCACGGAAAACCGTTACGACAAGAACGGCAATGTAATTGAACAATTAAGCTACGACTACGCGATTACCCCTCCAGTGTCACCGGTGCGTTGGACAGAAACTGCTGATGTAGTTTTCAATAACGGCGTTGCCAGTAAAACAAGTGGCACTGCTGCTTGGTCGGGTAGTGTCCACAGCCGTGTTGCATATACCAATGGTGCTAATGTTAGTTTTAGCGCTGATCAAAACAATAAATACCTGATGGTGGGATTAAATACCGACCCAGCCAGTAACGATAGTTGGAACTCTCTTGATTGGGCTTTTTACTTAAGAAACGACGGCATACTGGAGATTTATGAAGGCGGGGCACTTGCGCAGAGAGTTGGTACCTATACAACAGGTGATCGCTTCAGCGTGACATTTGATGGATCTGCGGTTAAATATAGTAAGAATGGCCAGCTATTGCGCAGTGTTACCACCACTATTGAACAACCGCTCTATGCTGATTCGGCATTCCATGATGTAGGAGGCAGTGTCAGAGGGCTGGACTTTACAGGTGTGACTGAGATCACTCCTATCTCTTTTTCTACTTGGACCGAGGCTGAGGTTGCCGCCCAGGTGGCTGCTGCAGGCAACACTGACGTGACCAGCCTGCGTACGCGGATCATCTATGACGGCGTGAACCGTGAGATTTACCGTATTGATGGTCGTGGCTACGTGACTGCCAATAAGTACAGCAATAGAAGCAATCTTATTGCGGTTGTACGTCATGCTCAGGCAATCAACTACAGCACCGCAACCAGTGAGGCGGCAGTGGCAGCACAGTTGGTAGTCCATGCGGATGATCGCACGGAGCGCTACAGCTATGATCGTCTGAATCGTCAGCAATTTATGATTGATGGTAATGGTTATGCCACCAAGAACTATTACGATGCTGCGAATCGCATAATCAAAACAGAGTTTTACAGCGAAGCTCTAACTATTACAGGTACCACAGTCACCTCTTCAGCTATTCAAGGTGCTTTGGGTTCGTTTGGCAGTGACGACATCCGTCAGCGTGTTGAATATGACACATTGGGTCGCCAGACCCGGATAGAAGATGGCAATGGAGCTGCAGACACCTACACCGTTGATGCTCATGGGAACACCACCTCTCACACCGACAAGCGCGGCAAGGTCACACATCTGGTTAACGACCTATTGGGTCGTGAGTTGTACCGTATTGATGCGAGTGGCTACGTCACCCAAACGGTGTATGACGCCCTGAACAATCCAACCCGTGTTATCCAGTACGCGACCGCGATCAGCAAGTCGGGCTGGAGTAGTACGGTCAGCAAATCCACGGTAGAGGCGTTGGTCAGCCCGCATGCAGATGACCGTACCACCTACCTTGCCTACGATGCCGCGGGTGAAGAGCAATACCGTGTGGATGCGAAAGGTACCGTGACGGAAACCTCGCGTCGTGGTCATGTAATCGACACGACAGTGTACGCACAGGCTATCCCGTTAACCGGTGACCTGAGTGCCAGTGGTATTGCAGCCACCCTGTCGGGCCTTAATGCATCGGCTAACAGCCAGAATGTCACCCGTCGCAGTTTCAGTGATGAAGCGGGTCGTGCGGTCTATGAGATCGATGGCAATGGCTATGTCACCCAATCGATTTACAACAGCCAGGGTCAAGTTGAAGAGACCCGTCACTACCGCGATGCGGTATTGCTGTCGAATGCGACCAGTCGTCAACAGTTGATTAGCGTACTCACTAGCAATCCGTCTACGGTATCGGTGTACCAGCAGCAATACGATGACAGCGGCAACCTGGTAGCGACAGTATCGGATCCGGGTGGATTAGCGATCACGCGCACGCAAGTGAACAACGCGTTTGGCGAAGCGAAATCGACCACGGATGCCAATGGCAATGTCACGCAGAACCAGTACGACAAGCGTGGAGCGGTGGTATTGCAAACGAACGCGGAAGGCGAGGTTATCAGCCAGACGTATGACGCGTTTGGTCAGCGTTCGGGCGAAGTGCGCAACGGCGTACAAAGCAGCTTCGGTTACGACAAGGCAGGTAATCTGCTGAGTGAATTGAAAGACGTTGGTGGTCTTGCGGCGCAGACGGTACGGGAATACGACGGCGCAGGTCATGTCACCAAAGAGACTGGTGCCGATGGCATCGCGACAGTCACGGAATACAACGCGGTAGGTCTGGCGGTGAAAGTCACTCGCGATCCGATCACTGGCACCAACCCAGGTGGGTTGAATGTGATCACCGAGTACGTCTACAACGCACAGGGTCAAGTGGTAGAGCAACGCGAAGCGGTGGGTACGACGGCGCTGCGAGTCACGCGCTTTGAGTACGACGTATTAGGCCGCAAGGTGAAGGAGACGGTTGACCCGGCGGGCTTGGGGTTGGTCACAGAGTTTGTTTACAACAGCCGTGGTGATCAGGTAGCAGTAATTACCGGTGGTATTGCAACGGGCAATGTGCAGCGCGCCATCTACAACAAAGAACAACAGCTTACCCAT
The DNA here is from genome assembly GCF_008806975.1 of Cellvibrio sp. KY-GH-1. NCBI lineage: Bacteria > Pseudomonadati > Pseudomonadota > Gammaproteobacteria > Cellvibrionales > Cellvibrionaceae > Cellvibrio > Cellvibrio sp. KY-GH-1. The sequence continues at coordinate 5,384,563 of NZ_CP031728.1, forward strand.
GAAATCGCAGCGGATGGCGTAGTCAAGAAATACACCTATGATGCCAAAGGTCGAGTGATTGAAACCACAACCTACGCAACACCTTTGGCATTGGGGGCGTTGCCGCTGGATTTGACGGGTGCGTCTCTGAGCCTTGCTACCTCGGTCAAAGACCAGAGTATCCGCAATATTTATGATCGTGATGACCGTTTGGCGTATCAGTTTGATGCAGAGGGTTACCTCACCGAGCTGAGCTACGATCAGAATGGCAATACAGTGAGCGAGCGACGCTACGCGGCTATGACGGCTGCATTATTTGCGGCACCATCCAGCTATACCGCCGTTACCTTAAAAGCTGCGATCGCTACTTTATCGGCAACCATTTCCACCGCCAATGATCAGATCATCCGAACCCTCTATGACAACGTAAACCGCGCGATCTTCAGCATTGATTCAGCCGGTTATATCAGTGAAAACATTTTCAATGAGCGTGGGTTGCTGGTATCCAGCATCCAGTACGGCGATGTGCAGCTTGCTGATTTGGGTGTAGCAATAAACACGGTAAACACCGATCAATTCAAAGTTGCGTTAACGAATGCGTTGGCCGATGCAGGTACCACGGTTAACAAGCAAAAAGCGTCGTATTTTGTGTACGACTCGCTCAATCGCGAAGTGTTTGTGATTGATCCGAAAGGTAATGTGACTGAGTCAGTTTATGACGCCGTGAATAATGTCATTGACTCGATTAAATATGGTTCTCCGATTCAGGCACATGCGGGTATGAGCGTGCAGCAGGTACGCGCAGCTGTTGCCGGTTTATCGATTAGTAAGCTGGGAACAGCAACCCGAACTACTAGCGGGATGGCCATTCCCCAAGCCTATGAGTATCAGTCGTTTGTTCGGAACAACACACGAACCTCTGTTACTAGCAAGACTGTCACAGTCACTAACCGCACAGTAAATAGCGTAATAGGATCTTTGCAACCCTACAGTTTCGTGAACAGTGTACTGTCGAGCACTCAGGTCGTATCTACCGGCTCTGCAAATATTACCTTGGCAGAACAGTTCACTGCCAAGCCAGGCACCATCGGCTTGAATTCCTCCTACCCGACAGTGATGTATGCTGGAGCAGGTGCCTATGCCAACATGCCTGCGGCTATCCAGACAAACAGTAGCAGTGGTTTCTCGGTCGATATCAGTAAGTATATGGATCTTGCTGCTCTGGGAATGCCAACCTCGGCCGTTGCCACTATTCTGACTTATCCTGCTAGTGAGATGGATAACCCGGAAGCTGTGCCCGTAGAAACGAAGGTAACTACCTTGTTGGGACACGCCGTGGATGTCCATCCACCTCGGTTCAGTGCACAAGGTGTGACTTTAACTAACGGTGTTGTTAGTAAAACTACAGGTACTGATACATGGAATAGTAGTATCCGTAGTGGTGTTGGTTATACCAATGGAGCAAGTGTCAGCTTTGTTGCAGACCAAGCTAACAAGGCGATAATGATTGGTTTGAATACCGACCCAACCAGTAACGACAGTTACACATCGCTGGATTGGGCTTTGTATTTGAAAGCTGACGGCACTTTGGAGGCCTATCAAAATAGCTCCTTAGTCCAAACGTTAGGGACCTATGTTGCCGGAGACCAATTCAGTGTCACCTATGACGGCACTGCCGTTAAATTCATCAAAAATGGTCAGGCATTGCGCAGTGTTACTACTGCCATCACACAGCCACTCTACGCTGATTCTTCGTTCTATACCGTTGGCGGAAGTGTTAGTGGCTTTAGTTTCGACGGTACTCAATTAGCCTCTGCACCTACCGGTCGGGTTTGGGTTCCGCTGAGTAATTGGGATGGTCGTGTCAATGTCTTTGAGGGTAGTCAGATACCGGAAGGCCATCACCTGATTAGTGTGGAGTTACGCTATGACGCCGCTGCAGGGAATTTGGATACCGGCATTATTACTGCGGGCGTTACGGCAGCCACTGGCGCCACTGGCGTGTTTGCAGGCTCGCGTTTACCTGTGGGAAGAGTTGCACAACCGATTTACAACCAATCAATTGCGGTAACCACAGCTGGAACCTTACGCAATGCGAACTTGTCGTTAGATTTATCGAGCTTGCCATACCAAGGCAGGGAATTAGAGTTTAGTTATTGGCCTACCTCAAATCCAGACGAGATCAATACGCTGGATATAACTGCCAATGGTAGCGGCGTCATCACACCGGCGCTCACCGGGCTATTGGCAAGTACGGGATACTCTTTCGAAATTTCCATTCTTGACTCCAAACAGCAGGCGATTAGGAGCGTTTCCGGCGTATTTAATACCACTGGAGCGGGTACCGTTTCGGTGAATCCATATTGGATTGCGTTGCCTGAAAACTTTGAAGCCGCTTCAAGCAATATTGGCTTAACGCGTCAGCTTTCCTGGTCATCTATTCCGTTATCTGGCGTGAGCAAACAAGAAATCAGTTATCGCAAAGTGGGTGATACTGATTGGTTGACTGCATCGGTTAATAAAGAAGGCTCTTTGGATTCCGTGAGCCTGGAGGACATTATTGCCGGTAACACTTACGAGTTCACGGTGGTGTACGCCGATGGTAAGGGTAAAGTGTTACGAAGCCTTCAAGGTAATTTTACGGCCACTATTGACGGTGGCGCTGTTTCGGTCGCCGAATCTCTGAATTACTCTGTACAAGAAGTCAGTGCTGGCAGCTCGTTGGATGGAGTGATTAATCCTTATGATATTTGGGCGATTGATAAAGTAGTTGCGCGCGTTTACGGTGTAAACAGTTCTGGGCAGATCGATCGTAGCCAATTAATTAGTCAGGCAGAAACCAGACCTTTCGAGGCCTACAACTGGGCAACCCAGAATGGTAGCGCCTATACCGGAAGCATAAACCTTAGTATGGGTAATCAGCTTACAAGTTTGGCTGGAGGAGCTGCAGGTAAGTATTACGTTGAGTTGGACTACTACCAATCAGGATCCGTCACGCCGATTACCAAAACTCCCTTCTATTTTGAGGTTAATGACGCGTCGCGCAAGCAACAGCAATTAGTAATTCCCAAACCGGATTACGACCTGAAAGCAACTGATCAAATTATCTTTAAGTATAAATTAACTAGTAGTTCCACTTGGATTACGTTGCCTGCTAACTACAAAAACAATGAGGTCGTTGCTGATTTTGGTAGCGCGCTTGCTGCTGGCGACTATCAATTTTCAATAGAGATCAAAGGTGCTGGCGGTGAGCTGATTAGATCCGCTACTGGGAATTTTGCGGGTTCTCCTGCATCAAATGTTACTCAAAATATAAATTGGAAGAAGCTTGCGCTCTCTTCTAGTACTAGCGGTGTCAGTTTGCGTGGTTATTTGAATGCCGCTGAAGCGGCGAGCTTGAGCCACGTTCAAGTAGTTGTGCGTGATTTGGGGCAGGCATCGAAACCCATTGTGAATGGTTCTAATGTTTTAACCTACATAGACCCTGTGAGTATCACTAATGGCACCTTCACTGGCGATATCAACCTGAAAATTGGCAGCGGTTTGGCGAATGGTTACTACCAGATCGACATCACGAAAGTCAGTAAGAGTGGTGTGACCAGCGTAGAAACCATTAGCTATCGTTTGGGCACCCAATCTGTTGAAACCACCAGCTTCACAATTCCGGATGTGAACGCAGTACCCAATGCCACAGCGAAGCTGCGTTATGCGTTGTCGGGAAGTAACAGTTACACCGAAATTCCTGCAGTAATTAATGCCAGCGGTTTGGTTGTGAGTGCACAGAATTTTGCGGCGGGCAATTACGATCTTGAAATTGTGTTCACAGATATTGACTCAGAAAATACCGTCAGAGTGATTGAGGGTAATCTGGTTCTGGGTGCGGATAACACCTTCCAGGTATCGCTCAATGATGCGGGTACAGCGGGCAATAACCGCTTCGCTGCGCAACACAACCGTCAGGTATACGACAGCCTGGGGCGTGTTGTGTACTCGCTGGATACCGCCGGCTATGTAACTGGCTACACCTACGATGCCTTGGGGCAGCAAAAATCGAAAACGGTTTATGCACAACCGGTATCGATCAGTGGCACCTTGACCGTGGCAGGCATCGCCGCACAACTGACGGCGCAAACCCTGAGCGCAGGCCAATACAACGGCAAGGTACAGGTCGAGTACGACGCTGCTGGTCGTCAGAAATATGCCATTGATGAAATGGGCAAGGTGGAAGAGTTTGTGTATGACAGCCTGGGCAACCGTCGCCAGGCCATCAATAAAAATAATTACACCAGCTATTACGACTACGATGAAAATGGACGTGTAGAAAAAGAGTTCACACCGCGCACGCTAACTACTACCGCGACCCAGTTCCTGGGTCAGGCGTATGCTGCTGTAGGTGCCGATGTCGGTCAGGTGAAAACCTATCAGTACGATGCCTTTGGCAATCTCACGCGTGCGCGCACCTACCATGCGAACCTGGCGTTGACTGATGCTTTGGTGGGTGATTACACCGAAGTGGTCACGGTTTACGATAAAAACAATCGCAAAACCAGTGAATCAACCACTACGTACACCTATGTGAATAGTGTGGCGCAACCAAGCCTGATCAGCTCAATCACCTACACCTACGATACGTTTGGCAATGTTCGCCAGGAAACGCAAAACGGCACAGTGACTGTGTATGAATACGACAATCGTAATCAGTTGCTGAAAGAAACCAAAGGTACAGCAGCGGCTGACAAAGTGGTTGTGCAATACGCCTACGATAATTACGGCAACCGCATAGAAGTCACTGACGGTCGCGGTTACGAACTGGCCTACAGCAACTCGGACTGGGCGAAACAAGCCCGTACCGAATTGGGTTACTCGGTATTACAGGAATCGCTCAGTGAAGATGACCGCCTGGATTTGCAGTGGATCTACACCACCGAACGCCGTGTGGATTTGTTAGGTAATCGTTACGCCGAATCCGATGGTAATGGCAACACCACCACAACGGAGCTGGATGCGTTTGGCAACATAGTCAAAACCACCGATGCTGCCGGGAATGTGGGCTATTTCTATTACGACAGCCGCAACCAATTGCGTCTGCAAGTCAGCCCACTGGGGCAACTGATAGAAAATAATTACGATGCGGCTGGCCGTATGACCAGCTCACGTGAATATGCAGCGACCCTTGATGCCTCACGCCTGAAAACCCACATGAGTATTGCCGAGGTTCTGGCCATGGCGACTACGGCAGCGGCCGATCATGTCACCAGCAAAACCTACAACGCTCGCGGTGAACTGGTGACTGAGCTGGATGCATTAAGCCAAACCACACAATACGCCTACGATAACCAGGGCAACCTGCTGTACCGCGAATTGCAAGGTGCCTCTACCGTTCGTTGGGATTATCTCTACAACGCCAACAATCAACTGATGGGTGAGCGCTCACCGGTGGTGGAAAAAATTGTTGCGGGTAGTGTGACCAATACCCAGTTGTACACTGAATACCGTTATGACGCATTTGGTAACCAGACGCAGCGCAATGAGCTGGGTGGAAGTCCACTGGAGAAAGTTAGCTACCGGGCGGATGGACAGATTCTGGAGACTGTGAAGGAAGGAAAGCTGGAGCGTCATCAGTACAACAACAATGGCCAAATTGTTGCCACCTACAACGCCACCAATCAGTTGCTTGAGCGTCACTACTACAACACGGCGAATCAACGCATTGCCACCGTGAAAGGTGATGGTGCTTTGCAGATGTTTGCCTATGACAAAGCGGGCAATTTAATTTCCGAAAAAGTCTACGGTGATATTGCGCGAAATTATCTGGATGCAACGGGTAAAGTAAGTGCGTCCGTACTCAGCAATGGCTCATTGAAGCTGTTCACGTACAATGCCAACGGCACTGTAGCCTCGCAAGTGACGCACACAGATAAAACGTTTATCGAGCAATACATTGTTAACACCAATGTTGTGCCGGTGGCCGCCGATATCAATAATTATCGCGAAACCACCTATAGCTACGACGCCAATAACAAATTGTTATCCAGCGCCTCGCGTGAGGATTTACTGTTTGTCAGCAATCCTGCCAGTGCGGGCAATTTTGAAATTGGCCGCAGCGTTAACTCACAGGTTTACGATGAGTTGGGCAACAAGATTGCGACTATCGATGCACGCGGTAACGTCAGTCGTTTCTATTACGATGCGACCGGTAAGTTGTTACTGGAAATCAGTGCGACTGGCAGTGTCAGTCGTTATGGTTACGACAGTTTTGGTAATCGCACGTCGCAAATTCAGTATGCGCAATTAATTGATACCAGCTTGCTGGGCGATGTAGAAAGCCCAAGCCTGTTGTTGGAAGACTTGCAGCAGTTGCTGACTGGCCCTGGCTATGTGGTTAACAAGAATAACCGTACGTTTACTTATGAGTATGATGCGAATAATCGTTTGACACGAACTATTCAGCATGATGTGGATGTTTCTTTATCAAGCTCGACTGCAGGGTCAACTCCATCGTCTGCAAGTGCGTCTCAGTTGGTGACTGATTTAGTTTATGACCGTCTCGGTAATAACACCAAAATCACAACTTTCGCTCGCAATAAAACAACCCTCGCGTTGATCGGTACGGCGCAAGTAACAGAGCAGATTTTTGATAAGTTGGGTCGAATGATTGAAAGTAAGGGCGCAACCTTTACTGATTATCAAAGCCAGGCCACGCAATTACGTACCCATTATTATTACAACTACGATAACAATGTAACGCGTGAAACTGATTTAAATAAAAATGGAACTGTTGGTCGTCAACAAGATACCAGCTATACCGCCGCAGGGGTTGTAAGTGAAAGTCATGGTAACGATTCGCATATTATCAATACCTATAATTTAAATGGGCAGATTTATACGCAGCGCGATCAAGTGCGCGGTACATTAACGACCTATACCTACGATAATCTCGGTCGTGAAATAGATCGTAAGGTAGAAAGTGTCAATGGCGTTGGCGTAGTTACTGGCACTCTGGCAACTTACCAAACCCGTTACGACGCCTATGGTCAAGTAATTGCCAAGGGGCAAAATGGTGGCTGGCAGGAATATTTTGTATATGACCTGCACGGCAACCAGATCAAATCCAACAATGAAGGCGGTGTCGATAAATTCTATTTCTACGACGCGGCTGGTAATGCCACTCTCACGTTAAATTCTACTAGCCTGAACCTGCGTGATTTAACGCGCGAGCAAATTTTGGATCGTGCGCAAACACGCGAAGAAAACCTGTTTGTTCACATCAATCATTTCGATGCAAGCAATCGTATGATTGGTGAAACAGAATCGCGCTTTGAAGAATTGTATAACGCGATCGTTGCAGCAAATGGCCAGGTCAGTCAGGGCGCCAGCTTGTTCACCGGCGGTAATGTCAAATTATCCTCAGAGCTTACGTACCACGTGAATGTGCGTATGAAGGCTGAGCGCCACACTGGTGATAAAGGTCGCGATCGCCTGAAAAGGTTAAAGTTGCATCCATTTACGTTTTGGATGGAGCCGTTGCGCGCCTTGGGGCGCAATATCAAAGTCGAGTGGGGCGTAAATTGGAACGATCAAACGCTTGAAAATCCAGAGATTATTTTTAATTTAAGCGATTCCAATTGGACGAAGGAATATATTCAGGACTTTGATTCTGGAGTGGAGAATCGCCCCAGTTCTGATGATATTCAAAGCAAGCGCCGCTTCTGGACTCTCAATTTGCGTATCAGCGCACAATCGAAAGATGGTTCATGGGAAGTGCTGAATGAAACCTTTGAGAATATTTATTGGAATGGTAAGAAGCCCAGTTGGCGAGGCGAAGAACGAACCAGCAATGACCATCACTACTACAATTTGCCCGCGCGTATTGAGTTAACCAATCAATCTGTCAATGCACGTCGAGTTGATTTCACGTTCACTGATTCTGTCGGCAAACAGCAAACGCTGCAGGCCAGCAAAGTGCATGATAATACTGGCACCACTTGGTTGGTGGATTACACGGCCGTGCGTGAAATGGCCGGCAATAATTTGGTGAATTACACCTACAAAGTCTACGACTTGAATGGCAAAGTCATCAATGCGGCAACAGGTCAATTGAATTATTCTGCGACCACTGCAACGCATACTAACAGTATGTCTGAGGCGGTGTACCTTACTTCACTGCGCTCACAAATTGGCAACGGGCAATTGGCGTCAACCGCGATTAATCGTGAGCAAGGTTATGATGCGTTTGGAAAAATTGCCTATCAGACTGACTGGTTCACTACAGGAACAGCCGATGGCGACAAACTAATTACCCGCTTCACTTATGATCAGCGCGGATTACTTTTAACCAAAGTCAATCCACAAGTGACTTCGGTGGGCGAAAATGGTGTCGCTAGCGAAGTGAAACCGCAAATTACTTACTACTACGACCAGTTTGGCAACACCATTGCCGAGCGCGATGCGAACGGCAATATCACCAAACAAGTCTGGGCGGCGGGCAAAGTCGTTAAAACTATTTATGCCGATGGCGGTGTGCGTGAAGTTAGTCTGGATGCCCTGGGTGATGAGCGTATTTCGAAAAATTACGGCTACACCCAAAACCTGACTTATACCTACGATTACAACACCGCCAAAAAGACCGTTGCCGCAACGGGCGCAGGAATAAATGGCACGCTCACTCGTACATATGACGGAGCGGGCAACCTCGTTTATGCCAAGAAGCGAATGTCGACTTCCACAACTACGACAGCCGATGTGGAAAGCTTCCAATCATTCGATGGCTTGGGGCGTTTGATATCAAGCCATGAAATAGCTGGGGGCCTGCTGCAGCACGATAATAGCAAGACCTACACCTATTCGTGGGTTGCGAGTATTGGCGGGGTCATCGGTGGATATCGCTTAACGACCACGCGCAGTTACACCGGCGGTAGCAAATATTCTATAGATGATACCGATTATTTTGGACGCAACTATGTGCATCGCGATGAAGGTGGTCACACCTTCAACTACACCTACAACTATGTAGGCAGCCTGCGCGATCAAACCAGCAGCACCGGTCAGGATATTAGCTATCGCTACTACGCCAATGGTCGCCTGATGCAAACCAATGATCGCGGTGTAAATAGCTACACGAATTTCGAGTACGATATTCGAGGCAATAAAACCCGCGAACAAGTTTACAGTGTCAATGAATTTGGTCAGCGGTTGTATCGTCAGGACACCAAGGCGACCTACGATGCAGCGAATCGTCTGCAATTCCTTGACGACGAACGCTACACCATTCGTTACAGTTTTGACGCGAACGGCAATATTCGTTCAATGACGTCAGAATACAAAACCCTGGATGAAAACAGCCGTGTAATAGGTATCGGTAATAAGCAGTCCTACTGGTACACCTACGACAAGCTAAATCGCTTTGTCATTACCAAGGGAACTATGAGCCGTGATGGCGTTATTAGTCGTGGTCAGCACGGAACTCAGGTTACTTATGTTACTTCAGGTGCAGGGGCATACTCCGGGCGTCGCTTAACGGCAATTAATCCTGATGGAACTATGGAGACCTATGGTTATGATACCCACGGACATCTGGCCTCCATCAAAATCCGCAAACCTAATACCAGTACCGATATTCTGGCGATGTCTCGTACTAATGATGTGGAAGGTAATGCGCTGGCGTTTAAAGAATATGCCTATCTGACTTCACAACTCACACGCAACGAGTTGACGACTTATAGTTCTGCCGGACAGGTATTGCGGACTGTCGATACCGCGACTGGTGTAAGTCTGAAAACGGAAAATATTTATAATTTCGATGGTTCTTTGGCTGTGCGCGAAGAATATGAAGGCACAACACTTGATTCGAAAACCACTTACGAATATGAGCTGTGGGATAGCTACAAACAAAAAACGGTGAAGAATTTTAGCTACAGTGGCGATCATGATCTTGATGGTACCAGCCAATATATTTACAACGTAAATGGCCATTTGCGTGAGCTGCGCGATATCGACGGCGAGCGCAAGATGAGTTACGTCAATGACCATGCTGGGCGTATTTTACAGCGCGTGGAAATTGGTGCAAACAAAGTGGGGTCCTTTAAAAACTTCCACAATTACTATTACTTCAATGGTATGGGTATTGGTGATTTTGGTAAGGGCATTAGTAGTAGCCACAACTATGCAGAATCCTTAACGCAAGCGAAGGACGCTTTCATCGGGGCGCAAGCAGGTCTAGAAAAAAATAAAGAAAACAAAGATCTGCAAAAGCAATCCAAAGCGATGGGGGATGCTTCTGCAAAAGCCATGGTGAACGCAGTCACCTCCGCCGACTTTGATAATAACTATTCTGCGATCAAGGCCAGCTCATCGGCGGAAACATATGTTGTTCGTCGCACGGGTGAAGACCTTAAATCAATTGCGCTCGCCCTGTTTGGCGATAGCAAATTGTGGTATGTCATTGCTGATGCGAATGCGTTAACACCGGATACGCAATTGTCAGCGGGGCAGATTCTGACGATTCCACAATCGGTCAGTAACATCAGCAACACCAGTGCAACCTTCAAGCCGTTTGATCCAAGCGAAACCCTGGGCAACGTATCACCCACCTTGCAAGATCCGCCTGCGCCGAAAGGCACAGGTTTGAAACAAGCACTGGTGATGATTGTTACCATCATCGTGGCAGTCATTGTCACCATCATCACTGCTGGTATGGCGTCACCGCTGTTGCAAGCTGCAATCGTTGCAGTTGCAGCAAACGTTGCTGGCCAAGTCACTGCTATGGCAACTGGCCTCCAAGCCAAATTCGATTGGGGTGCAGTGGGTGAAGCTGCCGTAATGGGTGTACTGACGGCGGGCATGGGCAACATCGGTTTGGGTGCTGCTGGCTCATTTACCAATACTGTGACCAATGCTATGGCACAGCAAGCATTGACTGCCACCGCGAAGGAATTAATTGCCGTATCCAAAGGTGAGAAATTCAATTGGAGCAATGTCGCCAAGAGTGCTGTTGCTGGTGGAATAAGTGCGGGCGTAATGGCTGGTATTGGCAAGCTCAACACCGGTGGTAAAACTGCCGATGTGAAAGCAAGTGCACCTGCGCAAGCACCAACCGTGAGCTTTAGTAGTGTTGCGAGCACATTTGTGACCTCGACATTGCGTAGTGCAGTCAGCATGAAAATTGAAGAAGCCGTCTTCAAAGATGATGAGCATAAATTCAGTTGGGGTAGCGCTGCCGCCGCAGGGTTACGTTCATCGCTTGACCATGCGTTTGTAGATACCAATGATAAAGTTCTGGCTGCAAGAAATAATCCCGGCAAGTCAGCCACCTTTATTGGCAGGGACGTATATAAAGATGAAAATGGTAAATCGCAGTTTACTGATTGGGCCAACACTGGCGATGTGCTGAAAGAACAATTCCAGTTAGCGAAAGAAGATTTTGCAGCAGCTGGAAAATGGGTGTCGGAGCGCTTGAGCGGTACAGCTACACCGCAAGTGGCGACCTTGGCTGCCGCAACAATTGCTTCACCGCAACCTGTAGCAGTTTCTCTACTGCAATCCGCAGGTATTGAATTCCAGTCGCCATCCACTGTGTCAGAGCAAGATGCGCAAAGAAACATGACTGTGCAAGTGGAAAACGTGAGCGCAACATTGTCCCAGTCAGCAACGACAGAAATTGTCGCCAAGCCAACAACCGTTGTTGCGCGTAAAGGTCAAGGCATTTCGTCTCTGGTCGGAACGAGTGATCCAAAAGCGATTGGTGACTTCATTTTGCTGAATGGTTTGAAAAATGATGTGATCCAAGAGGGGCGCGAGTACAAGTTACCGAACGGCCAAGATCTAGGTAACAACAAAGGGTTGGGTCAGCAAGCGCTGAATATGAGTAACGCCAGACTCGCGCAACAAGCCGAACGCAAAGCCGCAGCAGCAAAAGCAGCGGCGGAAGCCAAGGAAATCGCCGCCGCCGCTTCAGCTCCACCGGCAGTTGTTGCTCAGCCTGTGGTGGCTCCACAAACAACAAACGTAACGACGCGTGAATCAATTCGTGCTCACTACGAACAGTTAAAAGACAATGCGGTGGAATCTCGCAACCCATTGGATTATGTGTTTGCTTCTTTCGAACAAAAATTCGCAGAAGTAACATATGAAGCTAAAGCAACACTTGCTGGCATGAAGGAGTCAAATAACCAATATTACGATGGGGTGATGGATCGAGGTGCTGCGAGCTCAAGCCCAGTGAAGTATTTCGGTGGCTTGATTGGCAAAGGCGCGAGTAATCTTTTCTACGCTGGTGCTAATGGTGCTATCAGTTTGATTGAAAGTCCTGTGCAGGGCGGTCAGGGAGCATTAAAAGCGGTAACGCTGAACTTTGGCCCGACGTTATTCAATGGTGCCGTAAATCTCACTAAAACCTCTATGGATGGGCTTACTTTAATCGCTGAAGAATTACCAGGCGTTGATCGTGGTACATTTGAAGGGTTCCGTACCACAACAGCGTTTAATTTGGAAATGCCGTTGGCTTATGAGAATGACGCTGAGCGGTCGGGAGCATTTTTAGGCGAGCTTATAGCTGGCGGAGTGATTAATAAATTCGGTAAATTGGATATTACCCCGCCGCCTATGAAAGGTTCATCAGGAGGAATGAAACCCTTATCAACTCAAAGAGGTGCTGTTGGTGATCAGAGTAATTTACCACCGGCAACCTTGGGTACCTACACCGATGATTTGAGTAGAGCTGATGTTCCTGATGCAGTAGGTCCAAATAGCGTCAATGTGCAGTTGGATAAACCTGCAACAGCAACTCGCCAAACTGGCCCTGTTGTCATTGAAGATTTACCAACGCAACCGTTGCCAAAAGATATGCGCAGCGTTGGCTCGGTGGATATTAAGCAGTTAGATTCTCCAAGACATGATGTATCTGGCACAGGTAAATCACAGTCTATTGAGGTCAAAAACAAAGATGTTGTGATTAAAGGTGGATATCAGGTAAATCATCAGGGAATTCCGACAGATTACCTAGATGAAGTGGCGGCGGCTACTAATAGAAGCCGTGCAGAAATAGAAAAACTGTATGATGATATGGAAAATGTTAACGGAATAGATTACAGGTCCCACATTGATAAATATGTTGAAACTAATAAGTTTGGTGTTGATTTAAAAGATGCCCATATGATAATGGGATATACAACCAATTTTTTCATGAAGGGGCGGCTTGCACCTAAAATGATAAAAGGGGAAGAACTATCTGCCGCACAGACAACCTTAGTGAAAAGTATCAATAATGCTCTGGAAAAACTGCCGTCTGAATCCGGGGTATTTTTCAGAGGTTTAGGTAAAGGAACTCTTCCTGATTGGTTCGATAAAAAATATGCAACTGGAAATGTAATAACCGAAAATCATTATGCTTCTGTTAGTAAGAAGTTAAGTCCAGAGTATGATAATGGCGGTAGATTTATGGAGATTCATGCCACAAACGTTAAGGATGTTTCAGCATTGGCAATGGATGTAAATTTTGCCGATAAGATCGGGCAGGTTAAAGCAAGTTCTGAACATCTGATTGCGTCTGGATTTGTTGTGAAAGTTAAAAGCAATAATGGGTCCAAGATTATTCTGGAGCAACTTAAGTAATGGCTACGCTGCATAATAAAGAGTTGAATTTGAGAGAATTAAAGGCCTCAGATTTTTGCGCTGAGATACCAGGTGCGTTTATATGTAATGTTTTTTGGGTGGAAGATGAAAAGTTGGTTGTTGTTGAAGAGTTAAACGGAAACAATGTGCATACATCTTTATTTGATTCAGCTTCTCTCGAAAAAATATCAGTTAAGTCGAGGTATGAAAAATATAATAACCTAGAGTTGATAGAAAGAAAGTTCGAGTATGAGCTCTATACGCTGATAGTTGTTAATCCTGAGTTTGGCGGTGAGGTATTGCAGGAAAAGGTATTTCTAAATGGTCAGATGATGTATTTTGAGGAGCGTGTGCGGTACAGTCGTATAGCTACACCTTCATTGTGGGAAAGATATAGTGAATATCTTTCGTTAAAAAATAATGAGCGGAGCAGCTTGTTGGTTGACTTGAGTCAATATACTAAGATGTCTATGAATGAAAAAGTAGCTTTCCTTCGCGGTAGATTTCACGATGTACATAAGCAAAGTTATGAGCTAGGCATCCCCATTGAATGCATGTTTTTATCGAGAGAGGAATTTGTTGAATATGATAAAGATGCAGATTTTAGAATTGCTTTGCTCGAGGTTCTGAGGCTGGAGCTGCATTTTTCAGGGGGTGATATTGATGATGTTTTTGAGAAAATAGTTAAACATCACGGTGGGCAAATTGCTTGTTGAGTTGGCTATAGCTGATGCGTATGCATCTGGTTTCGAATTTTCTGATTTTCAGAAAATTAAAGCTTGCAATAATTTAATGGCTTATTTAAGTCATGATTTATACGGCTTTACTGCTAAGTATACGGATGACACTCAAATGTCTATAGCAATAGCTGAGATGTTAGTTAATGGGTGTGAGTGGACTGAGCTCAACGTAGCAGATAAGTTGGTCCAAAGTTTTCGCCGTGACCCTAGGAATGGATATTCAAAAGGTTTTTATGAGCTTCTGATATCGTCGAACTCTGGGAAAGATCTTATTTCCAAACTTAATCCTAAAAGTGAACGTAATGGGGCTGCGATCCGCTCAGCCCCGATAGGTTTTCTTAAAAGTAAAAAGGAAATCGTTGCAGCTGCAACTGTTCAAGCAAAGGTAACTCACAATACCTCTATCGCTATTAATTCTAGTTGTGCTGTTGCACTAAGTGCTCATTTTGGGTTGCATTGTGAGGGCAAACTGCTGGAGTTAGACTGTTTTTTAGAGCGAGAAGGTTTCGGCGAGTGGGATTATTTATGGAGAGGTACACCTTCAGTAGAAGCTTATGAGACGGTTAGTGCGGCGCTTACTTGCGTGAGAAGAAATGATAAGCTAAGCGCGCTATTAGTAGATTGTACTGCTTTGGGAGGTGATACTGATAGCGTTTCAGCTATTGCTATCTCTATAGCTACTTGTTTTGATGAATATATACATGACTTGCCAGCTCACTTAATTGATGGCTTAAATGAGCCTCACTACGGTATTTCATTTTTAGCTGATCTTGATAAAAAATTAGAAAGACTGTACTTATAGTCGTACCTTTAAAAGGTTTAATAATTGAAGTAAAGGACCCCGTTATGCATAACCTGTTTATCTCCTACGAACTCACCAGCCCGGAAACAAACGGTGAGCGTGTGAAAAGAGCGTGCCGTTCATTGGGCAACTCAACCCCTTTGGTTGCCAATAACTGGTATGTGAATTCCCAATTCAATGCCGATGAAGCCCTGCGCCGTATTGGTGGTGCGTTTGGGGAAGGGGATAGGCTGATTATTGCCAACACCAAAACCGATTCTGTAGTGTGGTTAGGGCTGGGTGAGCGTGAAGCGCAGCGTATTCGTCAGAACTGGAATATGAGCCTCAAGGCCCCTGAGTCTGTTGCGGCCGCTGCACTTCAATAAACAATTTTGATGCAAAAAAACAAAACCCCGGTATTGCCGGGGTTTTGTTTTTTTTGAGGTTTGCTTTTTGATCAATTTCATTCGGTTCAGTCCCCCCCCCCCTTCATCTCAAGTGATTTCTCTCTTGGTGATGTTGACTCCCTACAGCTCGCGCTACGCATTTTTTAAATCTGGGCTATGCCAAATCCAACTGAATATTGATATATTCAGCGGGTTTTAATATAAAGAAATTATAACGTCATCGCCTCTCATTTCCATTGGATAGCGGAGGGGCGACAGGATTAAACATTCGCAATAGGAATCTAGGAAAATGGTTGCAATTGTCTCTGGATCTGGTCTGGGTTTATTAAACGTACAAGTCGCTAAATCAGACGTAGGAGGGGCAGGGAACAGCCAGATAGCAACCCATGTAAACGCCACCACAGGGAATTTGATTCTGAGGCAAAGGGATGAAATCCTGGTTAATGATGCCATTGGTTATCAGATCCTTCGAACCTACAACAGCCTTGGTCAGCTGGACGGTGATAACAATGATGGACACCGGTTCAGCTTTAACCAGACGCTAAGCAACTATGTTGCGCTCTCCACAATTACCCGCACCGCCGCCGATGGCTCCGCAACTGTATTTACCTACGTGCGCACCGAGACTGGTGTTGATTATTACCAGAGTGCTGATGGTGATGGTGCGCACGACACTTTGTCGTTCAATGGAACGGCCTGGGTGTATTCCAAAGACGGCGGTGTAACGAGCGAGACCTATCAATCATTCGGAGGCAGCTGGAGACTGGCGAGTCTCACGGATGCTGCAGGCCGTTTGACGCGCATTACCTACGATGGATCAAACCGGGTGAGTTTGATCGAAGTGTTTACCAAGGCGGATCACACCCAACCCGAGCAAGCAGTGCGCATCGAGTACAACGGCAGTGGCCAGGTACAGGCGCTGGTCAATCGTATTTATGACGGTGCGACCTGGACGGAGAAAACCGCTACACGCTACCAATACGATGCGGCGGGTAGACTGGAATCCGTAATCACTGATTTGACGCCGGACGATAATACTATTGCTGACGGCAAGGTATATCGGGTGACCTATACCTACGACGGTACGTCCACCCGTATCGCCAGTGTCACGGAAAGCAATGGGCAGGTTACCAGCCTGACCTATGAGCAGGATTCGGTTAGCCTGAAATGGCGAGTCAAAACGGTAGCGCAAGGAAGTAGCCCTGCGACTACGTTTTTCTATGGCACCAACACCACCAGTGTATTTGACTCACTGGGTCAGGAGTGGATTTATAAGTTTGATGCCAAGGGCCAACTGCTGGAGCAGCAATCGCCAGCCCTGAATGGCCAGCGGTTATCGACTCGCTATGAATACGATACCAAAGGCAATATCGCCGCAACCATTGATGGTGAAAACAACCGTATTACCTATACCTATGACATCGCCGGTAACGCGATCGGCCAGCAGGATGACCTGGGGAATACCGTCAAGCGTGTATACAACACCCGCAACCAGTTGTTATCCGAAACCCTCTATCAAACGCCGGATCCGGATGGTGGTGGAGCGGAAACTGCCCAAAAGCCACTCACCACACGCTATGTATATAACAGTGCCGGATTGTTGCGCTTTGAAGTTTCGGCGGCTGGTCGTGTTACTGAGCACCAGTACAATGCAAACGGGGAAAAAACCAGCACGATCAAATACGGCGGTGCGGTTTATAACCTGGCGGCACTCACACCGGCTGATAGTCTCAGCGAAGCCGATTTAACTACCTGGATTTCTGGCCAGAATCTCGCAAAAAATCAACGTACGGATTTCGAATACGACCTGCGTGGTCAATTAAGCAAAACGACCCAACATTCCCAGGTTAACAGCAGTGGTGCGGGTGTTCTCAACACCGCCACCAAAATTACCAGCCATGTGTACGACCCGTTTGGCCGTTTGTTGCAGCAGGTCAACACCCGCGGATCGCAAAGTGATACCACCACTTACACCTACGACGGGCTCGGTCGTCGCCTGACCGAATTACTGCCGGATGGTGGCTTGTCGACAACCACCTACAGTGATGCGGCCCATGCAATCCAGGTGGTGAATGCCGAGGGTACCAGCACGTTGAGTACCTATGACGCTGCCGGACGTTTGGTCAGCATTGCCCAGCAAGCGCCTGTGGGTTCATCAACTCCCGCACGGGAAACCCTGTATTTTTATGATGACGCTGGCCAGCGTCGAGGTGAACAGGCGCCGGATGGTTCGCGCAGTTACATTTTTTACGATGCGGCCGGCCGTACAACTGCCACCGTGGATGCCACCGGTGCGGTAACTGAATATGTTTATGACCGCCGAGGTTTAAAAACCAAAACCACCCAATACGCCAATCGTGTTAACACTCAATCATGGCTGGTTGCTGGCAAGGTAGTTCCCTCTGATATCGCTCTTATCCGACCGGTTGCCGATGCTCAACGGGACAGGTCTACCCAAAATTTGTATGACGCTGCCGGTCGATTGTTGTATGCAATGGATGCGGAAAACAACATCACCTTTTATCAATACGATGGTGCAGGTCGTCTGACGGGTACCGAGAAATTCACCGGTGATGATGAAAGTTTTGCCTTGCTGGATGTGAAGATTGAAAACGTACAGCGCAAGCCACGCGGTGCACAGGGCAACCTGTTTGGTACGGCGAACAATGACAATTTGCTGGGCAGTGATATTGCACAATCGCTCTACGGTTATGCCGGTATTGACACGCTCGATGGTGGCTTGGGCAATGACTATCTCTACGGTGGTGACCAGACCGATACCCTGATTGGTAACGAGGATGACGATTACCTGTACGGCGGTAATCATGATGACTTCCTCTACGGGTCGAGTGGTAACGACAACTTAAATGGTGAAGCGGGTAATGACCAGTTATGGGGTGGCACAGGGAATGACAATCTTGATGGTGGAGCAGGGAGTGATATTTATTATTTCGGGTATGGGGATGGACAAGACACTATTAGTGCAAGCGATTCCACGGTAGGGCGCAATGACATTATTCGTTTAGGTGATGCAGTGTCTGTGTCAGATGTTCGTTTGACTCGAGATACGTACCATTTGTACATCACTTTATTGAGCACTGGTGATCAGATCACAGTTAGCTACCATTTTTATTATCCGCAGTATGCAATTAATCAAATTGTTTTCGGTGATGGAACGATTTGGGATAGCACCAAAATACAGGAATTGGTTTCTACCGGTACTGCTTATGCTGAAAGTCTTTATGGTGATGCTCGCAATGACATTATTAACGGACTTGAAGGAAAGGATTGGATTTATGGAGTTGCAGGCAACGACACACTGGACGGTGGAGCTGATGATGATTCCCTGTATGGTGATACGGGAGCGGATGTATTAATCGGTGGTATTGGGGCTGATGGTTTATCGGGTGGGGCAGATAATGATTTGCTCTACGGCGGTGTCGGTAATGACAACCTGAATGGTGATGCGGGTAATGATCAGCTGTGGGGAGGAACCGGCGACGATACCCTGGATGGTGGAGTAGGGAGTGATATCTACTATTTCGGGTACGGGGATGGACAAGACACGATTAGTAGCAGCGACTCCACTGCAGGACGCAACGATGTTATTCGTTTACACGACGCAGTGACCGCATCGGATGTTCGTCTGTCTCGCGATACGCACCACTTATATATCACTTTATTGAGTACCGGTGATCAAATCACGGTCTCCTACCATTTTTATTATTCGCAGTATGCAATTGATCAAATTGTTTTTGGTGATGGTACGGTTTGGGACAAGGCCGCTATTCAGTCTATTGTTAGTACCGGTGGGCTTCGTCCCGAATATTTGGTCGGCGATGGACGAGATGATGTAATTAATGGTTCGTTTGGTGTTGATTCTATTTATGGCAATACAGGGAAAGATACGCTCGATGGCGGAATTGATGATGACTTTATTTACGGTGAGGCAGGTGATGACCTGTTATACGGTGGAGCGGGTAATGACTCGTTGTCCGGAGGAACTGAAAATGATCAGTTGTTTGGTGGGCTTGGCGATGATTCACTGTATGGTGATGCTGGTAATGATCAGCTAACGGGTGGGCTGGGCAATGATAGGCTGGACGGCGGCACTGGAAACGATACCTATTATTTTGGCTACGGCGATGGTGTCGATATTGTTAATAATAATGACAGCACCGCTGGCCGAAACGACGTTGTGCGCATCGCAGCTAACGCGTCAGACGTTCGCTTGACTCGATCAAGCAATGATTTGATAGCTACGTTAATCAGTTCAGGCGAGCGTATTACGGTAAACAACCACTTCACATCTGCAACTTATCAAATTAATACCATTCAATTTAACGACACATCTCTCACGGTAGCGCAAATTACTGCTGCAATCGTTACTGCTCCTGCAAATACAACCACAAACGGCACCACTGGTAACGATACGCTGTTAGGTGGTGTAGGCAATGATTCTATTAATGGTGGCAATGGCAATGATTCGTTGTTTGGTGCGTTAGGTAATGACTCGCTAAATGGTGATGCAGGTGATGATCACATATTTGGTGGGAAAGGGGATGACTCCCTCTCTGGTGGAGCTGGCAATGATACTTACTATTTTGCGTATGGCGATGGCAGAGACTCTATCAATGCCTATGACTCAATAGCAGGGCGCACAGAAACAATTTATCTTGACGCCTCAATTCCTGTTTCAGATGTACGATTGAGTCGTACGTCTAGCCATCTATATTTAACGTTATTGAGTACGGGCGATAGCATATACATTCAAAATCATTTTACTTCTGCGTCCTACGCGATTAACCAAATCATATTTGGTAATGGCACTATTTGGGGGAGTGCAGAAATACAAAATGCAATCGCAACAGGTACAGATAGCTCTGAATATATATATGGTAGTTCAGCCAACAATGTTTTGAACGGCTTTGAAGGTGCGGACCAGATTTATGGCGATGCTGGCAACGACACTATTGATGGTGGAATGGATAATGACAAGTTATGGGGTGAGGCGGGAGACGATTCATTAATTGGTGGTTTTGGTAATGATTCACTCTACGGCGGCACAGGAAATGATTGGTTATCTGGTGGAATATCTAACGATATTTTGACCGGAGATGAAGGCGATGATTACCTCTTTGGTGGCGCAAATGCGGATAACCTTTCTGGTGGCGCAGGTAATGACCATTTAGATGGAGGTACAGCTAACGATCAACTCTCTGGTGGTGCAGGGAACGACACCTATTATTTTGGTTATGGTTATGGGCAAGACTCGATTAATAACTACGACACCACAGTTGGTCGTAATGATATTTTGCGCCTTAATAACAGCGTCAGTGTAAGCGATGTTTTTCTTTCTCGCACAAGTGACGATCTGCAAGTTAATTTGGTCAGCACCGGCGACAGAATTATTATTAGCAGCCATTTCAGCACGAATATTGATTATCGGCTAAATGCAATTGTATTTGGTGATGGCACAGTCTGGAATGTAGAGGCTATTCAAAATATTGTAACGGCTGGCACTCGCCATGCAGATTATCTGGTGGGGGATAATCGCAACGATAACATTGTGGGCTTGTTAGGCAATGATTCCCTTTATGGTATGGCCGGCGATGATACGTTGGATGGAGGGATGAATGACGATTATATTTGGGGGGGCATTGGTCATGATCTCTTAGTTGGTGGTTTGGGTAGTGACGATCTTCGTGGTGAAGACGGTGACGATACTCTGGTTGGTGGTGCTGGTAACGATACGCTTTATGGCGGTAATGGCCGCGATGTGTATGTGTTTGAACCGAATTTCGGTTCAGACACAATTAATAATTCGTGGAATGTAACTGAATCCCAGGCCAATCGGTTTGACATCATTCGTTTCGGAAATGGCATTTCTTCTTCCGATATTCGCGTTACTCGTAGCAGCAATAATTTAATTGTTACTCACGTCCCTTCTGGCAACAAAGTTACAGTCACCAGTTTTTTCCTGAGTGATGGCAATTCTACTAGTGCGATAGGCGCTATTGAATTTGCCAACGGCGTTGTGTGGCAAAAAACTGATTTGATGTCCAAGGTGCTTGTCTCCACCGATAGCATTGATGTGATTTATGGCTTTGATACCACCGATGATGTATTGCGGGGTGGCCAAGGTGTTGACACCCTTTATGGTCGCGCCGGGAATGATTTCCTGGACGGTGGTGATGATGCGGACACTATTTATGGTGAAGGCGGTAATGATTGGCTTATTGGTGGCTTAGGTAATGATAGTCTCCGGGGTGGTGTCGGTGATGACTATCTTGAAGGTCAAGCGGGAAGCGATTATCTCCATGGTGAAGAAGGTAATGACAAGCTGTATGGTGGTGTTGGTGATGACACTCTACTCGGTCTAACGGGAGATGATTATTTAGCTGGAGGACTTGGTAATGACAGTCTAGAAGGCGGAGCTGGGAGCGACACCTATTATTTTGGTTATGGTGATGGGCTGGACAGAATTAATAATGATGATTCTACTTCCGGTAGAAATGATGTTGTTCGTCTTGCTGATGATGTGCCGCCCTCAGATGTTCGACTTACACGGAGTGGTAGTGACCTGTTAATCGCGTTATTACGTTCGGGAGATATTCTCACTGTTTATTATCATTTTGGTTCTTCAGCTTACGCGATAAATGCCATCCAATTTGGCAACGGAGTTATTTGGGATGCTGCAACCATACAAAATATTGCGGCGGCTGGTACTAATGAGTCTGAGTACACCGTCGGTGATAGCCGCGATGACGTGATTTTTGGATTGGATGGGCGGGATTCGATAAGTGGTCGTGCAGGCAATGACACACTGGATGGTGGCTTGGATGTTGATACTCTCTGGGGGGATGACGGTAACGACTTATTATTTGGTGGAGCTGGATCTGATGTTCTATACGGTGGTGCCGATAACGATTCACTGAATGGGGGGGTAGGCAACGATACATTGAATGGTGATACTGGTAATGATTTTCTAGTTGGTGGAATTGGCAACGATACATTAGATGGTGGTACTGGAAGCGATACTTATTATTTCGGTTATGGTGATGGACTGGATTGGATTAATCAAAATGATTCTTCAAGTGGTCGCAACGACATTATTCGTCTAGCTGATGATGTTTTACCATCCGATGTTAAATTGACTCGAGACGGATCTTATACCAACGATTTGGTTATTACGTTGCTTAGTACCGGTGATCGTATTACGGTGAATTATCACTTTGGTTCTCCTGGTTACATGATTAATAGCATCCAATTTGGTAATGGTGTTATTTGGGATTCCGCAGCCATTCAAAATATGGTTTCGACCGGCACAGTTGAGTCAGAATTGTTAGTTGGTGATTCAAGGAATGACAATATTACCGGCTTGGCGGGAAAAGATAGTATCTATGGGCGAACAGGCAGCGATACGCTTGACGGCGGAATAGATTCAGATTATCTCTCGGGCGAAGAAGGAAATGACGTATTAATCGGTGGAACTGGTGACGACAATTTGTACGGTGGAATCGACAATGATTCATTGTATGGTGGTATTGGCGATGACGTGTTAAACGGTGATGAAGGCAATGATTATTTAGTTGGGGGAATCGGAAATGATACGTTAAATGGTGGTACTGGCAGCGATACGTATTATTTTGGCTATGGTGATGGTTATGATTGGCTTAACCAAAATGATTCTTCAAGCGGGCGTAATGACATTGTTCGCTTGGCCGATGATATTTTGCCGTCTGATGTACGTTTGACCAGAGGTGGAACTTACAGCAACGACTTGATCATTACACTGTTAAACACCGGTGAGCGCGTCACAGTTCATTATCATTTCGGTGGTTCATCATATGCAATTAATAACATCCAATTTGGGAATGGTGTTATTTGGGATGTGGCAACTATTCAAAATATAGTGTCCATCGGAACTAATAACTCTGAAAATCTTTATGGTGATGGCAGAGATGACGTATTAACCGGTTTGGCTGGAAAGGATGGATTAAGCGGGCGAACTGGTAATGATACGTTAGATGGTGGTTTGGATACCGATAGTCTTTGGGGAGAAGAAGGCAACGATTTGTTATTGGGTGGCTCTGGTAACGACACGCTATACGGTGGAGTAGGTAACGATTCACTTTATGGAGGTGCGGATAACGATACCTTGAATGGTGACGAGGGCGATGATTATTTAGTTGGTGGTTTGGGCAATGATTATCAGCGTGGTGATGCTGGCAACGATACTTATTATTTTAGTTATGGTGATGGCAACGACACTATTTATGCGTATGACACTACCGCGGGTCGCATAGAGACTCTCCGTCTTGCGGACGCAATATTACCCACTGATGTTCGTTTGGTAAGGACTGGCTCTTCTAATTACGATTTGCGAATCACGTTAATCAGCACTGGTGAAACTATCACAGTTGATTATCATTTTTACGGCGCTTCCTATGCACTTACTAATATCGTATTTGGTAATGGTACTGTCTGGAATGCTTCCCAAATTTCGTCCAATATTGTTACTGCTCCTGCAGCCCAAACGTTAACGGGAACTACCGGTAACGATGTCTTGTCGGGTGCGCAGGGCAATGATGTTTTTTATGCAGGAGCTGGTAATGACACGCTCAATGGCGGCGCTGGTGCTGATAACCTCCGGGGTGAGGCGGGTGATGACCATTTAACCGGTGGTATTGGCAACGATTCTCTGACCGGTGGTGCGGGTAATGATACCTACTATTTCGGTTACGGTGATGGACTGGACAGTATCGATAACAGCGATTCAACAGCCGGGCGTATTGATATTTTGCGCCTACATAACTCTGTTCCTGTTTCTGATGTTAGGTTAACCCGCTCGGGTGACTATCTCTACGTCAATTTGATCAGTACCGGCGAGTATATCGCTGTTGAAAATCATTTTGCCTCTGCGACTTATGCGATTGACCAAATCATTTTCGGTGACTCAACAGTTTGGAATGTTGCAGCAATTTTCAACAATCTTTCAGTCGGTAGTGATGATTCTCAAACGTTGTATGGTTCTACCCTTTCTGGCTTGGTTGGAAGGGATATTCTTTATGGTGGAGCGAGTAACGATACACTAGATGGAGGTATTGATAACGATACCCTATTTGGTTATGCCGGAAACGATTTGCTATTGGGCGGTTTAGGGGCAGACGTGCTTTATGGTGGCACCAGTCAAGACACGTTATTAGGTGGTCTGCATGGCGATGATCTTTATGGTGAGGCCGGCGATGATTATGTAGTGGGTGGAAAGGGTAATGATACCCTTTCAGGTGGTGAAGGTAGCGATACCTACTACTTCAGCTACGGCGACGGACAGGATGTTATTTATAACGATGATAGTTCAGTAGGACGAAATGACATCCTGCGATTGGATGATGCCATTGCGGTATCTGACGTTCGTTTTACGCGCTATGGCGATGATTTGTATATCACGCTTATCAGCACTGGTGACAGTGTCCGTGTAAGTTCACATTTCTCAGCGGTTCGCAATGAAATAAATAGAGTGGTGTTGGGTGATACTGCGGTATGGGACGCTGCAACAATTCAAAACATTGTGTCAGTAGGCACTATTGAATCAAATTACCTGGTAGGTGATAGCCGTAATGATTCGATTACTGGCCTGGAAGGTAGGGACTCTATCTGGGGGCAAGCGGGTGACGATATCCTTGATGGTGGTATTGATAACGACTCCCTCTACGGTGAAGCGGGTAATGACACGCTCTACGGCGGAACAGGCTCAGACTCTTTATCTGGCGGCAATAATAATGACTGGCTCTACGGTGGTGCTGATAACGACACGCTCGATGGTGATGCCGGCAACGATAATTTAGTCGGCGGTATCGGTAACGATACCTTGCGTGGTGGATTGGGTAACGACACCTACCACTTCGATTTGGGTTTTGGTTCCGACACCATCACCGAACATAATTTTGGCTCTGCGGAATACGTCAATCAACTTAACATTGTCCAATTCGGCACAGGTATTCTCGCCTCGGACATTGAAGTTACGCGCAGCAGTAATGATCTGTATTTAACGCACGTCCCTTCGCAAAATCGTATTTTAATTAATAATTATTTTGATCTTGAAGGCGCTTCGTCTTACGCGATCGAAGAGGTTCGCTTCGCGGAAGGTGGTGTTATCTGGACGGTGGACGATATTCGTGCACTGGTAATTGCTACGTCAGAAAAAACCAACAATATTTACACCTACTCCGATGGTAATGTCATTAGTGCTGGCAATGGGAATGACTGGATTTCTGGAGCGGGCGGCAATGACACATTGTTTGGTGATTTGGGCCATGATGCATTGTATGGCGGTGCGGGTCATGATTCGCTCGTTGGTGGTGCGGGTAATGATTCCCTGCAAGGAGATGCGGGCGAGGATTGGCTGGATGGTGGTTTAGGTAGCGATGACCTTTGGGGAGGAGCAGGCCACGATATCCTGCAAGGCGGTGCTGGCAATGACCGTCTGTATGGCGATAGCAGTTCAACCGAAAAAGGTAACGACACCCTGTTGGGTGGTGCTGGTAATGATTCGCTCTATGGCGGAGGTGGCAACGATACCTACCGCTTCGAGCGTGGTTTTGGGCGCGATGTTATTTACAACGCTAATTACTACAATACCGACGTAGTCACAGCCCAGTTAGATGTAGTGCAATTCTCGGCCGACTTTTTGCCGTCGGATATTCGCTTGACCCGCAATGCGACGGATCTGTTCCTGAGTGTCTTGAACACCGAAGACCGGTTAACGATTGCCGATTATTTTGTCAGTGATGGCAACACTAACGCACGTATCAACGAAATCCGTTTTGTGGATGGCACTGTGTGGAAACTGGCGGATGTGTTTGCGCTGGTGGCACAAGAAGAAGTGACTTATCAACAAACGCGAGTGAGCTTTGGCAGCATTCCTGGCCAGAACACCTTGTCGGCTTATATCAGTGTTAATAATTCACCCTTCGTCAAAGTGTTGAAGGAAGGGGATTATTTCTATGCTGAGTTCAATCACCTGACGTTGGGCACCCACACCTACAGTATCGAATACCGCGCGGACACGGGTGAGCCCTTGTACAAAGGGGCGGGTGAATTCCATGTGAGCACCACTGGTGTTGAGCACCAAACCACGCAATTTATTAAATTGGCAGATGTAGAGCAGTCGCGCACTACACGCTATGTGTACGATGCGGACGGCAACCTGGTGCGCACGATTGATTCAGCCAATTATGTGACGGACAACCAGTACGATGCGCTGGGTAATCGCCTCAGCGGTACTGCCTATGCAGAATCGGTGCCGAATCTGGCGCGCCTGACCATGAACAACCCGTTGCAGGTGCTGAAATCCGATAATCCGAAGGCGCTGTGGCAATTTGATGATGCCACCACAACTACGTTGGCCGACACCAGCGGTAGCGGCCTTAACGGCACAGTCTTTGGTAGCGTTACCGCCGGTCAATCAGGTGCGTATGGCAGCGGCAAGTCGATGAACTTTGCCGGCACCTCGGGCACTTATGCGGACCTGGGTGTGAGTTCAACACTGGGGGTTACTAATTACCACAATTACGCGACCGGTTCAGTTGAGTTGTGGATGAAGACCAGTGCGCCGGGAACCGGGGCACGTCATCTGTTGGGCCATACCGATTACGGTTTGCGTTTGCAAAATAATGTTCTGGAATACAAAACCTATTCCGGCGGTTGGGTGAATACCGGTATTAGCCTGGCGGATGACCAGTGGCACCAGGTGGTGTTGTCCAATACGTTTACCAATGGTTCGATTTATTCGGATTCGATTGGCAAATTGTATGTGGATGGCAAGTTGGTGTTCTCCGGTGTGGCGGGGTTGATGTCCTGGTCAAATTCAGACCGTATCTATGCCGGTGGTTTGCCGGGTGCCAGTGCGCAGAACTACAAGGGCTTGCTGGATAATATTGCGATCTATGGTGAGGCGCTGAGCTCTGACCAGATCAAGCGTCATTACGATGCCTTTACCGGCGTTAACCGTGCGGTAAATGCGGATTCCCTGGTGGTTCCCACCAGTGCGCAGGATCAATCCACCCGTTATTTCTATGATGCGCAGGGGCGTGAAGTTGGCCAGTTAAGTGCGCAGGGTTTCCTGACTGAAACGATTTATAGTGAAAATGGTAGCCGGGTCACGACGGTGGCCTACGGTAATCTGGTGACCGGTATTACCGCTGGCGATACGCTCGACAGCGTGCGTGCCCGTGCAACCAACACCAAAGACCAGACGTCGGTGGTGGTATATAACGCGCGTGGTCAGGTGGATTCCGAGATCAATGCGGAAGGCAGTATTACGCGTTATTTCTACAACAAACTGGGCCAGTTGTTGAAGAAAACCTCCGGTGAAGGGGCCGCTGATTTTACGGATGTACGTATTCAGCATCAGCGTTACGATGCCTTTGGCCGTTTGGTAGGCAGTTTGAATGCCGAGGGCAGTGCATTGCTGCACGCCGGTTTGACGGCGGCGCAAGTGGATGCGTTGTATCGCGATTACGGTACGCAATATAGCTACGATGCCAATAACCATTTGACCAGTGCGCGCGATGCCAATGGTCATACCACCCTGTATTTCTACGATTATGCCGGTCGTGAAGTGTACCGGGTGAATCATCTGGGTGAGGTAGTTGCTACCGGGCGCAATACCTTTGGTGAGGTGGTTTCAACTACACAGTATGCTGGCACTATTTCCACCGCCGGTTTAACCGGCGGTGTTGGCCTTGCGCTGGTCAGCAGCCGTGTTGCCGCGATTGCAGATGCCCAGCAGGATCGTGTTGAAACAGTGGATTATGACCGCACTGGCCGAACGTTACAGAAGGTGGATGCCGAGGGCTACCAGACTCGCTACCAGTACAGCGGTTTTGGTGATCTGATTAGTGAAACCCGCACTCTGGAAACGGTTGCGAAAAACCCGCAGTTGCTGGCGAATAAAGTCACTACTACCTTGTATGAATACGATACCCGTGGTTTGCGTACCCGTACCTTGCTGGATACAGAAGGCCTGAGTCTGGGTAGCAAGAAGGTGTATGACGCCTTCGGGCGCGTGGTAAGTGAAACCAACGCCAGTGGTAAAACCACCACGACCCGTTACGATGATGCTGGTCGTATTGTTGTGGTAACCGATGCATTGGGTGGCCAAAGCCGCACCGAATTTGATGCGTTTGGTCGCACACTCAAACAAATTGACGCCGCCGGAAATGAAACGCTGTATGCCTATGACGCGGCAAGTCGCCGTGTGATTACGCGTACACCTACTGGTATCGAGTCCCGTATTACCCACAACCGTCACGGCCAGCAAATTGAGGTGACGGATGGCAATGGCGTGTCCTTGCAATACAGCTATGACACTGACGGTAATTTATATCAAACCAAACGTGTAGACGCCTCTGGTGAGGTGCTGCTGGAAACACGAGTTTACGATCAAGTCGGTTTGTTGCTGGATGTCACTGATGCGCGTGGTATACGGACTCACTTTACCTACGATGCTGCCAACAGGACCTTCACCAGTGTGCAGGATGCGGATGGTCATGCGTGGGAAACCGTGTATGCCTACAACAGTTTTGGCAATCGTGTTCGCGTAACCGACCCCTCGGGGCGAATCACGCAAACGGATTACGACCGTGTTGGCAATGTGATTAAAACCACCGTGGATCCTACGGGTATTGGCTTGGTCACAGAGTATCGTTATAACGGCGCGGGCAGTGCGGTTGCGGTGGCAACCGGTTACGCGAGCAGCGCGGCGCGTTCAGTCACCCATTATCACTTTGATGCGTTGCAGCGTCGCACCCGTGAGGTGGTTGATCCGGCAGGATTGGCAATTACCAAGACTTACGAATACACCCTTGATGGCAAGGTGAGTGCGGTTGTCGATGCCAAAGGGCTGCGTAGCTATTTTGCGTATGATGATCTTGGCCGTGAAATCTTTGCGGTGAATGCCGAAGGCTACGTCACCGAGTCATTCTATAACGCGGTGGGGCAGCGTGTAGGTACTCGTGAATACAACCGCCCCGTGAGTTTTGCCAACGACAATAGCACGTTAAATGTTGAGCAAGTTCGCGGGCGTTTGGTGGCCGATGCTGACCAGGACCGCGTCAGTCATGTAGTGTTTGATGCGGATGGTCGTGCGGTCTATTCCATTGATAGCGCCAACCGTGTTGCCGAGGTGCGTTACGACAATAACGGCAATGCGATTGAATCCCTGGCGTATACCCACGCGATTGTCATTCCCTCCAGTGTTACCAAGCCACAGGATTGGACCTTACAGCGCGTGCGTGATGCATTGGTGGCGGCAAGCAATACCGATGCAACCGCTGTTCGAACCAAAACCTTCTACGATTCGGCCAACCGTGCAATCTACAGCATGGACAGTCTCGGTGCTGTGACGGAACAGGCCTACGACACCAGCGGTAACTTGCTGCTGAAGAAATCCCATCAGGAGTTCCTGTCGTACAACGCGATCACCACGCGGGCGGCATTGGAAACCGCGTTGAGTCACACCGCGACAGATCGCGCCATCCGTTATGTCTATGACGCCGCTAACCGTGTGCGTTTTGTGGTGGATGGCGAAGGGTTTGTTACCGAGCATCGTTATGATGCAGCAGGGTTGCTCACTCACACCATTGCCCATGCACAGCCTGTGAGTCTCGCGGCAGCGGTCAGTGAAGTGGTATTGAATGATGCGTTAACCAGTTTGGCCAGTGCGGCTAACCGGGTGAGCGAAACCGTCTATGACACTGCCGGTCGTGTGGTGGGGGCGAAAGACGGTTTGGGCTATCAGGACAGCTACACCCTGGATGCCAATGGCAATGTGCTGGCGCAGACCAATAAAAATGGCCATGTGACCCGTCGTATTGTGGATGCACTGGGGCGTTTGCGTTACGAGATTGATGCTGAAGGGCGAGTGACCGAGCATCTGTATGATGCGCAAGGCAATGTTGTGTTAGCGGTTAAATATGCACAGGCCGTGGATACCACTGGCTGGGGTGGCGCCGTTGATGAAGCGACCTTGCTGTCGCGTTTAAGCCCCTCCGGTAATGACAGCGTCGAGCGTTTTGCGTACGACAACCAGGGCCGACTGGTGTTTAGTGTGGACGCACTGGGTGCGGTTACCGAAACGCGCCGCACCGGCATCATGATGAAAAACGGTACTACCTCCGGCGATATGTATGGCCAGGATGTGGTGGATGTCATTCGTTACGAGCAACGCATCCCACTCACCGGAGATATGAGTCAGGGCGGTATCCGTACGGCGCTGGAAGTGCTGGGTTACGGCAGTAAAACCTGGTACGAATCTAACTGGCAAGGGGCCCGGATCAGCAGAACCTATCATGATCAACTGGGGCGTCCTAGCTTCAGGGTTGATGAGCAGGGACGCGTACATGAAACCCGTTATACCGCTGCCGGTCAGGTAGCGGACGAGTTCATTTACGCCAATCTGGTGGATATCAAACAGCTGACTACTCTGGAGTCGCTGCGTGCGGCCCTGGTGGGTAATCCGGTCTTCCGCCTGACCCATTTCAATTACAACCAGCGCGGTGATTTGGTCAGTACTGTGCGCGACCCGGATGGCAAGGCGCAAACCGAAGCACAGGTGATTAATGCGTTTGGTGAAGTGATTGCGCGTGTCGATGCCAACCTGCATACCACCAAACAGGTTTATGACAACCGTGGCAATGTGATTTTTGTGGTTGATGCCCTGGGTCGTGTGAGTGAGCAGGTGTTTGATGCTGACGGCCGTGTTGTACAAACAACGCACTATGCAAACGCTATTAATCCAGCAACGGTTACGGCGGATCGCCTGAGTGTTGAGTCTCAGTTGATTGTGACGAGTGATGACCGTATTACCGTCAAGCTCTATGACAATGCCGGTCAGTTGCGCTTTGAGGTTGACGCTACGGGTGCGGTGAAAGAGTGGCGTTATGATGCGGCCGGTCAGGTGACCAGCTCATTGTCCTATAACCGTTACATTAATCTGGCGGGACAGGCGCTCGATAGCCTGACGATTACCAGCGTGAATGGTCTGTTGCAGGCAGCAGGGTACACGGCCGGTGCGCAATTCAATACCCAGGTTCAAACCAACCAATATGACAAGAGCGGCCTGTTGGTAGCAACCTCTGACACTGTGAATACCCGAGCAAAACACTACGATGCGAAGGGCAAGCTGATTAGTGAGACTGACCTGGGGGTTGCCGGTACAGCGGATGACCGCGTGAACCGCTATTACTATGACCTGACGGGCAAGCTGGTCTTCAGTGCGGATGCCGAAGGGTACATCACGGAATATCTCTATAACGATTTTAATGAAGCGATTGGTGAGACTCGTTTTGACCGTATTGATGTGGATGAACTGGATGCGCTCAGTGCGGCCGGTTTTGAGCAAGTTAAACGCTTTGTGGAACTACAAGTTCACTTGCGCCATCACGAGATTGTTCTCGCTGACCAGCCCCTGGGCTTCTGGAGTCTGGATGAAACCAGTGGTACCCAGGTAAAAGATCTGGGTACGCATGGTTATCACGGCACCTATAACAATGCAGTAAGCGCTTCCAATAGCGCGATCGAAGGTACCGGTAAAGGCATTAACCTGGCGCGTTACGGCTCAGCGTCATTGCCCTCCAGTGCCGCGATAGCGGGTAATAACCCTCGTACTATTGAACTGGTTGTGCAGAAGGATGAACGTGCTACTCGTGAACAAGTGATTTACTTTGCAGGCAATGACAACGATGGAGAATCGCTGGTTATTGCGTTTGATGACGATGGCTTGCGCTTTGATGCAGGCGGCGAGTCGTTCATGCACCGTCTGGATATTGCCTACATTGGCAAGCCACTGCATATCGCGGTGACTTACAACAGTCGCGACCTGGTGGTGTATATCAATGGGCAGGCACTTGAACATTGGTATGTCAATTTAAATACCGCAACGGATTATCATCTGGTTGGCCAAAAGCCAAACGGCCACTTTGGCCTGACCGGGATGGTGCGCGATGTTGCGGTGTATGACCAGGTGCTATCGACAGCAGATATCCAGCGGCACGCGAAGAGTGCGCTCAAACCGGTCACCGGCGCTGATCGCACGGAGCGTATTGTTCTTGACCAGTTTGGCCAAAAGGCCTACAGCATTGATGCGGAAGGCTATATCACCGCGCACACATTTGATCCGCAAGGCAATGAAATTGAAACACGCCGTTATGCCGAGGTTAGCCTCGCTACCCTGGCGGCATTCGGCTTTGCGCTCTCGGAAAAAACCAGTGCACTGGAATTGAAAAATGCCATCCAGGCCTATGTTGCCTTGCGTCCCGCGGCAATGGCGGCGGATCAGGTGATTACCTCGGTATACGATACCCTGGATCGTCAGATCTTTCAGGTGGATGGCGCAGGTTATGTGCGTGAAACCCGCTATGACGCTGTGGGTAATCGCGTGAAAGAGATTGCCTATGCAACAGCCCATACCGCGGCACAAATTGCGGCGTTGCCATTATCCGGTGCGATTAGCAACGCCCTGGATCGTGACACTAACTACATCTACGATGCGGCCAATCAGTTAATTGGGGTTGAGGCGGCGGATAATGCGGTCACGCAAAACCACTATAACGCCTTTGGTGAGCGAGTGCGTGTTCGCTCGGCGGTAGGTGAGGCGGATGAGCGGGAAACTCAATTTATCTATGACCGTGCGGGACGTAAGTCTGGCGAGCGCAGTGGCAATGCCATTGCGCAAGCGGGCGTGCGCAGCACAATCACCTATGATGCCTTGGGGCAGGTGATCAGTGAAGAAAATGAAGCGGGTGAAGTGACTCGCTATGTGTATGATCAACGGGGCAACCTGACGCACACCATCAATGCTGAAGGTGATGTTGCTACACAGCAATACAATGCATTCTCTGAGGTGATTGCAGAGCGTAGTGTGGCGACCCGCATTAGCCCGGCCATTGGCAACCATCAAGGAGAGCTGACCACGGCCCTGACCTCGCAATTGGTTGCTAACGCGGCGGATAGTATCCAAAGCACCGCCTATAACAAGATGGGCGAGGTGATTGGCAAGGTAGATGCTGAAGGCAATGCCACCGGTTATGTGCGCAATGCGTTTGGCGAGGTAGTTCGTCAGGATGAGTCGGTCAGTGCGTCGCAAGTACAAAGCACCGAATTTGCGTATGACCGTCGCGGTCTGAATACTTTAACTACGCGCGATCCGGAGGGAAATAATCTCTCGGTACAAAAAACCTACGATGCGTTCGGGAACCTGGTGGAGGAAACCAACTGGCGGGTGAAGGCCTCGTTTGAATTACCGGTGGCTACCTCGTTCTGGTCTGCGAATAACATTAATGGCAATACCATCAAAGATGGCGCCAGTGGAACGTTAAACGGCTCAAGTTCTTCTGGTGTTACTGTGGCGAATGAGCATCCAACGGGTAACCCGTTGCTGCAGTCATTCTCGTTTGATGGTACCAGCAGTGGTCGTACTATCTCATTGGGTACTGACTCCAAATTAAATGCCGACCATGGCACTGTGTCTTTATGGATGAAGACAGCAGATGCAGGTACGGGTGAGCGTTTATTGTTTGGTGATTACTACAGTTATCGCATCAGCCTGATAAATAACAATATTGTTGTTAACAATATTGCATCTGGCCAAAGTGCCTCACCGTCACCGGCTATCAAACTTAACGACAACAACTGGCATCACATTGCCCTGACGTTCGATAAAGATGTGGCGCAAGGTGCATCTTTGTATGTTGACGGTGAGAAGGTTTCCACATTCACCATTAACCGAGCGGCTAGCTTATATACAACGGGTATTGGTAGTACTGCTGGCAGTTATATATATAAAGGTCTGATCAGTGATGTCGGTTTGTATGCGGATGTGTTATCGGCCGATGACATCAAAAACCTGGTTGCCGCCACCAAAGCTATTGCTGGTCATCCGGAAGGCGTTGTTCGTTACGCCTATGACCAGCGCAACCAGCAAATCTCTGTTACCAATAAACTGGGCATTACCAGTTTCACCACCGTTGATGCCTTCGGTGAAACCATTTCCAGTAAGGACGCACTGGGCAATATCACCACCTATGCCACCGATAAAACGGCACGCCGTTTAACTGTCACGACAGCCGAAGGTATCCAGACCCGTACTTACTTCAACGGTCAGGGTGATGTCATTGAACTGATTGATGGCGAAGGCCATTCAACCACTTACGAATACGATGACAATGGCAACCTGGTGAAGGAAACCAATGCGGAGGGTGAAATTGTCACTCTGGTTTACGATGCGGCCAACCGTGTCACCACCGAAACCCGCAACGGAGTCGTGGTCCAGAGCACCTATGACAAAGCGGGACGGGTACTGCAAATTGCGCGCGACCCGGCCAGCACCAACCTGATTAGTACCAGCCGTTATAACACGCGTGGTCAGGTGATTGAGTCTACCGATCCTACAGGTCTGGTGACCCGGACTTTTTATGACCGTAATGGTCGTGTCGTCCGTGTGGTTCTGGATCCGAGCGGGAAAAATCTGATCACTGAATACACCTATGACGGTGTTGGCAAAATCACCGAACAGCGCGAAGCGGTGGGTACGGCGGCGCTGCGAGTCACGCGCTTTGAGTACGACGTATTAGGCCGCAAGGTGAAGGAGACGGTGGATCCGGCGGGCTTGGGGTTAGTCACCACCTACGAGTACGACCACAACAACAACCTGATCAAACAAACCGCGCCGAATGGCGGCGTAACGCGCACTTACTACGATGCAGAAAACCGTGCGCGAGTCATTGTGAATGCGGTGGGTGCGGTAGAAGCGCTGCAGTACGACGCTATGGATCAGGTGGTGTCGAGAACGACCTACAACACGGCGCTAGCGCTGAACCATGCGGCCCTGAACAGCCGCGACCCGGCGGTGGTATTGGCCGCGGTATCCGGATCCGCAAGTAATGATCGTATCACCCGCGAAGTCTTTGATCGTGATGGCCGCGTGGTGTACAGCATCAATGGGCGCAACGAAGTCACGGAAAACCGTTACGACAAGAACGGCAATGTGATTGAACAATTAAGCTACGACCGGGTGATTACGTCACCGGCGAGCTGGACGGTGGCGAATGTGGCCGCCCAGGTGGCCGCAGCGGGCAACACTGACGTGACCAGCCTGCGTACACGGATCATCTATGACGGCGTGAACCGTGAGATTTACCGTGTTGATGGCCGTGGTTATGTGGTTACTACGCAGTACGATGTGCGTGGTAATCGCGTAGCGGTCGTGCGTTCAGCACAGGCAATCAACTACAACACCGCAACCAGCGAAGCGGCAGTAGCTGCGCAACTGGTAGTCCATGCGGATGATCGCACTGAGCGTTACAGCTATGACGGTTTGAATCGCCAGCAATTTATGATTGATGGTAATGGCTATGTGACCGAAACCCGTTATGACGGTGCCAACCGTGTGACAGACGAGATCCGCTATACCGAGCAATTAATGGTATCGGGTGTGGTGAGTTCAGCGGCGATCCAGGGCGCGTTAGGGGCGTTTGGCAGCGATGATATCCGTCAGCGTGTTGAATATGACACATTGGGTCGCCAGACCCGGATAGAAGATGGCAATGGAGCTGCAGACACCTACACCGTTGATGCTCATGGGAACACCACCTCTCACACCGACAAGCGCGGCAAGGTCACACATCTGGTTAACGACCTATTGGGTCGTGAGTTGTACCGTATTGATGCGAGTGGCTACGTCACCCAAACGGTGTATGACGCCCTGAACAATCCAACCCGTGTTATCCAGTACGCGACCGCGATCAGCAAGTCGGGCTGGAGTAGTGCGGTCAGCAAATCCACGGTAGAGGCGTTGGTCAGCCCGCATGCAGATGACCGTACCACCTACCTTGCCTACGATGCCGCGGGTGAAGAGCAATACCGTGTGGATTCGAAAGGTACCGTGACGGAAACCTCGCGTCGTGGTCATGTAATCGACACGACAGTGTACGCACAGGCTATCCCGTTAACCGGTGACCTGAGTGCCAGTGGTATTGCCGCCACCCTGTCGGGCCTTAATGCATCGGCTAACAGCCAGAATGTCACCCGTCGCAGTTTCAGTGATGAAGCGGGTCGTGCGGTCTATGAGATCGATGGCAATGGCTATGTCACCCAATCGATTTACAACAGCCAGGGTCAAGTTGAAGAGACCCGTCACTACCGCGATGCGGTATTGCTGTCGAATGCGACCAGTCGTCAACAGTTGATTAGCGTACTCACTAGCAATCCGTCTACGGTATCGGTGTACCAGCAGCAATACGATGACAGCGGCAACCTGGTAGCGACAGTATCGGATCCGGGTGGATTAGCGATCACGCGCACGCAAGTGAACAACGCGTTTGGCGAAGCGAAATCGACCACGGATGCCAATGGCAATGTCACGCAGAACCAGTACGACAAGCGTGGAGCGGTGGTATTGCAAACGAACGCGGAAGGCGAGGTTATCAGCCAGACGTATGACGCGTTTGGTCAGCGTTCGGGCGAAGTGCGCAACGGCGTACAAAGCAGCTTCGGTTACGACAAGGCAGGTAATCTGCTGAGTGAATTGAAAGACGTTGGTGGTCTTGCGGCGCAGACGGTACGGGAATACGACGGCGCAGGTCATGTCACCAAAGAGACTGGTGCCGATGGCATCGCGACAGTCACGGAATACAACGCGGTAGGTCTGGCGGTGAAAGTCACTCGCGATCCGATCACTGGCACCAACCCAGGTGGGTTGAATGTGATCACCGAGTACGTCTACAACGCACAGGGTCAAGTGGTAGAGCAACGCGAAGCGGTGGGTACGACGGCGCTGCGAGTCACGCGCTTTGAGTACGACGTATTAGGCCGCAAGGTGAAGGAGACGGTGGATCCGGCAGGCTTGGGGTTAGTCACCACCTACGAGTACGACCACAACAACAACCTGATCAAACAAACCGCGCCGAATGGCGGCGTAACGCGCACTTACTACGATGCAGAAAACCGTGCGCGAGTCATTGTGAATGCGGTGGGTGCGGTAGAAGCGCTGCAGTACGACGCTATGGATCAGGTGGTGTCGAGAACGACCTACAACACGGCGCTAGCGCTGAACCATGCGGCCCTGAACAGCCGCGACCCGGCGGTGGTATTGGCCGCGGTATCCGGATCCGCAAGTAATGATCGTATCACCCGCGAAGTCTTTGATCGTGATGGCCGCGTAGTGTACAGCATCAATGGGCGCAACGAAGTCACGGAAAACCGTTACGACAAGAACGGCAATGTAATTGAACAATTAAGCTACGACCGGGTGATTACGTCACCGGCGAGCTGGACGGTGGCGAATGTGGCCGCCCAGGTGGCCGCAGCGGGCAACACTGACGTGACCAGCCTGCGTACACGGATCATCTATGACGGCGTGAACCGTGAGATTTACCGTATTGATGGTCGTGGTTATGTGGTTACCACGCAGTACGATGCACGGGGTAATCGCGTAGCGGTCGTGCGTTCAGCACAGGCAATCAACTACAACACCGCAACCAGCGAAGCGGCAGTAGCTGCGCAACTGGTAGTCCATGCGGATGATCGCACTGAGCGTTACAGCTATGACGGTTTGAATCGCCAGCAATTTATGATTGATGGTAATGGCTATGTGACCGAAACCCGTTATGACGGTGCCAACCGTGTGACAGACGAGATCCGCTATACCGAGCAATTAACGGTATCGGGTGTGGTGAGTTCAGCGGCGATCCAGGGCGCGTTAGGGGCGTTTGGCAGCGATGATATCCGTCAGCGTGTTGAATATGACACATTGGGTCGCCAGACCCGGATAGAAGATGGCAATGGAGCTGCAGACACCTACACCGTTGATGCTCATGGGAACACCACCTCTCACACCGACAAGCGCGGCAAGGTCACACATCTGGTTAACGACCTATTGGGTCGTGAGTTGTACCGTATTGATGCGAGTGGCTACGTCACCCAAACGGTGTATGACGCCCTGAACAATCCAACCCGTGTTATCCAGTACGCGACCGCGATCAGCAAGTCGGGCTGGAGTAGTGCGGTCAGCAAATCCACGGTAGAGGCGTTGGTCAGCCCGCATGCAGATGACCGTACCACCTACCTTGCCTACGATGCCGCGGGTGAAGAGCAATACCGTGTGGATTCGAAAGGTACCGTGACGGAAACCTCGCGTCGTGGTCATGTAATCGACACGACAGTGTACGCACAGGCTATCCCGTTAACCGGTGACCTGAGTGCCAGTGGTATTGCCGCCACCCTGTCGGGCCTTAATGCATCGGCTAACAGCCAGAATGTCACCCGTCGCAGTTTCAGTGATGAAGCGGGTCGTGCGGTCTATGAGATCGATGGCAATGGCTATGTCACCCAATCGATTTACAACAGCCAGGGTCAAGTTGAAGAGACCCGTCACTACCGCGATGCGGTATTGCTGTCGAATGCGACCAGTCGTCAACAGTTGATTAGCGTACTCACTAGCAATCCGTCTACGGTATCGGTGTACCAGCAGCAATACGATGACAGCGGCAACCTGGTAGCGACAGTATCGGATCCGGGTGGATTAGCGATCACGCGCACGCAAGTGAACAACGCGTTTGGCGAAGCGAAATCGACCACGGATGCCAATGGCAATGTCACGCAGAACCAGTACGACAAGCGTGGAGCGGTGGTATTGCAAACGAACGCGGAAGGCGAGGTTATCAGCCAGACGTATGACGCGTTTGGTCAGCGTTCGGGCGAAGTGCGCAACGGCGTACAAAGCAGCTTCGGTTACGACAAGGCAGGTAATCTGCTGAGTGAATTGAAAGACGTTGGTGGTCTTGCGGCGCAGACGGTACGGGAATACGACGGCGCAGGTCATGTCACCAAAGAGACTGGTGCCGATGGCATCGCGACAGTCACGGAATACAACGCGGTAGGTCTGGCGGTGAAAGTCACTCGCGATCCGATCACTGGCACCAACCCAGGTGGGTTGAATGTGATCACCGAGTACGTCTACAACGCACAGGGTCAAGTGGTAGAGCAACGCGAAGCGGTGGGTACGACGGCGCTGCGAGTCACGCGCTTTGAGTACGACGTATTAGGCCGCAAGGTGAAGGAGACGGTGGATCCGGCGGGCTTGGGGTTAGTCACCACCTACGAGTACGACCACAACAACAACCTGATCAAACAAACCGCGCCGAATGGCGGCGTAACGCGCACTTACTACGATGCAGAAAACCGTGCGCGAGTCATTGTGAATGCGGTGGGTGCGGTAGAAGCGCTGCAGTACGACGCTATGGATCAGGTGGTGTCGAGAACGACCTACAACACGGCGCTAGCGCTGAACCATGCGGCCCTGAACAGCCGCGACCCGGCGGTGGTATTGGCCGCGGTATCCGGATCCGCAAGTAATGATCGTATCACCCGCGAAGTCTTTGATCGTGATGGCCGCGTAGTGTACAGCATCAATGGGCGCAACGAAGTCACGGAAAACCGTTACGACAAGAACGGCAATGTGATTGAACAATTAAGCTACGACCGGGTGATTACGTCACCGGCGAGCTGGACGGTGGCGAATGTGGCCGCCCAGGTGGCCGCAGCGGGCAACACTGACGTGACCAGCCTGCGTACACGGATCATCTATGACGGCGTGAACCGTGAGATTTACCGTGTTGATGGCCGTGGTTATGTGGTTACTACGCAGTACGATGTGCGTGGTAATCGCGTAGCGGTCGTGCGTTCAGCACAGGCAATCAACTACAACACCGCAACCAGCGAAGCGGCAGTAGCTGCGCAACTGGTAGTCCATGCGGATGATCGCACTGAGCGTTACAGCTATGACGGTTTGAATCGCCAGCAATTTATGATTGATGGTAATGGCTATGTGACCGAAACCCGTTATGACGGTGCCAACCGTGTGACAGACGAGATCCGCTATACCGAGCAATTAATGGTATCGGGTGTGGTGAGTTCAGCGGCGATCCAGGGCGCGTTAGGGGCGTTTGGCAGCGATGATATCCGTCAGCGTGTTGAATATGACACATTGGGTCGCCAGACCCGGATAGAAGATGGCAATGGAGCTGCAGACACCTACACCGTTGATGCTCATGGGAACACCACCTCTCACACCGACAAGCGCGGCAAGGTCACACATCTGGTTAACGACCTATTGGGTCGTGAGTTGTACCGTATTGATGCGAGTGGCTACGTCACCCAAACGGTGTATGACGCCCTGAACAATCCAACCCGTGTTATCCAGTACGCGACCGCGATCAGCAAGTCGGGCTGGAGTAGTGCGGTCAGCAAATCCACGGTAGAGGCGTTGGTCAGCCCGCATGCAGATGACCGTACCACCTACCTTGCCTACGATGCCGCGGGTGAAGAGCAATACCGTGTGGATTCGAAAGGTACCGTGACGGAAACCTCGCGTCGTGGTCATGTAATCGACACGACAGTGTACGCACAGGCTATCCCGTTAACCGGTGACCTGAGTGCCAGTGGTATTGCCGCCACCCTGTCGGGCCTTAATGCATCGGCTAACAGCCAGAATGTCACCCGTCGCAGTTTCAGTGATGAAGCGGGTCGTGCGGTCTATGAGATCGATGGCAATGGCTATGTCACCCAATCGATTTACAACAGCCAGGGTCAAGTTGAAGAGACCCGTCACTACCGCGATGCGGTATTGCTGTCGAATGCGACCAGTCGTCAACAGTTGATTAGCGTACTCACTAGCAATCCGTCTACGGTATCGGTGTACCAGCAGCAATACGATGACAGCGGCAACCTGGTAGCGACAGTATCGGATCCGGGTGGATTAGCGATCACGCGCACGCAAGTGAACAACGCGTTTGGCGAAGCGAAATCGACCACGGATGCCAATGGCAATGTCACGCAGAACCAGTACGACAAGCGTGGAGCGGTGGTATTGCAAACGAACGCGGAAGGCGAGGTTATCAGCCAGACGTATGACGCGTTTGGTCAGCGTTCGGGCGAAGTGCGCAACGGCGTACAAAGCAGCTTCGGTTACGACAAGGCAGGTAATCTGCTGAGTGAATTGAAAGACGTTGGTGGTCTTGCGGCGCAGACGGTACGGGAATACGACGGCGCAGGTCATGTCACCAAAGAGACTGGTGCCGATGGCATCGCGACAGTCACGGAATACAACGCGGTAGGTCTGGCGGTGAAAGTCACTCGCGATCCGATCACTGGCACCAACCCAGGTGGGTTGAATGTGATCACCGAGTACGTCTACAACGCACAGGGTCAAGTGGTAGAGCAACGCGAAGCGGTGGGTACGACGGCGCTGCGAGTCACGCGCTTTGAGTACGACGTATTAGGCCGCAAGGTGAAGGAGACGGTGGATCCGGCAGGCTTGGGGTTGGTCACCGAGTTTGTTTACAACAGCCGTGGTGATCAGGTAGCAGTAATTACCGGTGGTATTGCAACGGGCAATGTGCAGCGCGCCATCTACAACAAAGAACAACAGCTTACCCATGAAATCGCAGCGGATGGCGTAGTCAAGAAATACACCTATGATGCCAAAGGTCGAGTGATTGAAACCACAACCTACGCAACACCTTTGGCATTGGGGGCGTTGCCGCTGGATTTGACGGGTGCGTCTCTGAGCCTTGCTACCTCGGTCAAAGACCAGAGTATCCGCAATATTTATGATCGTGATGACCGTTTGGCGTATCAGTTTGATGCAGAGGGTTACCTCACCGAGCTGAGCTACGATCAGAATGGCAATACAGTGAGCGAGCGACGCTACGCGAAAAAGCTTGATGAAGTTGCGCTCAATACGGTTTTATTGTTAAACGCTAATGGTGTTGATGGAAGCACCAATATCATCGATGAGTCTGCGGCTGGTAGAAACTTTACCGCTTCAGGAAACGCAAAAATAAGTGCTTCGCAATCCAAATTTGGCGGGTCCTCATTGTATTTTGACGGATCTGGTGACTTTGTAACCTCTTCAAATAACCTTTCCGATTTTGTATTTGGCACTGGAGATTTTACTGTTGACGCTTGGGTGAAAACCTCCACTACTGGAAAGGTTGCAATAGACTTTCTTACTTCCGGCCAAATGGGTTGGCAGGTGTGGATAAACTCCGCAGGAAAAGTTGAGTTTTACACCAATCAGGCCGTGCTTGCATCTGATACTGTTGTTACCGATGGCAATTGGCATCACATAGCGGTTTCACGCTCTCAAGGAACGCTAAAAATATTTGTTGATGGAAATCTTTCGGGTAGCAAAACCTATACAGCCAATTTGAATTATCAAACCTCAGCTATCGCGGTAGGTGCACAATACGCGCAGCGTAACTCTTCATACGATTGGTTAGGGCACATTGACTCTGTTCGTGTTACCAAAGGAGCGGCGCTCTACAACAGCAACTTCACTCTGCCAGTATATGAACCGGTAGCTGCCAAATCCCTGCAAAACCCTCAACTTACTGCGGCCGCTTTAGCATCAGCAGTTGGTCAGATATCTACTGCTGATGATCAAGCCAGCCGTACCCTGTACGACAATGCAAACCGCGCGGTCTTCAATATTGATTCAGCCGGTTATATCAGTGAAAACATTTTCAATGAGCGTGGGTTGCTGGTATCCAGCATCCAGTACGGCGATGTGCAGCTTGCTGATTTGGGTGTAGCAATAAACACGGTAAACACCGATCAATTCAAAGTTGCGTTAACGAATGCGTTGGCCGATGCAGGTACCACGGTTAACAAGCAAAAAGCGTCGTATTTTGTGTACGACTCGCTCAATCGCGAAGTGTTTGTGATTGATCCGAAAGGTAATGTGACTGAGTCAGTTTATGACGCCGTGAATAATGTCATTGACTCGATTAAATATGGTTCTCCGATTCAGGCACATGCGGGTATGAGCGTGCAGCAGGTACGCGCAGCTGTTGCCGGTTTATCGATTAGTAAGCTGGGAACAGCAACCCGAACTACTAGCGGGATGGCAATTCCCCAAGCCTACGAGTATCAGTCGATAGCAAGAAATAACAGCAAGGCCACTGTGGGGAGTAAAACCGTTGGAGTCACCAATCGCACAGTAAACAGTGTGATAGGTTCCTTACAGCCTTATACGTTTGTGAACAGTTCGGTGGCTGCCAGTCAGGTTTCTTCTAGCAGTAGTGTGTCGATCAATTTAGCTGAACATATGACGGTTAAAGAGGGAAGCCTACGTCTAAGTAGTTCCTATCCAACCTCTGTTCATGGCGGGGCGGGTGCTTATGCCAGCTTGCCAACTGCCACACAAATCAATGATTCAAACGATGGTTTCTATGTAGATATTAGTAAGTACGTGAA
Source organism: Cellvibrio sp. KY-GH-1 (assembly GCF_008806975.1). Classification (NCBI taxonomy): domain Bacteria; kingdom Pseudomonadati; phylum Pseudomonadota; class Gammaproteobacteria; order Cellvibrionales; family Cellvibrionaceae; genus Cellvibrio; species Cellvibrio sp. KY-GH-1. The sequence goes on from NZ_CP031728.1 coordinate 5,428,398, forward strand.
TCTTGCTACCTTGGGCATGCCTACTTCGGCAGTTGCCACCATTTTGACTTACCCGGTAGGTCAAGCCGATGATCCTGAAGTCGTTCCCGTAGAAACCAAAATTACTACCCGGTTGGGACATGCAGTTGATGTCTATCCACCTCGTTTTACAATGCAGGGGGTGACTTTAGCTAATAGCGTTGTTAGCAAGGCAAGTGGTTCCAATGCCTGGAATAGTAGTATCCGTAGCGGTGTTGGCTATACCAATGGAGCCAGTGTCAGTTTTGTAGCCGATAGAGCAGATAAATCGTTGATGATCGGTTTGAATACTGATCCGACTTATGATGATGGTTATTCTTCTATCGATTGGGCTTTATATCTAAAAGCCGATGGTACCTTGGAGGCCTACCAGAACGGTGGGTTTATGCAAGCATTGGGCACTTATGTAGCTGGTGACCAGTTCAGCGTCACCTATGATGGAAGCGCCGTTAAGTTCATCAAGAATGGCCAGGTATTGCGCAGTGTTACCACTACTATCACCCAGGCACTTTACGCTGATTCGTCATTTAACTCTGTAGGTGGAAGTGTTAGTGGTTTTGATTTCACCGGAGCCGATTTAATTGCACCAACTGGTCGTGTGTGGGTACCACTGACTAATTGGGACGGTCGCGTTAATGTGTTTAAAGAGCCTGACCATATATGGGAGGCGAATGTTATCCCAGAGGGGCACCACATTATTAGTGTGGAGTTACGCTATGAAGCCTTGGCGGGCAACCTCGATACCGGTGTGCCTAATGCAGGTACTACAGCCGCTCCTGGCGCAACTGGAATCTTCGCTGGCTCACGCATCCCGGTAGGTAGAGCCTCTCAACCGAACTACAACCAATCAATTGCGGTAACCACAGCTGGAACCTTACGCAATGCGAACTTGTCGCTAGATTTGTCGAGCCTGCCTTATCAAGGTAAGACCGTGGAGTTCAATTACTGGCCGACGTCCAACCCGGAAGAAGTTAATACGCTGGAAATAATCCCGAATGGCAGCGGTATAGTTACTCCAACACTGACCGGGCTTCTGGCCAGTAGTGGTTATAGCTTTGAAATTGCTGTACTCGATAGTGAGTTGCAAGCGATTCGCAGTGTATCTGGTACGTTTAATACCACGGGCGCTGGCACAATTTCAGTGAGTCCATATTGGGTAGCCTACACCGAAGGATTTGAAGCAGTTTCTAGCAACGTGGGTGTGTCTCGCGATTTATCATGGGCTTCGGCAACTGCATTGCCGGGTGTTGTTCGCCAGGAAATGACTTATCGCAAAGTGGGTGAAGAAGACTGGTCGACAGCAACCGTGGTCACGAATGGTGCTCTGGATCAGGTGACACTGGAGGATATCGTTAAGGGTGACACTTACGAATTTGCAGTTGTGTATGCGAATGCGAAAGGAAAAATGGTGCGTTCGATGGCAGGTACGTTCACCGCAACATCGGCGGGTGGTAATTTTACTGCATCGGATATTCAAGATTACCTTTCGTTGTCCAGCAATACAGGTAGTTCTCTGGATGGTGTCATTAATCCTTACGACATTTTGAATCTCGATAAGGTTGTTGCGCGCGTTTACGGAGTAAATAGTGCTGGGCAAATTAACCGCAGCCAATTAATTAGCCAGGCAGAGACCAGACCTTTTGAGCTCTACAATTGGGCTGAACAAAGCGGTTCAGTATATGGGGGTAGTATTAACCTGAGTGTAGGTACCCCATTGTCCGGAATGCCCGGCGGAGCTACCGGTAAATACTATGTTGAGCTGGATTATTACAATACCGGCTCAACAGTTCCGGTTACCCAGACTCCGTTCTATTACGAAGTGAACCAGGGTGTTCGTAAGCAACAGCAGCTAGTTATTCCGAAGCCGGATTACGATATCAAGACAACTGACCAGGCTGTCTTTAAATACCAATTAACTGGTAGTTCCAGCTGGATTACGTTGCCTGCCAACTACAAAAATAATGAATTTGTAGTGGATTTTGGCAGTCCACTTGCTGCAGGTGATTACATCTTTAGCTTCGACATTCTCAGTGCGTCAGGGCAAACCATTCGCACCATGAGTGGCAGTTTCACGGGCGCACTGGGAGCGGACGCTACACAAAGTACCCAGTGGCACAAGTCTGCTATCACCTCAACGCATTTGGCGGCGGGTGAGGGCGCGAGCTTACGTGGCTACCTCAATACGGCCACAGCGGCGAATCTGGATTATGTTGATGTAGTAGTTCGTGATTTGAATCAAGCGGGTACCCCTATTATCAACGGTGGCGTTGCACGCACTTACATTGACTCAAGCAGTATCGCTATTGGCACCTTCACTGGCGATATCAACCTGAAAATTGGCAGCGGTTTGGCGAATGGTTACTACCAGATCGACATCACGAAAGTCAGTAAGAGTGGTGTGACCAGCGTAGAAACCATTAGCTATCGTTTGGGCACCCAATCTGTTGAAACCACCAGCTTCACAATTCCGGATGTGAACGCAGTACCCAATGCCACAGCGAAGCTGCGTTATGCGTTGTCGGGAAGTAACAGCTACACCGAAATTCCTGCAGTAATTAATGCCAGCGGTTTGGTTGTGAGTGCACAGAATTTTGCGGCGGGCAATTACGATCTTGAAATTGTGTTCACAGATATTGACTCAGAAAATACCGTCAGAGTGATTGAGGGTAATCTGGTTCTGGGTGCGGATAACACCTTCCAGGTATCGCTCAATGATGCGGGTACAGCGGGCAATAACCGCTTCGCTGCGCAACACAACCGTCAGGTATACGACAGCCTGGGGCGTGTTGTGTACTCGCTGGATACCGCCGGCTATGTAACTGGCTACACCTACGATGCCTTGGGGCAGCAAAAATCGAAAACGGTTTATGCACAACCGGTATCGATCAGTGGCACCTTGACCGTGGCAGGCATCGCCGCACAACTGACGGCGCAAACCCTGAGCGCAGGCCAATACAACGGCAAGGTACAGGTCGAGTACGACGCTGCTGGTCGTCAGAAATATGCCATTGATGAAATGGGCAAGGTGGAAGAGTTTGTGTATGACAGCCTGGGCAACCGTCGCCAGGCCATCAATAAAAATAATTACACCAGCTATTACGACTACGATGAAAATGGACGTGTAGAAAAAGAGTTCACACCTCGCACGCTAACTACTACCGCGACCCAGTTCCTGGGTCAGGCGTATGCTGCTGTAGGTGCCGATGTCGGTCAGGTGAAAACCTATCAGTACGATGCCTTTGGCAATCTCACGCGTGCGCGCACCTACCATGCGAACCTGGCGTTGACTGATGCTTTGGTGGGTGATTACACCGAAGTGGTCACGGTTTACGATAAAAACAATCGCAAAACCAGTGAATCAACCACTACGTACACCTATGTGAATAGTGTGGCGCAACCAAGCCTGATCAGCTCAATCACCTACACCTACGATACGTTTGGCAATGTTCGCCAGGAAACGCAAAACGGCACAGTGACTGTGTATGAATACGACAATCGTAATCAGTTGCTGAAAGAAACCAAAGGTACAGCAGCGGCTGACAAAGTGGTTGTGCAATACGCCTACGATAATTACGGCAACCGCATAGAAGTCACTGACGGTCGCGGTTACGAACTGGCCTACAGCAACTCGGACTGGGCGAAACAAGCCCGTACCGAATTGGGTTACTCGGTATTACAGGAATCGCTCAGTGAAGATGACCGCCTGGATTTGCAGTGGATCTACACCACCGAACGCCGTGTGGATTTGTTAGGTAATCGTTACGCCGAATCCGATGGTAATGGCAACACCACCACAACGGAGCTGGATGCGTTTGGCAACATAGTCAAAACCACCGATGCTGCCGGGAATGTGGGCTATTTCTATTACGACAGCCGCAACCAATTGCGTCTGCAAGTCAGCCCACTGGGGCAACTGATAGAAAATAATTACGATGCGGCTGGCCGTATGACCAGCTCACGTGAATATGCAGCGACCCTTGATGCCTCACGCCTGAAAACCCACATGAGTATTGCCGAGGTTCTGGCCATGGCGACTACGGCAGCGGCCGATCATGTCACCAGCAAAACCTACAACGCTCGCGGTGAACTGGTGACTGAGCTGGATGCATTAAGCCAAACCACACAATACGCCTACGATAACCAGGGCAACCTGCTGTACCGCGAATTGCAAGGTGCCTCTACCGTTCGTTGGGATTATCTCTACAACGCCAACAATCAACTGATGGGTGAGCGCTCACCGGTGGTGGAAAAAATTGTTGCGGGTAGTGTGACCAATACCCAGTTGTACACTGAATACCGTTATGACGCATTTGGTAACCAGACGCAGCGCAATGAGCTGGGTGGAAGTCCACTGGAGAAAGTTAGCTACCGGGCGGATGGACAGATTCTGGAGACTGTGAAGGAAGGAAAGCTGGAGCGTCATCAGTACAACAACAATGGCCAAATTGTTGCCACCTACAACGCCACCAATCAGTTGCTTGAGCGTCACTACTACAACACGGCGAATCAACGCATTGCCACCGTGAAAGGTGATGGTGCTTTGCAGATGTTTGCCTATGACAAAGCGGGCAATTTAATTTCCGAAAAAGTCTACGGTGATATTGCGCGAAATTATCTGGATGCAACGGGTAAAGTAAGTGCGTCCGTACTCAGCAATGGCTCATTGAAGCTGTTCACGTACAATGCCAACGGCACTGTAGCCTCGCAAGTGACGCACACAGATAAAACGTTTATCGAGCAATACATTGTTAACACCAATGTTGTGCCGGTGGCCGCCGATATCAATAATTATCGCGAAACCACCTATAGCTACGACGCCAATAACAAATTGTTATCCAGCGCCTCGCGTGAGGATTTACTGTTTGTCAGCAATCCTGCCAGTGCGGGCAATTTTGAAATTGGCCGCAGTGTTAACTCACAAGTCTACGATGAGTTGGGCAACAAGATTGCGACCATCGATGCGCGTGGTAATGTCACCCGTTTCTATTACGACGCTACCGGTAAGTTGTTACTGGAAATCAGTGCAACGGGCAGTGTCAGTCGTTATGGTTACGACAGTTTTGGTAATCGCACGTCGCAAATCCAATATGCACAACTGATTGATACCAGTTTGCTGGGTGATGTAGAGAGTCCGGATCTGCTGCTGGCTGATTTGCAGCAGTTACTCGCTGGTTCAGGGTTTGTGGTGAACAAAGACAACCGTACTTTCACTTATGAGTACGATGCAAATAATCGTTTGGTAAAAACCATCCAGCACGATGTGGATATCAGTGCAACCAACGCAGTTGAGAACGTTACACCGGATCAATTAAGTGCAGTTCAATTAGTTACCGCGATGGAATATGACCGTCAAGGTAACAACACGAAAATCATTACCTTTGCGCGCGATAAAAATACGCTGCTGCTGATTGGTGAGGAGCAAGTGAGTGAGCGTATTTATGACGAGCTGGGCCGTTTGATCGAAAGTAAAGGTGTTGCCTTTACTGATTATCAAAATGAAACCACACAACAACGCACCCATTATTATTACAACTACGATAACAATGTAACGCGTGAAGTGCGCCTGAATAAAAATGGCACTGTTGGTCGTCAGCAAGATACAGATTACGCTGCATCGGGTGTTGTGAGCGAGACTCGTGGTAATGATGCACACACAATCAATACCTTCAATGAGAACGGTCAGATTCAAACCCAACGCGATCTGGTACGCGGCACACTGACCACCTACGCCTACGATAATCTCGGTCGTGAGATTAATCGCATAGTAGACAGTGTGGATGGTGCAGGGTTAGTCACTGGCACATTAGCGACTTACCAAACCCGTTACGATGCTTACGGCCAGGTTATTGCCAAGGGTCAAAATGATGGCTGGCAGGAGTATTTTGTATATGACCTGCATGGCAACCAAATCAAATCCAACAATGAAGGTGGTGTCGATAAGTTCTATTTCTATGATGCAGCGGGTAATGCAACTCTCACATTAAATTCTATGAGCGTGAATCTGCGCGATTTAACGCGCGAACAAATTCTGGATCGTGCGCAAACACGTGAAGAAAACCTGTTTGTTCACATCAATCATTACGATGCAAGTAACCGCATGATTGGTGAAACCGAATCGCGTTTCGAAGAGTTGTACAACGCAATTGTTGCTGCAAATGGCCAAGTCACTCAGGGTGCTAGTTTGTTCACCGGTGGTAATGTGAAATTATCATCAGGCCTTACTTATCACGTAAATGTGCGTATGAAAGGTGAGCGTTCAGTGGGCAGTAGCGGTAATGCCCGTGTTAAACGTTTAAATCTTCATCCATTTACCTTCTGGATGGAAGGATTGCGTACCTTGGGTCGTAATATCAAGGTCGAGTGGGGAATGAACTGGAATGATCAAACTCTGGAAAACCCGCCGATTTATTTTAATTTGACAGATTCAAACTGGACCAAGGAATACATCAAAGACTTTGACGCAAGTGTTGAAAGTCGCCCAAGCGGAAATGACTTGCGTAACAAAGTGCGTAAATGGACATTTAATTTGCGAGTCAGCGCGCAAACTAATGACGGTTCATGGGAATTGCTAAATGAAAGCTTCGAAGTTGTGACGTGGAATGCAGGAAAGCTGAGCGGTAGTACAGGTAAATCCAAAACCAGTAACGATCACCATTACTACAATTTGCCCGCGCGTATTGAATTAACCAATCAATCTGCCAATGCAAAACGTGTTGACTTCACATTCACTGATTCAATCGGCAGACAGCAAACCCTGCAAGCAAGCAAAGTGCATGATAATACTGGCACCACTTGGTTGGTGGATTATGCCGCTGTGCGTGAAATGGCGGGCGGCAACCTGGTGAACTACAGCTATAAGGTGTATGACCTGAATGGCAAGGTCATCAATGCGGCGACTGGGCAGCTGAATTATGCGGCTATTACCGCAACGCACGCTAACAGTATGTCTGAGCAGACCTATTTGACTTCACTGCGCTCGCAAATCAGTGGCGGCCAATTAGCTGCAACGGGGATCAACCGTGAGCAGGGGTATGATGCCTTTGGCAAAATTGCCTATCAAACTGATTGGTTCACCACCGGCACAGCTGATGGCGACAAGTTGATTACGCGCTTCACTTACGATCAACGCGGTTTGTTGTTAACCAAAACGGATCCGCAAGTGACCTCTGTGGGCGAAAACGGTGTTGCCACCGAAGTGAAACCGCAAGTCACTTACTACTTCGACCAGTTTGGAAACACCATTGCCGAGCGCGATGCGAATGGCAATATCACCAAACAAGTCTGGGCCGCCGGTAAAGTGGTGAAAACCATTTATGCCGACGGTGGTGTGCGTGAAGTGAAGTTGGATGCATTGGGTGAGGAGCGCACGCTTATCAATTATGGTTACACCCAAAATCTCACTTACGCGTATGACTACACCAATACCAGAACAACCGTTGTTGTTAGCGGAGCCGGTATCAACGGCACCCTGACGCGTACTTATGACGGTGCAGGTAATCTTGTCTATGCCAAAAAGCGTGTGACAACTTCCAGCTACACCTCGACGGACGTAGAAACCCATCAAGCGTTTGATGGCTTGGGACGCTTGATATCCACTTACGATACTTCAAGTGCTTTCGGACAACACAACAACAGCAAAACCTACTCCTATACCTGGGCTACTGGTATTGGCGGTACTGTTGGTGGTTATCGTTTAACGACCACGCGCAGTTATGCCGGAGGTAGCAATTATTCTATTGATGATACTGATTACTTTGGTCGCAACTATTTGCATCGCGATGAGGGTGGTCACACCTTCAATTACACCTACAACTATGTAGGCAGTCTGCGCGATCAAACCAGCAGCACCGGTCAGGATATTAGTTACCGTTACTACGCCAATGGTCGCTTGATGCAAACCAATGATCGCGGTGTAAATAGCTACACGAATTTTGAATACGATATTCGTGGCAACAAAACCCGCGAGCAAATTTACAGCATCAATGAATTTGGCCAGCGTTTGTATCGTCAAGACACTAAAGCCACCTACGATGCAGCAAATCGTTTGCAATTCCTGGACGATGAGCGCTACACCATTCGCTATACCTTCGATGCGAATGGCAATATCCGTTCGATGACTTCGGAATACAAAACGCTGGATGAAAACAGCAAAGTAATTGGTAATGGTAACAAACAGTCTTACTGGTACACCTACGACAAACTGAATCGTTTTGTGATCACCAAAGGCAGCATCAGTGATGATGGAGTTATTAGTCGCGGTGAGCATGGAACCCAGATTGCATATGTAACTTCTGGTACAACAGGCGCTCACTCGGGGCGTCGTTTGTCAGCCGTTAATCCTGATGGCTCAATGGAAACCTATGTTTATGATGAAAACGGTCATTTGAAATCAATCAGTGTCCGTAAACCTAATAGTGGCGCAGATATTCAGGCGATGGTACGCACCAACGATGCAGAAGGTAATGTTTTAACCTTTATGGAATATGCTTACCTGACTCCAACGATCACTCGTAATGAGACAACCTCTTACGACGAGCATGGTCGTGTTGTTTTAACCGTGGACACTGCAACAGGTGTTAGCCTGAAAACCAAGCAAACATACAATGCCAACGGTTCTCTCGCTTCCCGAGAGGAGTTTGAAGGAGGTAACAGCAACCCCGAATCCAAAACCACTTACGAATACGAATTGTGGGATAGCTACAAGCAAAAAACCGTGCGGAATTTTAGCTATGGTGACCACAACCTCGACGGTAGCAGCCAATATATTTACAACGCCAATGGTCATTTGCGTGAACTGCGCGATATCGACGGCGAACGCAAAATGAGTTACGTCAATGACCACTCAGGGCGAATTTTGCAACGCGTGGAAATTGGTGCAAATAAAGTGGGCTCGTTCAAAAACTTCCATAATTACTATTACTTCAATGGCATGGGTATTGGTGATTTTGGTAAGGGCATCAGCAGTAGCCACAACTATGCAGAATCCTTAACGCAAGCGAAGGATGCTTTCATCGGCGCTAAAGCGGGCCTTGAAAAAAATAAAGAAAATAAAGACCTGCAAAAGCAATCCAAAGCAATGGGTGATGCGTCTGCAAAAGCCATGATTAATGCGGTCACTTCAGCAGACTTTGATAACAATTATTCAGCGATCAAAGCCAGTTCGTCGGCGGAGTCTTACACCGTACAACGCACGGGCGAAGACCTGAAATCTATTGCGCGTAATTTGTTTGGTGATAGCAACCTTTGGTACGTGATTGCCGATGCAAACGGTTTGTCACCCACCGATCAATTATCTGCCGGACAAATCCTGACGGTTCCGCAATCGGTCACCAATATTGGCAACACCAGCGCCACCTTCAAACCGTTTGATCCAAGTGAGACTCTGGGCAATGTATCGCCCACCTTGCAGGATCCACCAGCGAAGAAGGCGACTGGTCTTGCACAAGCGTTGGTAGTTATTGTGACTATTATCGTCGCGGTGATCATGACGGTGATTACTGCTGGGGCCGCATCACCTTTGTTGCAGATGGCAGCGGCGGTAGCTGTTGCGACTGTATCAAGTGCGGCGGGTCAGTTAGTGGCGATGGCCACAGGGCTGCAAGACGGCTTTGACTGGGGCGCTGTGGGTGAAGCGGCGGTGATGGCGGTATTGACGTTTGGTATGGGTAACATGGGTGTCGGTACTGGCATGGTCAACACCGTTACCAATGCTATGGCACAGCAAGCCCTTACCGCTACCGCCAAGGAGCTAGTCGCGGTTTCCAAAGGTGAGAAATTCAACTGGGGCAACGTAGCGAAAAGTGCAGCTGCCGGAGGTCTCAGTGCCGTTGCAATGGCGGGCATGGATAAGCTCAAGATCGGTGGTAAAACTACCGACGTGAAAGTAAACGGAAGCGTGCCTACACAGACACCAACAGTAAGTTTCAGTAGCGTTGCGAGCACATTTGTGACCTCGACATTGCGTAGTGCAGTCAGCATGAAAATTGAAGAAGCTGTCTTCAAAGATGATGAGCACAAATTCAGTTGGGGCAGTGCGGCTGCGGCTGGATTCCGCTCGGCCCTAGATCACAAATTTGTACCTAGATCCAATAATCAAAACAACCTGGAGCTAAAAGAAGGTGAATCAGGTGTTATATGGGGCAAGGACCCAGCAACTGGAAAATGGGTTAATCCGTTAACTGCACTCCGTAATCACTTTGGAACGGCAAAACAGGATTTTGCAAAAGTTGGTAAATGGTTTTCGGAGGCTTTTGGCACTGAACAAATTCGTAGTCTTGATAAGTTCACTGTTCAATCGATGATGGATGAAATGCCCCTCACTTCTTCAGTTAAACCTGACCTTAGTGTTTTTGGTATAGATGATTATCAGACTGAAGAAGATACGGGTGTATTAACTTTCCCTGTAGCGTTTCCTACTCCCATCGTGATGGATAGTGAACGTACAAAGCTTCGAGACACTCCGGAGCCTAAAGTAGGGGAATATGATTGGAAACCCTTTAGCATCATTACCCAAAACCCATTTGGTGAAAATGGGGAACCACGTCTGCATACAGCGGGAAAAGGTGAAGCATTAAGTTTTGCTCTTGAGAGTGCCAACCGAAATTTGATTGCCTCCAAAAAGGCCTATGAGCTCTTAAGATCCATAGAAGATAATCCGCAAAGTGTATTTGCAATCAATGAAAAAGGCCGTTCTGCGGAGTTTATTGATGATCCGCTTTTGGTCGCTGCCGGGTTAAATGGCGCTGATAACTTAGTCGATCTGCCTGGGCGTGCGGTAGATAAATTAAGAAAGTTCGTGTACGACACCTATAACACTGGGCGCAATTTTGAGGAGTATGACCGCACTGTTTTGGAAGTTACTCAGTCGCTTTATGAAGCACAAGGTAAACGTTTCGAGAAGAAGTTTATCGATGATGATATTTATAATGAAAGTGGATGGTTTGGTCAGTCTGGTATCCAATTAGGTCGCGCGGCACAAAATCTCATTGATGCTCCAAAGGCATTGTTTGATATGGCGTCCGCAGTTATCAATGATCGTGGTGGCGAGAATGGTTTAACTCAGCGTGGTATTCGTTTTGTGTCCAATGCAAAAGATGCATTTGATACATTAAGTGCAGATCCTCGTTCTAAAGCAGCGTTGGATTCCTACCTGGAGAACTATGTCTCCTCTATGTCAAAGGCTGATCAAGGGGGCGCAATTTTCGATTTGGTAACTGCGCTTGGCGGGACAGCGGCGACCAAGATGGGGGCAGTAAATGGTGTTAGCGCAACGTCTTCACTTGCTAGCAAACTTAGCAAGCTTGGGCCGAAGTTGTCACAGTTACACAAATCGTTATTTGATGCTGATTTACCTCCATTGTGGGTTGGTTCAATGGATGGTGGGTTTGGTAATCAAATAGGTGCTATTGGTGATATTAAGGGCATAAACGGGCTTTCAAACCTTCCTAAATTTACTGCGAATTCTAAGGTAGATGCCAATACCAATGTACAACTAGACCAACCCGCGACTGCAACTCGTCATGTTGCTCCTGTAGTCATTGAAGAATTACCGACAGAGCCTTTGCCGAAAAATATGAGGCATCTGGAGGGGGTTCCCGTCATACCCGCTCTTTCACGCGGTGAGGCTAACTCGCTATTAGGGCAATCGAATGACGAGTTCACGTATTTTGCGAGAGGTGATATCAACCGTCGTGATACATTCTTGTCATCCATGGCGGAAGAGCGTGGTGTCGATGTTTCACGTCAAAGCTATCTTGATGCCGAAGCAAATGGCTTGTTAGATGATTTGTTTGACAGGCATGGGAACCTCGGTAGCCAGGGACTTCCAACTATTGGTGTGTCGCGCGATGTAGACGTAGCGGAGTATTTTGCTCGCGGCCCACAACAAACTCAGGCTGGACATGTCACTATTTTCAAAATGAAAACGGAAGAGTTTAATAAGTTAGCTCAACGTAATTTTGAAAATAGACGCGATGTGTTTGATATCAACCCAAATATTGGCAAGCCAGAACAAGAGTACTTGTTTAATACACAAATTGATTCGAAGCATGTTGTTGGGCAGTACCGCGTTGCTACAAACAGCGATGTAAATAATATTATTGCTCGTGATTCTACGCTCCATACTAGAGGTAATCGACCGGCAGTGAGTGAGCGTTCGTTAACTCAATCTGAGTATAAGGAGTTAAACTCAGAGTTGCGAGCGCGACTCTCGCTTGAAAAAATTGGAGGGCATGGCCATGCTAGACACGGAGTACACACAACATTGACTGAACAAGAAACACGTATTAGGACAGGGGTTGCACCCGATGGAGAAAAAGCTCCCACATCACGCGCAACAAAGTTTGATTCCAATCAAGCTGAATTAGATGCCGTGCGTAGAGCTGAAACGGTATTTAATAAAAATAACTCCTCTAAACCTTACCCTATAACTATTACAACACCAAAAGGAAAAGTTGTACCTAACACTGTTCCAATTGTTGTTGCTGGAAGAAAAGGGGGGTATGGATCTGGAGTAGAAGTTGTTAGAGATGCGAATGGGAAACCATTACCTGGACGACCAGTTCAACCTACGGGGCAAGATCTAAGAGCCAAAGTTATATTTGGGTATGATCTGAATACCGGCCGGTGGGAGAAGGTAACTCAGTATCCAATTAATTGATATCGGATGAATAAAGAAGATGAACATAGATGTAGACAGTTTTAGTCAGTCGGTAGCATCTCTTGATGCAGACTTGCTTGAACTGAATAATGAGGAAAAGCTCGAGAGTGCAGTTTATGTTGCTGCGTTTAATCTTCACCGTAATGGCGGCGTAGATCTTGATGATTTGGTTAGTTTACTTCGGCGAGCTGAGTTAGGTTGCGATAACAATGAATTTGCTTTATTGCTTGCAAAGACCACGAATGTGGATTGGTTGTATGATGAAGGCACAGAGAAAATGCTAAAATTTGTAATTGAAAAGTTATTGGAAGGAATTGAGTACTACTCTCATAATGATCAGTAGTTCCAGACAGTTGCGGAGCTAGTCAGGTCAGCTTGAGTGATATAATCGACTCGGTCAAATGTGTTAGTCAAAGCAGGTCCAATTTACAGGAAAATAAATTTTTCGTTTAAATTTAGGAATCTTCCTTTGCGGTGTAAAGTATGCCTAAGAAAGTATGGACGCTATGTGCAGTTGCTGGAATATTTTAATGCTACAAACAATGTTTTTATTATGTGTTTAATGCATGTTTATAAGGCAGCAAGACGAAGACGTGACTTTGGATTGTCGAGATGTGCTAACGGTAACTGGAGAAGTTGTTAATGATAAATGGCGTTAGAGCTAGTTGGGAACCTGAAAATTTAACCCCGCTCAACGAAATCGCTGAGCGCATGAGCTTGTATTTGCAGGGGCGTGGTGGCGTAAGTATTTTGGGTAATGGAACTCTGCTGTTTATTAACAAAGGTGAGGATGATATTGCTAATGCCAAGCAAGCATTGGAAGAAGCAAAATTCCTTACTGATTTTCGAGTTAAGCAGCTAAATGAAGGTGGTTATCTGGTTGCTTTGCATAAGGCGGTTGCTGTGTTTGTTGGACAGCAGGAGTTTGAAACTCGCAAACCGGAAATTATTGCTCGTTTGGATGAATTGAAGTTTCCCTCTGAAGAACTGATTGTGGATCCATCAACCACTAATGATGAGTTTTTGGTTGGAATCTATGGTCGAGGAAAGTTGCAGCGAGACGTGTATAATTTTAACTTTTACCAGCGCATCTAGTTGATGGAATCAGATTGATGCTGGTATGTTAGCGAACTCGATTTGTTGATAAAACCACGATGTAAAGGACCCCGTTATGCATAACCTGTTTATCTCCTACGAACTCACCAGCCCGGAAACCAACGGTGAGCGTGTGAAAAGAGCGTGTCGTTCATTGGGCAACTCAACCCCTTTGGTTGCCAACAACTGGTATGTGAACTCCCAATTCAATGCCGATGAAGCCCTGCGCCGTATTGGTGGTGCGTTTGGTGAAGGTGACAAGTTGATTATTGCCAACACCAAAACGGACTCTGTTGTGTGGTTGGGTTTAGGTGAGCGCGAGGCGCAGCGTATTCGTCAGAATTGGAATATGAGCCTGAAAGCGCCTGAGCCTGTGGCTGCCGCCGCACTGCAATAAGCGAGTTACTACGCAATACAAAAACCCCGGCTAATACCGGGGTTTTTGTATTTAATTACGTCCAATTATTGGTAAAGACACATCGATGCCGCAACAACTTATCAACCGTGCAATGCAGTTGCACCGCAAGCAGGATTTAGTCGGTGCCATTAGCTTTTATCAACAAGCACTGGATATTGACCCTTCAATACTGCAGGTCTGGACCAATCTCGGAGTTGCCCTGCGCAAACTCAAACATTACCAAAGCTCCCTCAATTGCCAATTACGCGCCTTGGCGTTAGCACCGGAAAATGCCTTGGTATTGAACAACCTGGGCAATATTTACAAGGATTTGAATCTGTTGGATGAATCGGTTCGCTGCGGTGAGCGAGCCTGTAAATTGGAGCCAAAAAACGCCGGTTATTGGTTTAATTTGGCGGTCAATCTGCGTGAGGCCCAAGCCTATGAGCGGGCATTGGTGGCGCTGGATAAATGCATTTGGCTCGATCCGGTAGCTACGCCTAAGTACGAATGGGAAAAGGCGCTTTGTTATTTGTATCTGGGTAGGAATGCTGAGGGTTGGGCGGCGTATCGCTCCCGTTTATTAACAGGTGCGTTGCCGGCGCGGCAATTTGCCTGCCCGGAATGGCAAGGTGAGCCTTTGGTGGGCAAGAAGCTTTGGGTGGTTACCGAACAGGGCTTTGGCGATACAATTTTTGCCGCACGCTATCTGGAATCGCTTGCTGCGCAGAGCGTTGAGATAGTGTTTGAATGCAAGCCTCCTCTGCAGCGTTTGCTCTCCAATTTGTCGGTTACTTTGGTTTCTCCCTCGCCGGATCAGGTGGTCGGGCAGGGGTGTGATTACTATGCCTACGTAATGGATCTGCCCGGCAGGTTTGAGCACATGGGCTTGCCTGTTCCTGCGCCAGTTGGTGTGGCTGCTCCAGCGCTGGAAGTTCAGCGATTCAAGCAAATAATTCCCGTAAATCCAACCGGTTTGAATATCGGAATTGTGTGGTCAGGCAGCGAGACATTTGGCGATAACTCGCGCCGCTCACCCGGGCTAAAACCTTTTTTGCAGCTCGCCGCTGTTCCGGGTGTTCGCCTGTTTAGCTTGCAGAAAGGACCTGGGGAAAAGGAGTTGGATCGCCATTTCGCACGTCCTTTTATTGTTGATTTGGCCCCGCATATTCAGGATTTTGCGGATACCGCAGCAGCAGTTTCGCTGATGGATTTGGTAGTCATGAGCGACAGTTCGGTAGCGCACTTGACGGCAAGCCTTGGAAAACCGGTTTGGAATTTGCTCCATTCAAATCCTTATTGGATGTATGGTTTGAAAGGTGGCTCAACACAATGGTATCCGGCAATGCGTTTTATCAGGCAGGCGAAAGCCGGGGATTGGGATTCGGTTTTCTTGTCTGTGGTGCAAGAGATAGAAGAGCTCTTGGCGAGCTCATCAGTTCCTGGTGTTGCCGGGCGCATTTCCCAGTAATCTGGAGATCACCTCACCGTAGGTTTTACCCTGAGGTGATTGGCTTTCAAGGACTTTGAGGAGTTGTGTTTTAGCTAGCTCCTCATTGCCGGTGAGTGCCTGTTCCAAGCTGCTGGTTGCCGTTTCCAGCGCCGCTGTATTTGGGCTGGATTTGATGTCATGAATTACGGACTTGGCTTGTTCAGCCTGCTGATCCAGCATCAGTATCATCGATTTAAGCAATTTGCTTTCGGTGTTGTTGGGTTCCTGGCGCAGCGCATCCGCCAAGGTGTTTAACGCCTCTGCGTGAAGCCCCTGCAGGAGCTGGGCAAGAGCAAGCAGTTGATAATCGCTGATTGTTGATTGCTGAATGGCAAAGAGTTCTTTGAACCCCGTTTCTGCCGCTTGTGCCTCACCACGTACAAGGTTGATCATCGCCCGGCCGCGCAACGCACGATGACTTTTTCTGGTGTCCAGCACTGCGGAAAAGTATTTCTCCGCATTGGCTGTGTCTTGATGATCCAGATAGGTCTCAGCAAGTACCAGATTAGCGTCAGCATTAGCGGGATTCAGTTGCAATGCACGTTGAGCGGTGCTCACTGCTTTGGCTGAATTCAGGTTGTCCCGATAAAGCAGTGCCAGTAAGCCCAATCCAGCATCGTCATCCGGGTTGTTTTCCAGGAGTATTCGCAGTGCGGTTTCGGCCGAATCATATTCCGCGAGATGCATTCCGCTGCGGGCAAACAATAGGCAGGTATTGGTTGAGGGGGCGTCTGTTAATCCGAACAGTGGTTTTAATGCCTTGAAAGCTTTTAAAAAGTTTGCTGAATACGCAAAGCATTGCGCAAGGTTATAAAGAATCGGTTCATTTTCCGGATACTCCGCTGCCAGGTCTTGCAGCAGGGCTGCTCCGGCTTGCCAGTTTTGCTGGTGCATTCGCCATGTAGCCAGGGCAAATTTAGCAGTCGGAGAAATGGTGCCCAGCGCTTCTATTTTGGTGGCAAGCTCATCGCAAATCGTCGCTTTCTCATCGAGCGCGACAGCTAATGCATCGCCCAATAATTGCGCATTGTCGGGGTCTGCTTCGAGATACGAAAGCAACCGGTTTAACTTCTCGCTAAAGGTATTACTCATGCCGGATGACTGCATGGCTTAATTCAGGCTCGTTTCGAGGCGGGTCGAAGGGTTTGTGCGACTTCCAGCAGAGAGATTATCCAATGATGAAAGTAATTCTTTGCCTCTGCTGAAGTAAAGGTTATCGGCTGCAACAGACTTCAGCAGAATGTCGAGCTGACGGCGTGCGGCGGCAATTTCGGAAAGTTCGGCATATGCCACTGCAGAGTAGAAAATCGTTGGCGGGTGGTTGGTATCGGTTAGTAATGGTGCCCAAATATCTAGTGCTGCCGCGGGTTGCCCGTTATCCAGCGTCACCATGCCCAGTTCGAATCGTTCTTGAATTGCTGCTGGGTGTTGGTCGAGGAAAAGCTGGAAAAAATAGATCGCACGATCAAACAGTTTTAACTGGGCGTAAATCTTGGCGAGCAATGTTTGTGCTACATCAATTTTTTTGTCCAAAGAGATGGCGAGTTTGAGCTTTGCCAAAGCGGGTTCAATTTGCTCGCGTGATAAATCATTCACAGCCAGCGCAATTAGTTCTTCGCGGTCAAAGTCCTTGCTTACTTGCATAAGGTGGTTTCCTGAGGTGAGGCTAATAAATCTTCAATAGGGTGTTGCGGCCTGGACGCGTACTTGCAGAGAAGTGTTGCCAAATCCGAGTTGTTTTTTTTTAACGGTATTCTTGTGGATTAAGGGTTCATAGTCTAGTATATCGCAATTTTGAATGTCAATTTTATCTCTTATATAATATGGTGAGGTGCTCAAGTGACGAGTGATGCAGCGATTGCTTTGATGGCAGATATGCTGTGGGCTTGCGTGCTCATTGCTGGCCCCATCTTGGCGGTAACTTTGGTGGTTGGTCTTTTAATTAGTGTTTTCCAGGTAATTACCCAGATCCAGGAGATGACACTGACGTTCGTTCCCAAGATCATTGCCGTGGTTGGGGTCTTGTTTATTTTTGGGTCATGGATGCTGTCCTCCCTTGTTGAGTATGCCAGTGAGCTCTACAGAAATATTCCTCAGTTGATCCATTAATAAAAAATATATGTGATTTTGTAGCAGGATTTATGGATATTGAAATTCAAACGGGATGGATAATTTCCATATTACTAATCACCCTGCGTCTTTCAATTCTGTTTTTCGCTACCCCATTGGACATGTTTGGTCGGCTGCCAGCACATATTAAGTTATTCATGTGCTTGGGGTTGGCGGTGGTTCTGTCTAGCGGGCTTCCACCTATTGCGTACCCGGATAGACTGGATCTGTTTTTTTTGGCGCTTTCTTTTTTGAATGAGGCGTTGGTTGGTCTGGCAATGGCCTTTGGTTTGTATTGTGCGTTTGGTGCTATGTCGCTGGGGGGGGGGTTGCTGGATTTCCAGGCGGGGTTTGGGGCGGCCAATGTCCTTAATCCTGCGACAAATACTTATGAGCCTTTGCTCGGTACTATTCTCACGCTGTTATTGGTAATAGTGTTTTTTTCAAGCGGTGCATTTTCGATATTGTTGCGCGGAATCCTGTTTTCATTTCAGCAAATTCCCCCAGGCAATCCATTGAACCATTTGTCCTTAAGGGATGTGGTAGCCCAATTTGGCATCATGTTCATCTACGGTTTTGCCTTGGCTGCGCCGGTAATTGCTATGTTGTTGTTAATTGATACGGCAATTGGTGTGATGTCGAGAAGTATGCCGCAGATGAATGTATATTTTTTATTTTTGCCGTTAAAAATTGCCGTAGCCTTGGTGATGGTTGCAATTTCTCTGCGGTATCTCAGCCCGTTAATGGAACAGTTATTTTTAACGGTTTTCCGTTATTGGGAGCGGGTTTTATAGCATGGCAGAGTCAGGCTCCGACAGTGCGGAAAAAACGGAAGAGGCAACCCCCTATAAGCTTCAGGAGGCGCGCAAGCAGGGAAATGTTTTCAAGAGTTTGGAGGTTAATACCGCCTTTGCGATGGTTGTAGCGCTATTGCTCGTTGCTTCTCTCGGTGAGGATTTTATCAAGAGAGTGTTGGAGATATGTAGGGCTGTTTTTTTAAGTATAGGAAAAGTGGACTTTACCATTTCGGGTGTTTCTTTTTTTATTAAACACTGGATTGATGCTGTCCTGCATGAGTTAAGCCCAATTGTTGTTGCATTATTAATGGTTGGTGTTATTGCGAGTTTTTTGCAAATTGGGGTGATATTTAGTGCGCATCCGTTAACGCCAAAGTTTTCCCGGCTTGATCCTATTGCTGGCTTTAAAAATAAATTTTCAAAAAAAATGCTTTGGGAGTCTTTAAAGACAGTACTTAAGTTTTCGGTGCTTAGTACGATCGTTTTTTTTTGGTTGCTGGATTTTTTACCATCAGCATTAAAATATTCATCAATGCAACCCAGAGGCATTTTTAAAGATTTTTTACGCCAAAGCTCAAGTTTGTTATGGCAGCTGGTAATCGCTTTACTATTAATTGCGTTGTTGGATTTTATTCAATCGCGCCGTGAATATCTTAGAAAAATGAGGATGAGTAAGCAGGAACTTAAGGATGAGTTTAAGCGGCGAGATGGGGATCCAAATATCAAGTCTCGACGGAAAGAATTGGAATCCGAATTGCGTAAAAGAAGTGCATCCTTAGCTAATGTTCAGGGTGCAGATGTAGTAATTACCAACCCAACACACTTTGCTGTTGTATTGAAGTATGACCGACATACGATGTTGGCGCCTGTAATTGTCGGGTTAGGTGCTGGAGCTATGGCGCAAGCTATACGTCAACGGGCAGTCGGTTGTGGAGTTCCTATTGTGCATATGCCGCCTTTGGCGCGACGGCTGTTTAAATCAGGAAAAATGGAGCATCCAATTCCTCAGGATTGTTTTGTTGCTACCGCTAAAGCGCTCGGCCAGGCGTACGCAGCAAAACGTAAAGCTGCTTTGGGAAAGAATTAAAACATGGTTGAAAAAAGTCTTTTTAACAGCACCTTAGGTAGTCGCAATGAGCTGATACTGGTTGCTGCTGTAGTTGGAATATTGCTCATACTATTTACACCAATTCCCCCATGGTTATTGGATTTTTTGTTAATCGTAAATGTTAGCTGTGCATTGCTTGTTTTGTTGATGACGTTGTACACAGATAAGCCGTTGGAATTTTCTACGTTCCCGACACTGCTGCTTATTACAACAATGTTCAGGTTGGCTTTGAATATCGCTTCTACGAGGCTGATTTTATCGGAAGGTGAGGCGGGGCATGTTATTAATGCAGTAGGAACACACGTTGTCGGTGGTAATTACGTTATCGGGTTAGTTGTATTTTTTATTCTGGTGGTTGTGCAGTATGTTGTAGTAACTAACGGCGCACAGCGGGTGGCGGAAGTGGCTGCGCGGTTTACGTTGGACAGTATGCCTGGCAAACAAATGAGCATTGATGCCGACATGAATATGGGCTTGATTGATGACATTGAAGCCCGTACACGACGCAAAGATATAGAACGAGAAGCTAGTTTCTATGGCGCAATGGATGGTGCTTCAAAGTTTGTCAAAGGTGATGCAATTGCGGGCATATTAATTATTTTCATTAATATCGTTGGTGGATTGATTATCGGCATTGCTCAGATGGGCTTACCATGGGGCGATGCTCTGCATAAATACACATTGCTCACGGTTGGGGATGGTATTGTGACGCAGATACCCGCTCTTGTGATAGCAACGGCAACAGGGATTATTGTGACCCGTGCAGCAACGGATGCTCGATTTGGAGAGGAGATTGCAGCACAAGTAACGCGTTACCCGAAGAGCCTGGTAATGGTGAGTATTGGATTGTTGTTGATGTTAATGCTCCCGGGCATTCCGAGTGTTCCGGTGCTAGTGATTTTCGCTATTTTTGCAAGTCTTGCCTTTTTTGCAATTCGTTCCAAGCCCTCGATCGGAGATCAAAACGCGCCAGGATTGGAGGCCAATGAAAGCAATATTTATGAATCAATTTCTTTGCTACCTCTGGAGTTGCGCGTTGGCAAGGGCTTGGAGTCATTTATTGGTGGTGATACCGGCACACTTATGGAGAAAATTAAAGCGCTCCGTGAGCAAGTGGCCCACGAACTCGGGTTTGTGTTGCCGGCCGTTAAAATCAATACGGATGCCATTGGCGACACAAATGAATACGTAATTCGTCTAAATGGAAATAAAGTTGCGTCCGGCTTTCTATATCCGGGTAAGCTCCTCGCAATTAGCTCAGGTATCGCAGCGGTTGGTCTTGATGGCATTGAGACAAAAGATCCCAGTTATGGATTACCTGCTATGTGGCTTGATGTTGCACAGAAGCAAAAGGCTAAAGAGGCTGGGTGTACCATTGTGGAACCTATGACTGTTTTGGTTACTCATTTTAGTGAAGTTGTGCGTACCAATGCTCACGAGTTATTAACCCGAACAGAGGTTGATAATTTGATGGCGACTATTAAAACAAAGCAGCAGGGATTATTTGAGGAGTTGGTGCCTGGGGTTCTCGCTCTCTCTGATGTACAAAAAGTGTTGCAAAAGATGCTGAAGGAAAAAGTAACTATCAGACCTCTCGGTTTAATTGTCGAGTCGCTGATTGATGCAGGGCGAGCAACAAAAGATATTGATAATCTGGTTGAGGTTATTCGTTCTCGCTGTGGCAGGGCGATTTGTGAACCGTTATTAAGCAAGCAAGGTAACCTTAATGTAATTACGATGGAGCCGTCCCTCGAGCAAACTTTTCAATCCGGGTTGAGAGGTGAAGGAACCGGGATGTTAGTTGAGCCTAGGGTGACAGAAGGTTTTATTTCTGCACTGGTTTCTGAGGCGGAAAAAATGATGGCTAATGGACACCCACCCATCTTATTGTGCTCCCCCAGTTTGCGTCGGCATATCCGGAAGTTGGTGGACAGGGTGTTGCCAAGTATGACGGTTTTAAGCTTAAACGAAGTGCCGGGAACAATCAGTATTGCTTCTTGCGGCGTGGTTCAGATTGGCAGACAAAGAGTTTGATTAACTTCTCTTCGCTCGGATAAACAAAAGGCATTGGATAGATATGGTTGATGCAATAGAAGCATTAAGATTTTCACTAAATAATGATTTGTATAAGTTGAATTCTATTAGTCAAAATTTGGCTAACGTGTCTACTTCTGGCTACAAACGTGAGCTGCCGACATTTAGTCAGTACGATCCAGTTGGCTACACCAATCGGTCCGATGTTGCAAATGTACAGAAAATGCATCAGGTTAAACATAAGGATTTCAGCCAAAGCACCCTCAAATACACGGCTAACCCTGCAGACCTCAGTATTGACGGCAACGCCCTTTTTGTTGTTGATGTGGACGGTGTGGCGCGGGCTGCAAGAGTTGGTACATTAAGGGTTAGCAATGAAGGGCGGCTTGTCGGAATACACAATGAATTGTTCATGGGGCAGACGGGTGCTATTCAATTGGAGCCCGGAAATTTTGAGATCGATGAATCTGGTGTCGTTATGCAAAATGGTCAAGCAATAGACAAGCTTAAGCTGATTAATGCTGCTGATTTGAACCCGGAGGCATATTTGGGGAATGGGTTTTATGACCTGAACTCGCTTACCTCCACAAGTGCTGAACCAATCAATGCAAAAGTACGTCAAGGTTTCCTGGAGACGTCCAATGTTAAAACGATGGATGAAATGGTTCGGTTGATTGAAACAACTCGGCATTTCGAATCTGTTCATGGTGTCTTAAAGGCATATGATGATGTAATGAATTTAGCGATTAATAAGCTCGCAGAATTTTAAGGGGAAATAATATGTTGGACTCGCTTTATATTGCTGCTACGGGAATGCATGCTCAGCAATCTCACCTTGATACCATTTCGCACAATCTTGCTAACGTGAACACGACTGCATTTAAAAAGAGCAAAATCGATTTTTCGGATTTGCTTTATAAACCAAATGATACGGCGAGTGCAGAAGAGAACATTCATAATCTGCAGGGGATGGGTTCCTCGATAGCTCGAATAGGAAAAGACTTCGTTGCTGGTGAGTTGAAGCTTACAAACGACCCCTTTAACGTCGCTATTAAAGGTCGGGGGTTTTTTGAAGTTGAGTTAGAGAATGGAGAGGTTGCCTATACCCGCAATGGCGCCCTAAAAGTCGATTCAGATGGTTATCTGGAGACAGTCGATGGATATAGGCTTTCGGCACAAATTCAACTTCCTCCAGACACAACAGAAATCAAGATCGATGAAAATGGATTAGTTGAAGCCCTGGTGTCTGGTGAAAGCGAGCCCATCTCTATTGGGCAAATTGAACTGGCAAGTTTTTTGAGTGATGAAGGGCTTGATGCGACTGGTTCAAATCTATATCTGGAAACTAAAGATTCAGGATCTCCCGTTAGCGCACGCCCTGGGGAGTTGACTAATGGCAAATTGGCTCAGGGTTATCTTGAGTCCTCGAATGTTGATATGGTTGCCGAACTACTGGAGCTAGTAATCGCGCAAAGGGCGTATGAAGTAAATTCAAAGATCATTGTTGCTTCTGATGAGATATTAAAGATCAATAATAATCTGCGCTCTTAATTGGATTTATATATTTGGGCTGTAATGCAGTATGCTTAGTGTTTCCCACGTTGCAGCTAGTTTGTTTTTGCGTTTTTTTAATGTGTGCGTGTTGTTTTTTTTGAGTGCACTAGTGTTCGCTAAAACCCCTTATTTGGATGTGTATCCGGTAATTTCTGCAGAAGCAAAGACGAACCTATTCAAAATTGAGCAGATTGCGAGATTGAAGAATGAGCAGGGGATGAAAGAGGTTGATGTTGCTCGAGTTAATTCGATGACTATTGTATTGCCTGTTGAAGGCTTTGAAGCAAGACAATATGTTAAAGGTGTTGCGATTAAAAATGCAATTCTGATTTCCTTAGGTGAGCGCGACAGAGAGTTGGTTAATGTAAATGTTCCCCCTCGCGTGGTTGTGAAATTTAAGGGTGGGGCGGATGTTTCAGTGGCTGCTGTTACTGTGGCTAAGAAGGCGCTTGAAGGATATTTGGAAAAGCATTATGGAAAAAGTAATGTAAGTTTAATAGTTGCCCCTAGTCTAAAGTACGATGGTGAGTTGCGGTTTGTTCCAAGGGATGTTGTTGGGTTAGTAAAGACTAGAATGGCGGTTTGGGTTGATGCTTACAAAGGGGAGCGCCTGGTTCAAAGTCTACCTGTATGGTTTGAGGTAAAAGCACAAATGGAGGTGCTGGTGCTAAAAACAGCAGTTGCACGTGGAGAATTGGTTAGTCGTAAACATTTCGTGATTAAGATGGCAGAGATAAATGGGCTCCCGTTAGAAGTGGTTAGGTTAAACGAGTTGCCTGCTGAACAATTTGGTAATTTTGTTTATGTGGAAAACGTTGCCGAGAAAATGGTTCTCGATCATAGGATGATAAAAAAAATTAAAGCAATTAATTTTGGTGATGATGTAGAGGTTGTATCAAGATCGGGTCGTGTCAGCATTATAACCAAAGCGATTGCACAGGGTTCAGCTGAGATCGGCGATTATGTGAAATTGATGGCTACCGAAAGTAAGGAAATATTCTCGGGGAAGGTTGTTGCGCGGAAACAGGTTGTTGTTGATGCTAATCCATAATGTGGGGTTGGGGAATTGATGAGAAAGGAACAATTTTTTTTGCGTAGCCTTTGCGCCTTAATGCTAATAGTAGGTGGGATTCCATTTGCATCTTCTCAGAATTTATACGAAGAGAATAAATTTCAGGCACTTGTGGCAGATGAGAAGGCATTTAAGGTTGGAGATATTGTTACCTTATTGATAGTTGAATCTGCAAAAGCAAATACAACAGAAGATAAGGCCCAGGGGCGTAGTGTCAGGCTCGGTGGCAGTGCCGGCAAAACTGCTACAGATTTGGATCCGCCGGATCGTAATGGTCGTAGTGAATCAGTTGCTGTAGAGGCCGAATTTGCTTCCGATAAAGCATTGAATAATCAACGTACGGGTAATGTTAGGGCTCAAATTACTGTAGAGGTCTTGGAAGTAAAAGATACTGACAAGCTTTATGTGTCTGGAGAGCAGAAAATTAATATTAATGGTAATGAGCAATTTATCCGCGCTAGCGGTTGGTTGCGTATGAAAGATATCGATCAGAATAACACGGCACTCTCAGCTCGGCTTAATGATGCAAAAATTGAATACAGTGGTAATAAAAATGCGGAGAAGGGTTTGATTCGAAGGACGTGGTCTTATGTTACAAAAATTTGGTAATCGTGGCGCCCTCGTTTTTAGAGGAATAGTCGGGGTGGTTTTATTATGGATTGGTATTCCGTTTTCCAGTGGGGTAGCGTTCGCTTCGGATATTCGGCTAAAAGAAATTGCGCGTTTTGATGGAATTAGAGATAACACCTTAACGGGCTACGGGCTGGTAATGGGGCTGGCAGGAACAGGCGATTCGCCGAAGAGTAGTGCAGCAAATCAATCACTAATTAATTCACTTTCGAAGTTTGGTGTGAATATTTCAGCTCAGGATATTAGAAGTAGAAATATTGCGGCTGTTATGGTTACTGCGACGCTCAAGCCATTTGCGGAGCGGGGAGATCGGATAGATGTCGGCGTATCGTCGATTGGTGATGCACGTAGTCTAAACGGCGGTACGTTATTGCTGACCTCTTTGAAGGGAGTGGACAATAAAATATATGCCTTGTCTCAGGGGCAGTTGAGCGTAGGTGGTTTTGCGTTTGATCTCAATGGAAACTCAGTACAAAAAAACCACCCGACAGTAGCGATCATTCCGGGCGGGGCGTTAATTGAAAAAAGCGTTGTTCCTGAGTTTGTTGACGAAAATGGCTCATTGTATGTTTTGTTGAATCAACCCGACTTCACTACCGCGCGTCGTATTGAGATGGCTCTAAATCGAGAGTTGGGTACTTCCTCAGCAAAAGCAATTCATGCCGGGAGGATTAAAGTAAATATTCCCACTGGAGTGAACGTGATTGACACAATTTCCAGATTGGAAAATGTTTCAGTTAGCCCTGATCGTGTTGCACGAGTGGTTATCAATGAGCGTACAGGGATAGTAGTGGCTGGCGGTGATGTTAGGATCGATGATGTCACTATATCTCACGGTAGTTTACGAGTTGTTATTTCCACCGACTATCACGTTTCTCAGCCCTCTTCTTTTTTGCGCCAAAGTGGCGATGCGATTCAAACGGTAGTTGTTCCTGATACCAATATTGAAACAACAGAAGGTGATTTAAATTCGATTCAATTATCGTCTGGCGCAACTATTGCGGACTTAGTTGCTGCGTTGAGGCAGATTAAAACAACAACCCGAGAATTAATTACTATTTTGCAGGCTATTAATTCAGCTGGTGCTCTGCACGCTGATTTGATAATCCAATAAATTTTTGGAGCTTTTATGTTTATCGAAAGTATTACAGGAGATGTAGTTACCAAAGCGTTGGATATTGCAGCCTTCAATCATAAAGTAATTGCAAACAATATCGCCAATGCGGGAGTGAAAGGGTATGCGGCTGGGCGTTTAAACTTTGATGCGATTATGCAGGAGTTGCGAGGTTTAGTTGGCACCGATGCTGATATCGCTTCCTACCGAGATGCGTTAGACCGGATTAATGAAAAAGAAATGGTCAATTTTTCATCTGCGCCCGAAGGTGTATCGATAGAAGCAGAAATGATGCAGTTGACGGAAAACACCCTGAGGTATCAATCCCTATTGCGAGCGAGAAGCGAGCTGGGAGAGATATTGAAGTCTGCTATATCAGGTGGAGGTCGAGGTTAATGGATCTTCAATCAATTTTTGCGATTAGCGGTGCGGGTTTGGACTATCAAAAAAAACGTTTGGATGTAATTGCAATGAATATTGCAAATGCAAATACGACCAGAGGGGCCGATGGGGTGGTTTATAAGCCTCTTGAGGTTGTGAACCAGGGGTTCAATGCATTGGTTCAAGATAACTTTAATGCCGCTATTGGTAGTGTGGCAATAGTTGAACGGGCAAATGCCACCAAATTAATATTTGATCCATCTCATCCTGATGCGGACCCCAAAGGTTTTGTTGAGGTTCCCAATGTTAACTCAATAGATGAAATGACGGATTTGATGGTCGCCACGAGAATGTACGAAGCTAATGTGCAAGTGGTGAATGCTGCGAAATCAATGGCATTAAAAGCATTGGAAATAGGGAGTTAATGGGTATGTTAATTGAACCAATTTCAGGTCTACCAAGTGGCAGTTTTTTTTCAAATTCCGTTTCAAATAAAGAGCTGGGAAGTTTTGAAAAGTTATTGAATAGCGAAATTAAACAAATAGATGCAAGTATTGAAAAAGCTGATGTGGAAGTGAGAAAACTTGCTGTTGGTGAAACTGACAACATTCATCAAGTTATGTTGAGTGTATCGAAAGCACAAACCTCTTTTGAGCTTGCAGTACAAATTAGGAATAAAGTGATAGAAGGTACGCAAGAATTGCTGCGCATGTCTATTTAAACTTGCGGATGCGCAAATTAATAAATAGTGATTTCAATTGTCGGGGGCGTATAAAGGTACCTGTTTCAAATAAGGTGCCTTAAGTATTGATATGAGTGCATGGACTAGTAAAAAAAATACTTTCTTCTTGGTTATGTTTGTAGCGATCATCGTAGTTGCTGGATTGGCCACCTTTATTCTTAATGATAAGGAAAGTAAAGCCCCTTTATTTGAGCAACTTACAGACAAAGAAATTGGTCAGGTAGCAGCTAGTCTGGATCAGCTAAAGGTCGATTACCAATTGGATGAGCAAGGCAATATTCTGGTTGATCAGGAAAAGTTGCGGGATGTTAAAGTCAAGCTGGCCTCAACTGGTTTTGAATTAAACCCACAAGAAGGTTTTGAATTGTTCGATACCGTTGATTATGGTTTAAATGAATTTTCCCAAAACGTTTTGTTGCAACGTGCATTGCAAGGAGAACTTGCAAAAACAATCTCCCTGACTGCAGGTGTGGTGTCGGCCAGGGTCCATGTTGTATTAGGTGAGCGAGGTGTTTTTCGTCAAAAGGAAGCTGCCAAGGCATCTGTAACACTCGTTCTTGAGCCAAATGTAACATTGACTAAGCAGCAGGTTAACGGAATCCAAAAGCTGGTGGCCTCTGCAGTTGATGGTCTCGCAGAGAATGATGTTGTTGTGAGTGATAGTAGCAGTGTTGTCCTCTCAGTCGTAAGTGATGATTCCTTGTCCGTTTCCCAAGTGAATAAAAAGCAGCAATTGGAAGCATATTTCTTATCAAAAACCTCGCGCTTACTTGCTGATATTTATGGCGATGGTAATTTTTCAGCTACGATCGATGTTGACCTTGATCTTGCGGAAAGGCAAAGCGAAATAGAAGAGCTTTTGCCTTCGGCGGGAAATAAAAATATTGGGTTTCTGGTTAAAGACAAGTCATCGGGCTTGCAAAATCAAGGCGCCGGGCACGCCGGGCAAGATAATGATGGCTTGGATATCAATATTGATAGAACCTTCGAGTTTGGAAAGCGAAGAGAGCGTGTTATACAAACTGCGGGACAGATAAAACGTATAACGGTCAGTGTTGTTGTGCCGGAAAGTGAAAGTAGCGATCAGTTAAAGCATATTAAATCGCTTGTTGCTGCGGCTATTGGAACTAGCGATGAAAGAAATGACAGAATTGAAGTGTTTGCAATGAAGCCGTTGCATGAGGGTGATAAAAGTAAAACCACGCAAGTTAATCCTATAGCTGCGGAACTGTTTGTTGCTCCTGTTACTTCAGCTGCCGATCCTGTTATTGCTTCCAAACCGATTGTTGGCAAGACAAATTCACGATGGTTAATTAATGGGTTGGTTTACCTGTCGATTGCGGCCGGGTTGTTATTGATATTTTTGTTTGTAGTAATTCTACGTCATAAAAATACCCGGCTCTCATCAAGTCTTACACAGCAACAGCGTGAGAAGTTGCTGTTGGATATTCGTCAGTGGTTAGCAGACTAAGTAGGATCAATCATGACTGACAAGGTTAAGCTGGCTGCAATAAAACTGAAGGGAATTGGCTCTGCGGATCGTAAATGGATACTCAGTCAATTGTCTGTGCAGGAAAGAAATAAGTTGGACCCGGTACTGGCTGAATTAGATGGCATTGCATTTGATCAGATTTTCGAGCTTGATGCTTTAGTTGATTTTGATGAGAAGCCTGAAGGATGCGTGCCGGATGCAATTGGATCTCCCAAAATATTGCAGGAGCAATCTTCGGCTCAATTAACACTTGAACCTGACATTACGATTAACCTGCGTAAGATAGTAGCTCGGCACTCAGATGTTTTTTTAAGCCTGTTGGTGACCGATTTAACAACAGAAGATGATCTATTTTTGTCGCAGCTCGTGGATAGGGCCAGGTATTTACGGATATTAGGGTTAGCGAAAAAAAGGCAGAAAACAATTTCCTTAAGTGTTATTAGTAACATGCGGGTGGCGTTAATCAAAACAGCTGAAAGGTCCCGGTAATGGTCGAAATATACAAATCATTGCCGGTAAATGGCGTAAGGCGTATTCCTTATAAACGAGACCAATTTGGCGGCTCGGACGCTCAAGGCAATTCCATGTTAGGTCACGCAAAGAGTGAGCCTGCTGCTGATTTTATTGAACCTGCAAGGGCGGATGCAGAGGGTCATTCTCAAGATGAAGCGGGCTACCCTAATTTAACTGAGCAACTGGCGGGTCAAAATCGGTTGTTAAATGATGAAATTACCAGGCTAACCAGAGAAATTGAAGCGCTGCAAACAAGATATTCAGCGTTATTGGCAGCTCAAACGGAAATAGAAGAGCGAGATAAAAGCAAAGGATATGAAATTGGTTATAGGGCTGGAGTTAATCAGGCTGCACTCGAAGCCAAAGATCGGGCTGTTGCACTCGTATCTGCGGTGGATATATTTAATTATCGCTTAAGCGAAGATTTAGGGCTCATACAAAAGGATTCAATTCTTTTGGCATATGAGGCGTTGATTTTAATTGTCGGTGAGTATTACAAGACCCCGGAATTTTTAAATGCGGTTCTTCAGTCCGCTGTGTCAAAAATTGCAGACAGGAAAAATATAAAGTTACATTTATCCAATGAAGACTACGACTTGGTAAAGCAAATGCTTACTGATAATTTGTTCCAGTTGCAAGGGGTAGCGGATATTGTCTCTGATGATAGGGTGAAAAAAGGCGGTTGTATTATAGAAACCGAAAACGGTATCTGGGATGCAAGGCTTGATTCCCAGTTAGAGAGGATCAAAGACGCGCTGGTGATCGCAAAGGATGGAGCTCGCAAATGACATCAGTTGTTACGCCCTTTATTCGCGCGTTAAGAACTTGCGAGACTGTTACCAGGTCAGGGCGTGTTGTCCAGTTTTATGGTTCAATTCTTGAGTCTCAAGGGCCCGATGTTTATTTGGGAGAGCTTTGTGAAATTCATTCGTCATCACAATCCGAACCAGTATTAGCAGAGGTTATAGGGTTTCGCGAAGGCAAGGTGTTATTGAGCCCATACGGCAATTTGCATGGCGTTCATTTAAATAGCGAAATTATTGCACTGGGCCGATCTGCTTCCATAAAAGTGCCTACTGGGAAAAAAGGGTGTGTGATTGATTCGTTTGGCAACAGTTTGATTGATTCAGCTCCTATCGAAACCTACATCGAATATCCGTTGTATCAAAACCCATCCAACCCTATGGACAGGCGTAGAATTAACGAGGTATTTGAGACCGGAGTTTCGTGTATCGATGGCTTCATTACAATGGGTAAGGGACAGCGACTGGGGATTTTTGCGGGTAGCGGTGTTGGTAAAAGTACCTTGTTAGGGATGATCGCCGGCAATAGCAAAGCTGATATAAATGTTATTGCACTAATTGGCGAACGTGGTCGTGAAGTTTTGGACTTCATAGAGCGCGATTTAGGAACCGCCGGATTGAGTAAAACAATTGTGGTAGCTGCAGCGGCAGATCAACCAGCATTGATTAGGGCGAGGGCTGCCTATGCAGCAACGTCAATTGCTGAGTATTACGCAAATCTTGGTCTTGATGTGATGTTGGCAATGGATTCAGTGACCAGGTTTGCAATGGCAACAAGAGAGATCGGATTGGCCGCAGGTGAGGTTCCTACTGCTCGCGGATACCCTCCATCAACATTTTCTGCGTTACCGAAATTACTGGAGCGTTCGGGTAGTTACAAAAATGGAGGCACTATTACCGCGTTTTACACGGTGTTAGTTGAAGGAGACGATTTTAACGAACCAATATCCGATAATGTTCGAGCTATATTGGACGGGCATTTAATGTTAACCAGGGATTTAGCGCATAAAGGGCAGTTTCCTGCAATCAATGTTCTGCAAAGTATTAGCCGATTACAAAATGATTTATTACCTGCTGATCAAAGGTCGGTATTAAAAAAAGCCAGGTTATATATGAGCTTATTGCAGGAAAATAAAGATCTTATCGACATGGGCGCCTATCAAGCGGGGCGAAATGCCATGTTGGACAAGGCGTTGGAAGCGGTGCCTAAAATTGATGGGCTATTAGCTCAAACGCCGGGCGAACTGCGAAATATTGGAACCTTTTTTTCCCAGCTCTCTAGTTATGTCTAATTGCTGATAAGTATTTAAAGATGGCAGGGTACATATGAAAAAATTACAAGGGAAAGGTAAGGTGATTGATTTGATTATGCGTCGTAATCAGATTGAGAAAATGGATTTGATTTTGGCTATTCATAACCTCAAGACCAGTTACTCTGAAATAGAAAGGCGCATAGATGCTAATGTGCAAGAATATCAGGGGCTGATGCAACTGGCGGCAAACGCGATGGGAAATAACCAGGTGTTAGACCCTTTGCTTTGGCATGAGCGCATGCAATACGCGCAAGAATTACAAGATATAAAAATGGGTTTGGTTGATAGAGCTAATTTGTTAGTAGCAGAGATTAAGGTTCTTGAGCGAAAAGTAGAAATTCTTACAGCTAAAGAAAAATCGCTTGATCAAAAAATGCTATCTGTAAAAAAAGAAATAGTTATGGAACGAATAAAAGTAGAGGAAATTATACTGTCTGATTTGTATGCTACGCACCCGGCACGGAGCTCATAATCATGGAAATCCTCGAAACCCTTAGCGGAAAACAGATTGGCTACTCCCAGACAGAGGCAGCACAAAAAAGTGAAAAGGCATTAGCGATAAAGCAGCGTTGGCAGCAGGTATTTGATGTATTGGATATTGATCTTGACCATGGGGCATTGATCTATGGTTTTGATCAGGGCAACGACTCTAAGATGGGGTTTACAAATCAACAACCATTAAATCAAGTTTCGGTGGGTGGTGATTTTACTATATCAGGAAAGGAAAGCTTGTTTGGGGATGTTGGTTTTACCTACGCTGAAACTGTGAACTCTCCTCTTGTAAAAGGAAATCAACCAACGACTTTAAACGGCTTGGATATAGGAATTGAAAAATCTATTTCTGCTGTATCGGATGCTTCTTTGCAGCATCAAGTTTTCTTGAATGCTAGCACTGGGATGGCCAGAAAAGCCGTGCAGGGCAATATTACCCAACAATTAAACGAAGCTGTGAGCACTAAAACAATCGAGCCGATGATAATTGGAAATGTTTCCAATTATCGTGAGGCGGTTGCAAGGGGGGCTGCGACTAATATTGCAGGCAGTTCTTCTACGAATCCCGTCGTGAAAATCAAGCATGATACGAACGTTACGCAGCCAAGTCAGGTGTCTCTGACGAATGCTGAAGGTGGTTTTGTGATTTTGGCAAGGGATTATCGGGTTAACGAAAAGTTTTTAACTAAGAAATTGGTGGATTCGCTTAAGGCAATATTACTGGCCGGTGGCGTGCTAAAGAAAATTCTGATGAACGGAAAAACCATTTTCTAACTTTCAATATTAATAATTTCGGGAGTAACTAGCGTGGCGATTGAGTCTATCGGACGGGTGTCCAATGAAAGCCAGAGTCTGCCTCAGCAAGCGGTAAACACGGACGACTTTTTAAAGTTATTTTTGACCCAGTTAAATTACCAAGACCCATTGGAACCTGTAGATAACCGCGAGTTTTTGACTCAGCTAGCAGAGTTTTCTTCATTGCAAATTGCTAACTCAAATAGTAAGAGTATGGAGAGCCTTCTTGATGTTAGTTCGGTTAACCAGTCAGTGTCACTGCTTGGCAAAGAAGTGCTCGTTAATAGCGGCAATATTCCTGGTGGTTCTGCGGTAGGCACGGTTAGTGCGATTGAGTTGAATGGAAATAATGTGACGCTCGGGGTGAGTATATCGGCAGACAATGTAATTCGCGTTAGCCCATCAGCTGTTACTGTGGTGCGGACTACAAAATAATCGGACGTTAAATTAAAGTTTGGGAGAATAAAATGTCGTTATTTGGTTCAATATATACAAGCCTATCTGGTCTATCTGTATCAGCAAGAGGGTTGGATAATCTTAGTAAAAATATTGCGAATATAAACACTCCCGGTTTTAAAGCAACCGATCTGTATTATCGCTCAAATGCCGATGAAGGCGCGGATGTTAGCGGTAGTGCGCTCAGATTTACATCGGGCGATGTGCGCTCTACTGGTGTTCAAACAGATATGGCTATTGATGGGGCTGGTTTGTTCATTCTTCGAGATGGGGATAAACAATATTTTACTCGGGCAGGCCAATTCCAGTTTGATCAAGAAGGCTATCTGGTCGATCCAATTAGCGGTTATCGTGTTGCCACATTAAATGATTCTGGCAACTTGGTTGACTTCAATATTAATGATTTCAACGCGGCAGAATTCAAGAAAACAACACTATTAAAAATGCTGGGGGCTCTGAATAAAGGAGCTGCGGAAGGTGATGTTTTCCCTCCAAAGGGATCAAGTGCAATTGAAGTGGAAATTATTGATGAAAATGGGGCCAGCCATAAGATTGATTTACGCTTTACAAAGCGTGCCGGAGATAGTTGGGATGTGGATTTCCTTTCTAAAAATGGTTCCAAGTTGCAAGCGTCGCACCGTTTGGATTTTAACAGTCTGGGCAGTTTGGTGTCTGATACCACTGATGAAATATTAAATTTTCGAGATTTCGAATTTATTTCCAAAGATGATTTTAGCAAGGCATTTGTTGCAATTCCTAAGACTTCTCTAACGAATCAATTTACATTAGGCCTAACTAATGGCGCTAAACTAGTGGCCTCTGTAAATGGAGACCTGAATTTCTTTGAGTCTGGACACTTTATTATTAATGATAAAGGCTTGTTGGTACACACAGAGTCTGGTGGTGTTTTAGCGGGAAGGGATGCGGACGGTAATTTAATCGAGTTTGATTTATCTACCGTTAAGAATATGCCAGGTAAAGCAACTTCTAATGTGATTTTAAATGGCTCCCTTAACAAAAACTATAATGTTTTGTCATCTGCACCGCCAACAATCGTAGATAAAATAATTTATCCCCCTTTATCGCAAGCAGGCATGAAGATCCCTGTGCGTGACAGCAATGGTGCGCTTTTTGATATAACAGTTCGTTTTACCAAGCAAACAACCAATGGCGATCTATGGAGTTTGACTGTAACTGATGAAACAGACCCATCAAAAATAATTACTGCAACCACCAATCGCAATCTTGGTTTTGATAGTTTGGGAAATCTTTTAAATAGTTCTGTTGGTGTGACGATAGATCGTCCTGATGGAAAAAAGATGACCTTTAATCTGGATTTTTCTGGTGGCGATGATCAACCCGGTTTGGTGCTGAATACTACCAGCAATACCGTCAATATTTTGAAAGACGATAGTTACGGTGCGGGAACACTTTCAGATATTTCATTTGATGCGACCGGGCAGTCAGTGTTGCATTTTTCTAATGGACAAACGCTGAATAGCCATAAGCTCGCTGCAGTTACTCCAAATGAGAGAAACATTACTGGTGTGGCAATTGACTTTAGCCAAATATCTTCTGCGTCAAACTCTTCAGATGCAAAAATTACTGTGGAGGAAAACGATGGAAGTCTGTCCGGTCGTTTGGTATCCATGTCTTTCACCGGTGAGGGTACTGTTAAGATTGAATACTCGAACGGAGAAAAGAAGGATGTTGGAACCATCGCTCTTGCCAAGTTTGATAGTCCTGAACTGTTGACATCATTGAATGGTTCTTTGTTCGAGAATACAGGTAATTTGTATTACACCGTAAGCAAGCCTGGTGATGGTTCTATGGGAAGTTTGGTCTCCCAAAGTTTGGAGATGTCGAATGTGGACTTATCCCAAGAGTTTTCTCAAATCATCATTATCCAGCGTGGATATCAGGCTAGTTCTCAAGTGTTGAATGTGGCCAATGAAATGATTGAAGATTTATATAATTCTGTAGGTAGATAACAATGGTTGTAATGCCCTACGTATTATTCTCTGACCAGGATATTGCACAAGTTAAAGATTTAATTGATTCCTGCATACACAGTTGGTGCGAATCAGTTTTCGGCGAAGTATCTTTGAATACCTCTTCACTGAGAGTTGCCAGCCTTGTAGGAAGTCGGATCGATGATTTCTGCGGGAACTCTGATTTGGATGTTCAATTTGAAACTCGAGTTGGTACAAAGTCGACTCTTATAAAATTAACCGCCGATTCGAACCTGTGGCTAGCTGGTTTGGGTGTACAGCCTTCTTCGGATAGCAGAGATCAAAAAAAAATTACCCTTCGTAATGAAGAGGCAAATATTTTACTTGCTGCACTTGCGCAGGATTTATCTAATGCTATTTCAGCGTTAAATAGCAATGTTACGACGCCGTTAAGTGAATCTGAGTTGCTTCATTACTCAGCTATAAAAGGGGCCGGGGTTTTGTTTTATAGTGTTAATCTGTATGGATTATTAGTTGAAGTTTTAATGGATGGTCGGCACCTTAAAGCCGTCAAAGGAAGTGATGGGGAGGGCGCGTTAGTTGCTCGTAGGGGTATCCATGACCGCTTGTCAGTGTGCGCCAATCTGTCTACTAGTGTGAATGCATTTCTTGGTACCGTTGAAATATCTATTGGTGATTTGAGTAAAATTAATCCAGGTGACATTATTCGTCTGGATGCTTCTATTTCTGATCTGGTTTCTCTAGGCGCTTCTTCGAAGCAGTCTATTTGTAATGGGAATTTGGGTACTAGTAATGGCCATAAGGCTTTGCGAATCGTGAGTTAATTAATAATGGATACAAATGTGAATAGTAAAGAAGTCAGCAATATTGAATTGGATAATCTGGAACCTTTATCTCTTGGTGGAAAAATCGTTGATTCGAGTAAAATTGCATTAATCCAGGATGTTAGCGTATCTCTGGATGTATGCATTG
The DNA here is from genome assembly GCF_008806975.1 of Cellvibrio sp. KY-GH-1. Classification (NCBI taxonomy): domain Bacteria; kingdom Pseudomonadati; phylum Pseudomonadota; class Gammaproteobacteria; order Cellvibrionales; family Cellvibrionaceae; genus Cellvibrio; species Cellvibrio sp. KY-GH-1. The sequence goes on from NZ_CP031728.1 coordinate 5,464,408, forward strand.
GTTCAGCAAATGTGACTGTTGCCGAACTTTTTGAGCTCAGAAAAAACTCTGTTTTAAAGCTTAATGCACCATCTGATGCTCCCGTTGATTTATTGCTGAACGGAAAGGTAATTGCTCGTGGTAATTTGGTTCTTGTTGACGAAAACTTCGGAATTCAGATTACAGATATTTTGGATTAATATCGTGAAGCTCATTATTTATATGTCATTATTGATTTGTCTGGCAGCTCCTTTTGCCAAAGCCGACAATAGTGAACAGGCGCCAGCACAGGAATCATCTACTAGTAGTTTTATAGCAAATAAAGATCTTGCCGGTATCCCATATAAAAAAGAAGCGGAATCTTATGCGTCCGTATTCAGTGGTTTTGGTTTTGCACTACTTATTTTATGCGCAGGTTTTTTTCTTCTTTCTCGCAATAAAGACAAGCTTTCAAGGCTTGGTCTGTTGCCGCTTGAGCAAGGTAAGCATTTGAAAATATTGGATAGACAAAAATTGCATGCCGATAATATCGCTTATTTAATTTCGGTGGATGAGAGAAAATATTTACTTGTTGTCGGGCGTGCAGGCGTCTCTATAAGTGAAACAAATACTTAATTTATTGATTTATAGAGCCATGGCTTTTTGAAATGCGACTAAAATTTTTTATTTTTTTATTATGTATTTGTTGTTCTGTCGGGGCTGGCGCCGCAGACCTTAGTTTGGGTGGCGTTGATATATCTTTTCAGGAAAATGATCAACAAAGTATCAGTAAAGCCTTTCAGGTGCTGTTGCTGCTGTCGGTGTTAAGTCTTGCTCCCGCATTAGTGGTAATGCTGACTGCTTTTACCAGAATTATCATCGTGTTAGCCATGCTGCGCCACGCATTTGGCATGCCTAACACTCCCCCAAATGTTGTGTTGGTTTCTTTGGCAATATTTTTAACTATTTTTACGATGATGCCTGTAATAGAGCAAATCGAAACAAAGGCCCTAACACCGTATCAGGCGGGACAGATTTCTACGGAGGATGCGCTTAAAGGCGCCATGGAGCCACTACGTGAGTTTATGATAAGGCAAACAAGAGAAAAGGATTTGGTTACTATTCTCGATTTGGCAAATCAGCCAAAGCCTGAAAGTTTAGCGGATATTAGGAGTTCTGTATTGATTCCTGCTTTTATGATCAGCGAGCTTCAGAGTGCTTTTAAAATTGGTTTTGTTTTATTTATTCCATTTTTGCTTATAGATTTGATTGCAGCCAGCATTTTGATGGCAATGGGTATGATCATGGTTCCGCCGCTTACAATATCTTTACCTATCAAGATACTTATGTTTATTCTGATCGACGGTTGGGTTTTGGTGACTCAGGCGTTAGTTAATAGTTTTATATAATTCCAGGGTGGTGTGTATGAGTAGCTTTGATAGCGAAGAAAGTTTCTTTTTAGCTCTGAACGCAATATCGAAAGGTTCTCATGATCGTGCGATTAATCATCTTAAGGAAATTAATTCAGGTGAATATCATGGTCGAGCCCAATATTTGCTAGGGGCTGAATATGCTGAAATCGGAATGTACGAGCGGGCCAAGCAATTTTTTCAAGCTGCTATTGCCGAGGAGTCAGTTCGTGAGATGGCTATTTTGCAAAAGGGACTTCTGCATGTTTTTTTGGCGGAAAATGATGATGCCAAGCTTTGTTTAAGTTCAATTTTACAAAATGTTGATGAGGAGAACCCTCTGTATTGGTTTGCTCATGGCATATCATTGAGTCTTGATGCCAAGTATCAGGAAGCAATAGATTCTTTATCTAAAGGCATCAAGTTGAATCATGTTAATGAGCCTCTCAATCAGGATATGCAAAATTATATAGCTTCGTTATCGCGGCTTGAATTGGGCGAAATCGATAGTTCTGGTAAAAATTCTGTAACTAAAACTTTGGAAGTAAATAATAAATTCCTATTAACAAACTACAAGGACGATGTGTAAATCTTGACTATATGAGCATTTTTTCTTTCTTGCAGATGTAATATTCTGACTCTGGGGCGTAATATAATTGCGCCGCAACTGCGATCTGTCGTTCCTGCCAATCAGGGGGCTTTGTGCAAAATCTTCAAAAGGTTTTAGCTAATTAGATTCAATACATCGTTGGTGGTTGAAAAAAGTGGATTGAGTTTTTTGGTGAAACTTAAATGTAGTCATATTACTCATTCCACCAATCAGGCAGCAGCGCCTTAATTTGGGATTGTCCGAATCGTTGATCCAACAGCCATAAATAACCGGAGTCTGTTTGATTGCGAATCACTCGGCCGGCGGCTTGAATCACTTTTTGGATGCCGGGGTAGGTGTAAGTAAAATCATAACCTTGGCCAAATTGCTCTTGCAAAACGCCGCGCAAATATTCGTTGATGGGATTTACTTGCGGCAAGCCCAAAGTTGCAATAAAAGCGCCTTTGAGCGCATCGCCGGACAAATCAACGCCCTCGCTAAATGCTCCACCCAACACCGCAAGGCCTAACAGGTTATTGTGTTGATTGAACTGCTCGATAAAGTTTTCCCGTTCCTGTTCGCTCATGCGTCGCGACTGAACAATAAGTTGTATGTCTTGCTGAGCCAAACGTTTGCGTAGTTGTTGTTCTGCCTGCTGCAGAAATTCATAACTGGAAAAAAACACCAGTGCATTACCCGGTTCTTCGTGTAATTGTTGCTGGATGATTTCGCACACCGGTGCTATTGCTGCCTGGCGATCTTTATAGCGTGTCGATAAGTGATGGGCGATTTTTACCTTGAGTTGATGCGCGCCAAATGGTGATGGAACCTTAATGTGTACGGTGTCCTCCGGTAATCCCAGTAGTGTTTGGTAATAATGGCTTGGGTGCAGGGTGGCAGAAAAAAAGCAGGCACTGTGTGCAAAGCTGAGCCGTACTGCTAACTGCTGTGCAGGAATTAAATTGCGCAGCGTGATTATTTCCGCTTTGCTGCCAATTGCCTGCATGTCTATACAAAAATCTTCATCAAGAATGTCTCCAATTCGCTGGTAATTAAGTGCGGCAAAGAAGAATTCTTGCGCAATAGATTCCTGAATTGAATGCTCTGGATTCTGCTGTAAAAATTCGCTATAGCTAT